>DOZZ01000195.1:2442-6295 GCA_003517725.1 Bryobacterales bacterium | reverse complement strand
GGATCGTCCGGCCGCGCAGCTACATGCTGGCGTTTTTCAATTCCGACGACAAGATGACCACGGTGCCGGCCACCACTTTTCGGATTCAGGACTCCAAAAACCTGATTCTGAGCCAGCGCGGGACACGCAAACAGGCGCAGCTTTTCAATAACCGCAGCCTGGAAAAGCTGTTCAGCCAGTTCGACAGCGTCAAGTTCTTTCTGACGCGCGAGAACCTCCGCGAAGTCATCGTCAAGCGCTAAGCGTCACTTGCGTTTGCGATGGCGCGCGGCCCATCCTTCCTTGTTCTCCTGCCGTGCGCGTCCGATGGCCAACGCGTCATCCGGAACCGTCTCCGTGATAATGGATGCCGCGCCCACATACGCGCCGTCGCCAATCCGCAGCGGGGCCACCAGCGTGGAGTTGCTGCCGATGAAGGCGCGGTTGCCGATGGTGGTGCCGTGTTTGCGCAGGCCATCGTAGTTGCAAGTGATGGCGCCGGCCCCGATGTTGACGCCTTCACCGATAGAGGCGTCACCCAGATAGGCCAGATGGTTGGCCTTCGATCCCGCGCCGACTTTGGTTTTTTTCAATTCGACGAAGTTGCCGATGTGGGCGCCCGCCGCGACTTCGTTCTCGAGACGCAGCCGGGCGTAGGGGCCGATGTGCGCGTGCTCGCCCACGCTTGAGGTGGCCACGATGGTGAAGGCGCCGATGATGACATGGTCCGCCAGTTCTGAATCGGTCACGATACTGCACGCGCCGATGCGGCAATTCTCGCCGATGCGGGTGGCGCCCAGAATTTGCGCGAACGGCTCGATCACGGTGTCGATGCCGATTTCGACGGCGGCATCGATCGTTACAGTCTCGGGTTTTTCGATGGTGACGCCCGAGAGCATCAGGTCGCGGACTTTGCGCTCGCGAAAAATGCGGTCAACGCCCGCGAGTTCGACACGGTTGTTAATGCCCAGCAATTCGGCGGAGTCGCCGGCCACCACGGCTCCGACGGGATGGCCCGCGGCGATCAGCAGGCCCACGATGTCGGTCAGGTAGTATTCCTGCGCTGGGTTGTCGGGGCGAATATCGTGGATGTAGCGCCAGAAGAGCCCGGCATCGAAAGCGTAAACGCCGGCGTTGATCTCGCGGACGGCCAGTTGCTCGGGCGTCCCGGCCTTCTGCTCGACGATGGCCTCGACGGAGCCGGCAGCATCGCGCACTACGCGGCCGTAGCCATGTGGATCATCGAGCAAAGTGGTGATCATGGTCCCGCCGCCAGCGCCTTGCGACTGCCGATCTATTAATGTACGCAGCGTCTCGGGCCGAATCAGAGGACAGTCGCCGTAGAAAATTACCAGGTGTCCGGTGCGCGCGGGAATTACGGCCTCGCCGCACAGCAGCGCATGCGCGGTGCCCTTCTGCTCCGCTTGCTGGATGAAGCGCACGCCGCGCGCCGCAACGGCGGCCTCGACTTCAACGGCCTGGTGGCCCAACACGACGAACACGTTTTCAGCGGCCGTTACCTGAAGCGCGGTATCCACGGCGTGTTCGATCAGCGCCCGGCCACCGGCATGGTGCAGCACCTTGGCGCGTCTGGAACGCATGCGGGTGCCCTGGCCCGCGGCCAGGATCACCACCGTGACATCAGTTCGCATCTTCTATTCTCCGTTTCCTTGCCCGCCGTCCCTGACGCGCGAGCTTGAGGGCGATGGCCGCCACGGCCTGTGGATCATGGCGCACCACTTTATCGTCCATCAGCAGATTTTCCATCACGACGTCGATCCCCATGCCGCGGATCAGGTCGGGATCGTTGACCACGGGTTCAGCCTGATGCCGCGCATAACGGCGGCGCGTCGCCTGGCGCACGACGGCGGAGTTCATGACGGCCACGTCGATGAGCGGGCCGCGCGCGTGCTGGTGAATGGCGCGGACGTGGTCGGACGCAAGGAAGCGGCTGGTCTCTCCAGGCTGCCACATCAGGTTGACGAAATAAGCTTTGAGCGCCGGGGAGTCGCGCACGGCGCCCGAGATGCCCCTGACCAGCAGGTTGGGAATAACGCTGGTGAACAGCGAACCGGGTCCGAGCGTAATCAGGTCCGCCTGGCGAATGGCGTCCAGCGCGGCGGCCAATGGTCGCGCGCGGCGCGGCTGCAAACGGATCTCGCGGATGGACTGGCTGCTGCGGCTGATGAGCGTTTCGCCACAAACGGTGCTGCCGTCGGCCAGCGTGGCTTCGATGACTACGTTGGAAGCGGTCGAGGGATAGATGTGGCCGGCTACGGCCAGCACTTCGGCCGATTGCTTGACGGCCTCCGCGAAGTCGCCGGTGATGTGGGTCAGCGCGGTCAGAAACAGGTTTCCGAAGCTGTGGCCTTTCAGGCCGCGGCCGCTCTCGAAGCGGTATTGGAACAGGCGCGAGAGCAGGGCTTCATCTTCGCTCAGGGCGACCAGGCAATTGCGGATATCGCCCGGCGGCAGCACGTCGAAGTCGCGCCGCAGCCGGCCGGAGCTGCCGCCGTCATCGGTGACCGTGACGATGGCCGTGATGTTGACGCGAATGGGCCCGGGCCGGGCATAACGCTTGAGGCCGTGCAGGAGTGCCGAGAGCCCGGTGCCGCCGCCGATCGCCACCACCCGCAGCGGGCCTGACGCGTTCAAGAACACGCCTTAAAACAGATTGCTTTTTTCCGGATACAGCAACTGCTGCCACAACGGAGTTTGACTGGCACTCGCGAAATCAGGGTCCTGGCGCGCGCTGATCCGGTTGCGCGGGTCGATCTCAATGGCACGCTTCAGATTCTCATAAGCGGCGTCGGCATCGCCACTGAGCGCATCGCAGGCCGCCAGCGCATAATACACATGGTCACCGGTGGCAATTCCATTGCGGGCCAGCTGCAAATGTTCGCGCGCAGTAGTGAGATCGCCGGCGTTGATGCGCACCACGGCATAGTTGTAGTGATCTTCGGCGGACTCGAGCGTCAGGTCCGGCTGGCACGAGCGGCGTTCGCAGATGGTCACGTGCAGCCGGGCAGTGTGCGCCACAGGGCCGCGAGGGCCGGCCGCCACCTCTTCAAACAGATGGCGCGCTTCTTCGAAACTCTGTGCTCGAAAGGCCCGGATCGCCTGTTCGTACAACTTCATCTGGCGCTCGGAATCACTTTCCTGGATAACCTGTGCACTGGCCGGCACACTCATGACCTTAACTTTACCGGCGTTTTTCTTCAGGACAGCCGTCGCGGTTTCCGCTCGTTTTTTGGGTGGCATGCTGGCGCTCACCTTTGGAGTCGTGGGAATTGTATAGCAGAAGCACGGGCGAGAAGTCAAAGGCAGCGGGTGGAGCGGTTGTAGTAAAATTTAAGATTCAAGACATTGCGGTGAGCCTTCATTCAGCCAAATCTTCCCTAGCGATGGATGTCCTTACCCGAACGCGACCGTCAAATTTATTCAACTCAGATCAGGAGCATTCATGGCAGAAGCGCAACGACATCTCTTTACCTCTGAATCGGTAACCGAAGGCCACCCGGACAAGATCGCGGATCAGATCTCGGACGCCGTGCTGGACGCGGTCCTGGCGCAGGATCCCAACGGGCGGGTTGCCTGTGAAGTGCTGGTGACCACCGGAATCTGCGTGGTATCGGGCGAGATCACCACCAACTGCTACGTGGACGTTCCGACCATTGTGCGGCGCACCATCGAGCACGTTGGGTACACCGATGCGGACTTCGGTTTCGACTTCAAGACCTGCGGGGTGCTGAACGCGATCCAGTCGCAGTCGCCCGACATTGCGATGGGCGTGGATCCGGGCGGCGCCGGCGACCAAGGCCTGATGTTCGGCTTCGCGTGCGACGAGACGCCGGAGCTGATGCCGCTGCCGATC
>DOZZ01000195.1:0-2274 GCA_003517725.1 Bryobacterales bacterium | reverse complement strand
CCGCTGCCGATCATGCTGGCGCACAAGCTGGCGCGGCGTCTTTCTGAGGCGCGGCGCTCGGGGCTGCTCGATTTCCTGCGGCCCGACGGCAAGAGCCAGGTCAGCGTCGAATACGTGAACGGCAAACCGGCGCGCATCGATGCCGTGGTGCTTTCGACGCAGCATCACGACACTGCGCTGACCGAGCATCTGCGCGAACAAGTGCGCGAGCACGTGATCGACGCCGTGCTTCCGCGGGACATGGTGGACGCCAACACCAAGTACCACATCAACCCGACCGGCCGTTTCGTAGTAGGCGGACCCCACGGCGATACGGGACTGACGGGCCGCAAAATTATCGTCGACACGTACGGCGGCATGGGCCGTCACGGCGGCGGCGCGTTCTCGGGCAAAGATCCGACAAAGGTGGATCGCTCGGCTTGCTATATGGCGCGCTATATCGCTAAAAATCTGGTGGCCGCGGGTCTGGCTACCAAAGTGGAAGTGCAGCTGGCGTATGCCATCGGCGTGGCCGAACCGGTTTCGGTGATGGTCAATTCGTTCGGCACCGGCACGTTGCCGGAAGCGCGCATGACGGAGCTGATCCGCGCGACGTTCCCGCTAACGCCGAAGGGCATCATCGAGCATCTGAATCTGCGGCGGCCGATTTACCAGGCGACGGCGGCATTCGGACACTTTGGACGGACGGAAGCGACGTTCTCGTGGGAGGCTACCGATAAGGCGGCGGAACTCAGGAATGCCGGCGCGCTGGCGGAGGCGGCGGCGCGGTAAGAGCCGAAGAGCAGAAAGGACAAAGGGCGGAGCCTGGGGCTCCGCCCTTTTTTGGATTTCCGGCGCTTGGAAAGGCGGGCTGAAGCCCGCTGCAGGTTGAAACCTGCCCCACATGAGGCAGCTTGAGCTTTGAATGTCTTAGGCTTCTGACCGTTTCTTACTTCGTCGCGAATTCGGGAGCCATGAACGTCGCCGGCAGGGCGGTTGCCGTCTTCATGAAGTAGTTTTGCTGGTTTAGACGGCGGTAGACGTCGCCTGCTACTCCGGCTGCCATAGGGCCGATGGAGGGGCGCCCTCCAGTCAGCAGCACCACCACTACCAGCTTGTTGCGGCCCGCGTCGTTGAACGATCCGAACCAGCCCAGATGGGTGTGGCCTTCGCTGCATGTGCCGGTCTTGCCGAAGATGGGTTCGTCCTGCTTGGCGCGGCGGGCGGTGCCGAACTCGACGGCTCCCTGCATGCCGGGCTTGACGTCATCGATGAGGTCCTTGATATCCAGCTGGCGCTTCACCTTGGGCGTGAACGACTGCAGCTCTTGCGACGTCTTCGGATATTGCAGGTAGTAGAGCGTGCCGCCGTTAGCCACCGCCGTGATCAACCCAGCCAGCTGCAGCGGGGTCTGGTGAATTTCTTCGCCGAAGCTGGTGAGCATGCCGACGCCACCATTAGCAGGCGGCCCCGAGGGATAAGAGCCGGGCTGTTCGCCCGCGATGTTCCAGCCGGCCTTCTCGCCGTAGCCGAAGAGCTTGGCGTAGCGCGCCACGCGGTCATAGCCTAGCTTGAGGCCGAGGTTAGCAAAGTAGTAGTTGTTCGATTTGGCCAGCGCCTGGGTCAATCCCATATGGAGCCGGCGAGTCAGTTGGATGGTGCTGGTGCGCTCGACCACCTTTTCGCGCAGGGCCGCCAAGGCCACCGACACTTTTACCGTGGAGCAGGGCTGGAAGCCTTCGCCCAACGCCAGCTTCTGGTTGACCATGGTGAGGATGCGGCCGGTGTTGGGATCGTCTACCACGATGGTGCCGTTATAAGGGCCCAAGGCGTCGACGGCGGCGCGGCGGACCACCAGGTCTTCGCCATCCACGTTGTCGCCCGCGGTGGAGTCGGCGTAGGTCGGAACGGTCCAGGGGCCGGAGTAGTTGTGGCCCAGCACGATGCCGGTGGAGACGGCACCCGTGGCCGCGACTACGGCCCGGCCGCGATGCCGGCGGCGGGAGCCGGAAACGCGCGAAACGCGCACCGGCCTGGCGCGCCGTCCGGAACTTTTTCGAGCGGCAGCGGAGGGGCCCCGTTTGTGTTTACGATGGACCGCCGCGCCGGCGTCCGCCGGCAGGCATAGAGCAAAGATGAGAGCGATGAGAGCGGGTATCGAGAAAACCGACCACTGTTTAGAATTCATGTAAAGCGCGGTTCCCGCCGGTTGGCCGGCGGTTGGCTTGAAAGTTACCAGAGTCTTGGGGCGCCGGGGAGCAGCCGGGCTCCTCAAAGTGTGCATGAATGGACCGA
>DOZZ01000022.1:32851-34723 GCA_003517725.1 Bryobacterales bacterium | reverse complement strand
AAAAGCTGTTTTGGACAAGAGTGTCTTCAAGTAGGCTTCGGCGCGATTCTCGTAGCTGCTCGATTGCTGTAGCTCGCGCTTCTTGTTTTCGATCGCCTTGCCAAAATCTGAAATGGCGTCGTACGTATTACCGAGCTGCACTTTCGCCAAGGCGCGGTCGTTGTACGCGCCGGCGTCCGTCGGATTGAGGGTGAGGATCTTGTCGTAATCGGGAACGGCCTGCTGGAACTGTTTCAATTCGAAATATACTTCCGCTCGATCACTGAGCGCCGGCAGGAGGTTCGGGTCAAGCGTCAGGGCCTTGTTAAGCTCGCCGAGAATCACGCGGTTGAGGTCCTGGCGTTGCGCACCGGACATGCCCAGTCGCTTGAGCGAGAAGGCTCTATTGAGCATGTGGGCGGTGAAAAAATGCGGCAAGGGCGTGACGGTATTCATCTCACCCGCCTTGCGAAGGTTATCAATTGCGGGTTTGATCGACCCTTCGTTCCACTGGACAAAGAAGGCGTAGTAGAGCCCACGGAGCAGATGCGTACGGTAATCGTTCGGGAAGCGCTGCACGAGCGCGTCCATTTCTGGCAGGGTCCATGTGCATGCCGAAGCGCTTTTCTCCGGCGCTATGGCCCCGCTGTTGACGAACTGTGCGGCATCGGCGAGGTTGGCATGGATGGCCTTGTCCAGGTCTTCCATGGCAGCGGAGTCGTCGCCATTGCTGTGCGCGACCTTCGCCCGCATGGAAAGTAGCGAGCCTGACGAGTCCTTGCCGCTCCGGGAGTTGCTGACATATTTGAGTGCATTGTTGATGTCGGAAAGAATAGCCGCCCGGTCGGTGCCATCGCACAGCGAGCCGAGCCGCATTACGTAGCCGTCCGAATAATCCGGAAACTTCGCGAGGATGCGGTCGAGTGCTGGCCGGAGAGCGGCCGGTTCACCCTTATTGCCAGCTTGCTGCATCGCATCGCCCAGCATGCGCTCGGGCGGAGTGAGTACGGCGGCCGGAATCGGCTCCGCCCGCATCTCCTCCGGCTCCTGAATGCCGGGTATCAGGATGGGCGCGCTGTGCGGATCGTTAGCTTTGGTCGGTTGAGCATGGTTGACGCGCGCGCGGTACGCAAGCAACCCGATCAGCCCCGCGATGAGAGCAATGCCGGTAATGGTCAGAAAACGGCGAGCCATCTGTTCAATTGTCCATTAAGGATGCCTGCTGTCAAGGCCGAAAGAAAGCTGGTCTTGCGGGCCGACAAACTCGACCTTCGCCAAGCGGGCCGTCCCTCCCCTTAAGCCGTCACCTCGTGCCCGACTGGTTCTGCCCGTCGCACCCGGACTTTCACCTCTACGCGCGACCCGACCCGGTTGATGATCGACATGAGCCGTGTCGACAGTGAACCGCCCGAGGTCCGCATTACGGGACCGCTAGGGACCGCTAGGACCCGCCATCCAGGAAAACGGACGTAGGCCAGATAGACTACCTGTGCACCGGCTCAGAATCCGATCTCGCTCCAGTTCTTTGCGGGAACAAATTGCGCCAGGTGTTTCGGATTGCTAGTCGCAACGGTTACCTCGGATGCGGCTGGAAAAGACAGTGCCTGCGCCGCGATGATGACATCAATGTCGAGTGCCTTTGAGTCGGCCGTCGCATGTCCTTGCTGCCTCGCTCTTGCCCAGAGATCGGCCGCGAGCCGCAAGGCCTCATCCGCGAGCGGAAGGTAGCGCCCTGGGGTGGCCGCTACGAAAGCGTCAAGCCGTGCCACGCCGAAACTCTTGTTCGCCCTCAGAAGTTCGCGCTTCAGTTCGTAGTAGACGATGGCCGGAACCACCACTCGGCTTCCGCTCAAAATGCCGCGGGAGATCCATTCAGTGACGGCCAGTACTTCA
>DOZZ01000022.1:32366-32659 GCA_003517725.1 Bryobacterales bacterium | reverse complement strand
GCCCGGCTTTCATTCATCCTCTTTTTGAAATCGGCGAGTTCCTGCTCGGCGGCGCGGATCTGCTCCGGGTCAGTCGTAGCATCCTGTGCCCGCCAGCTGGCAAGCAGTTCAAGCGTGGCCCGATCGACAGAGCCGTTGCCCGTTACCGGCGGTGGCGATCCGTGTGATGTTGCCGGGTATTTCATTGCTATCGGCCCTCTTTCAATCCTACCAAGCGTAGATCACGCAGCACCGACCCCCGTACCATTTAGGGCAAAGACCGCGCTTCTCGCAACTCACTCAAGCACGGCGCC
>DOZZ01000022.1:31242-32187 GCA_003517725.1 Bryobacterales bacterium | reverse complement strand
CCCCCCGCGAGACTTACCCTCTGCCGGCCCGCCAGCGAAATTCAGTATTTCCTCGTGGCCCGCAGGGGCCTCGCGGCCTGGCGTCTCAAGCGCCTCGCCTTGCTCGAGACGCGCATCCTCTCCGCCCACCAAAGCGCCGCGGTCCGCGACGACAATTTCACCCAAAGCCTCACCCCTCTTCGTGGCATGCTCATGAAAGGTCGCCCCGACTCCGATCCTGAGCGTGATCTCCAGCCTGACACAGAGCCCGACCCCCAGCCCGTGCCCCTCGATGACGACCCCATCGCCGAGGCCTACATCCGGGATAGCGAGCGCGGCAACACCATCAGCAAGCTCGCCCGCTACCAGAAGACGCTCGAACGCTCCTACTCCCTCGCTCTCCATGAACTGGAATACCGCCTCAAATCTCCAAAAAATTGGCTTCCTACGTGAATTGTTCGCCGCGGGGTGCGGCAACGGGGGATGAAAACGGTTTTGGGGTGGGATTTTAGATCGGCGTCACTGCTGGCGGGCTCGGTGGGGAGGGGACAAAGCTCCTTTTTCGCATCAAAGCTGCGAAAAAGAACCGCTATGTCCCCGGAGGGGCTTTATAGCGGGTGATGGTTTCTAGTTCGGTTAGTGGCGAGAGAGTTGTAATCGTTTCAATGATTTAAAGTGTGGGGTTTTCGAAAATCTACGCCGGGAACCCTGCCAATCGAGTGTTCCCCACCCCCGGGCAGTCGCAGGCCACGAACCCCGATGACCCGCGCCACACGGACGTGCATTGGAGAATTCCGCTTCATTGCTCCAGGTCGTCTTGGAGTCCGGTTCACAAGATGTTCATCATAAAAACTGGCGCAATCAAGTCCGCCGCGGCCCATCGCCGTCGGGTGACGCTCAACTCTACTTCGCCCCGGGCCAACGCAGGGTCGAAAAAACTCGCGTCCCCGTGGAGTCGCAGCCCAC
>DOZZ01000022.1:30728-31106 GCA_003517725.1 Bryobacterales bacterium | reverse complement strand
CCCGCGCCCAGCCGCCGGCGCAAAAACAGCCCAACATCATCGTGATTCTGATGGACGATCTAGGCGTCTCCGACCTGGGCTATCTGGGCGCTACGGACCTGTTGACGCCTAACATCGACCGATTGGCGCGCACCGGAACGGTGCTGTCGAACTGGTATTCGAACGCGCCCGTCTGCGCGCCCGCCCGTTCCGCCCTTATGACAGGACGCTGCCCCCTTCGCGCCGGCGTGCCGGGCAACGGAAGCGCGTTGGCGCCCACCGAAATCACAATCGCGGCGCAGTTGAAAGGCGCGGGCTACCAAACGGCGCTGATCGGCAAATGGCATTTGGGCAGCACACCGGATAGCGTGCCCAATGCGCACGGCTTCGATTATTACT
>DOZZ01000022.1:26710-30554 GCA_003517725.1 Bryobacterales bacterium | reverse complement strand
CTTTGGCGTAATCGCGAAGAAGTTTTCGAAGATGGCCAATATCTGACGGAGCGTTTCGGGGAGGAAGCGTCGAATTTCATCGCCAAGCCGCGGCGCCAGCCCTTCTTTCTCTATACAGCATTCAACGCCGTGCATTACCCCATGCACGCGCCGCTAAAATACGTGGAGCGTTTCCCTCATCTGCCTAAAGAGAGGCAGATGTACGCGGCCATGCTGTCGGCGGCCGACGACGCCATTGGCCGGATGTTGGCGGCTCTCGAACGCACCGGCCAAACCTCCAACACTCTTATTTATTTGCTGGGAGACAATGGCGCCACGACGGAGAAGCGCGCCGGCCTTAATCAGCAGCCGGCCACGGCGGGGAAAAACGGCGTGTTTCGCGGCTATAAATTCAGCACCTTCGATGGCGGCATGCATGTTCCGGGCCTGGTGTGCTGGCCGGGCCGCATCCCGGCGGGCAAGACGGTTTCCGAAGTAGTCATGACCGCCGATATCTTCCCTACACTGTGCCGTATCGCGGGGGCCGCGCTGCCCGCCGACCGCACGCTTGATGGCCGCGACATGTGGCCCATCCTGACGGAGGGCGCGGCTACCCGCCACGAATACGTAGCGTGGGCCGAAGGTCCTCAACTGGCAATCCGAAAAGGAGATTGGAAACTGGTGTTGAATGGCGTGGTGCATGACGGCACGCCGGCAGGCAATAAGCCGCTTACCGGCGACGATGCCGTTTTCCTGTCCCATCTTGCTTCCGATCCTGGCGAAAAGATCAATGTGAGGCGCCAACATCCTGAAATCGTGGACAACCTGCAGACTTTAGTGCAGCAGTGGCGAAAGGACGTAGAGAAGAAATAGCGCCCGGTTTTAACAATCATGACAACCCTTGCGCCGCTGGCGGCCCTGGCTGCCGCGCTCACTGTGGCGGCCGCGTCCGCGCAGCCGGTGCTTTCCGATTCCGACGCCGCTTTTCTTCACGATCAGGCCCGCCGCATCGTCGCCTCAGCTCGCCTGGCGCCGGGCGGCACGAACCGCACGCCCTACGTGATGCATGTGCCCGGCGGCAACATGGGCTATCCGGCGTTCTGGGTGCGCGACGCGGTGATGATGCTGGGCAGCGATCTGGTTTCGGTGAGCGACCTGGAAGACTGGATCCGCCTGATGTGCTCGGTCATTCGCAATCGCGATTGGCACGTCCGTCCCGGCGTGGTGGTTCCCGCGTACGCGCTGCCGGATCATATCAACTTCGATGGCAGGGCAACCTTTTATCCCGGCAGCCTGGAGACCGGCAGCAAACAGGGCGGCGCGCCCTGGGGCAAATATCCGCCGCTGGACGATCATTTCTATTTCATCCAGGCCGTGTACGAACACTCAAAAATGTCGGGCAACACCGCTCTGCTGAAGAAGAAAATGACAACGGCGTTTGGCCGCATGCGGCTTCTGAAATTGTGCGAACGCGCTTATCGCGTGGCGCCGGTCGATCCGAAGTCCGGCTTGTGCGTCGCGGGCGATATCGACACCGAGAATGCCAAAGATTTCGGTTTTTGCGACGCCGAGTCTAAAAGCGGCAAGCTGCTGTTCCCGTCGATTCTCAGGTTCACGGCCGCGCGGGAGCTGGCCGAACTGTTCCGGGCCGCCGGTAATCCGCGCAAGGCCAAAGCCTTCGAAAAGGAGGCCGCAAGCATCCGGCAGGCGATTGCGCCGGCCTTCTTGCACGCCGGCTGGCTCTACTCGGCGACGGGAGTGGGCAACCAGCCCGACGTCTGGGGCAGCGCCTTTGCGGTGTACAGTGGCGCGGTCGACCCGGAGACCGCGCGCACCGTGGCGCTGAGCCTCGCCCGGGCCTACCGCGAGAAGACGGCGGTACGTGAGGGATGCGTCCGGCATATTCTTTCGGACGACGCATGGCAGGTGACGCTGAGTCCGCGAGGAGAATATCAAAACGGCGGCTACTGGGGCACAGCCACGGGCTGGTACATCGCGGCGATCAACACCGTGGATGAGGCGGCGGCTCGGGACATGGGGCGCGACTACATTCAATTTTTGCGGGAGCACGAAGCCTGGGAGTGGTTTAATCCCGACACGGGCAAGCACAATAATCCGCTGTACGTCGCGACCGTGGCGCTACCTTACGTGACTCTGCAACAAGCCGGCCTGTTGCAAACTGGACGCAGTAATAAGACCATCGGTGAGAGTGCCAGGAATCACTGACATCAGCCGGCGCGGGTTTCTGAAGGGCGTCCCCGGCGCGCTCGCTCCGGCGGTGGCTCGCGCCGCGCGGACGCGTCCGAATGTCCTGCTCGTTCTGGCCGACGAATGGCGGGCGCAGGCCACCGGCTACTCCGGCGACGCCAACGTAAAAACCGCCGCGCTCGACCGGCTGGCAGGCGAAAGCGTCAACTTCGAAAATGCCATCTCGGGGTGTCCGGTGTGTTGTCCCTCGCGCGCCAGCCTCATGACCGGCCAGTATCCGCTGACCAACGGCGTCTACATCAACGACGTGCCTCTCGAGCCGAAAGACGCCACCTTGGGCCAGTGTTTTGCCCGCTCGGGTTACCGCACCGGTTACATCGGCAAGTGGCACCTTTATGGCAGCCCCGATGGCCATTACGGACGCCGCCTTGCCTACATACCGCCGGAGAAGCGCTTCGGTTTCGACTACTGGAAAGCCTGCGAGTGCACGCACGATTACAACCACTCGCTCTATTACGACGGCAACGATCCCAAGCCCAAATACTGGCCCGGCTACGACGCGGCAGCGCAGACCGCGGACGCCTGCCAATTCATCTCCCGCCAGGCCCGCGCCAGCGAGCCCTTCTTCCTGACCATCTCGTTCGGGCCGCCGCACTTTCCTTACGACACGGCGCCGGCACCGTTCCGGCAACTTTACGCGGGACGCGAGTTACTGCTGCGCCCCAACGTACCCGCGAGCGCCCGCGAAAAGGCGCTAACCGCTCTGCGCGGCTACTACGCGCACATCGCGGCGTTGGATGCGTGCCTGGGAAAATTGCTGGCGGCCCTGGACGCTTCCGGCGCCGCTGAAGACACCGTGGTGGTGTTCACTTCCGATCATGGCGACATGCTCTACTCGCAGGACCTGACCACCAAGCTGTATCCCTGGGAAGAATCGGTGCGCGTCCCGTTTCTGCTGCGCTATCCGCGCCGATTCGGCCGCCGCGGGCGGCGTGTCTCGTTTTTATCGAATGCTCCCGACAGCATGCCGCTGCTGCTCGGATTGTGCGGCATTCCCATTCCAGCGGGCGTTCAAGGGACGGATTTTTCGCGGCCGCTGCTCGACGGCGCCGCCGATACCAGCGCATCGGCGTTCATCGGGCTTCCCGTGCCGATCACCGAAGCGCGCCGGTATGGCTTCGCGGAGTACCGCGGCGTGCGCACTCACGGCCACACTTACGTTCGATCCATCCACGGTCCATGGTTGCTCTATGACAATATGCGCGACCCGTATCAAAAGAAGAATTTGTGCGGACACCCGGCGGCGCGTGGCACACAGGCCCGCCTGGAACGCGAACTGGACCGATGGCTCGAACGGCTTCACGACGAATTCCTGCCCGCCGCGGCATACCTCAAGCGCGACGGTCTGGAAGGCTATACAGAGCCGAAGGTCCCGGTGGGGCACGTCCGGAGCCCCTGGGGCGACTGGGAATCTACGCTGCGATCAGACGCCCCAGCAGTAATCTTCTAGCGCTTTTTCGATTGAGTCGTCGCTCTCGTTGATGCGCATTAGTTCCAGGCGGATGGCGTCCAGCAGCGCGTTCCAACTGGCCTCGATTACGTCGTCCGAGACGCCTACGGTGGACCAGGTTTTGCGATGATCCGACCACTCCACCAA
>DOZZ01000022.1:25700-26530 GCA_003517725.1 Bryobacterales bacterium | reverse complement strand
GGATACAAGGGCGCCAGGCATTTGCGCAGGCAGACATCAAGCGCGTGCACCGGGCCGTTGCCCGTGGCCGTGGCCGAGTGGATGCCGTCCTGAGCCGCGAGGTTCACCGTCGCCACCGCGCGGGCGCCGGTGCCGCCCGACTTGATGACGACTTCGTAGCCTTCGACATCGAAGAGGTGCCGGCCTGGATTGAGCGCCTGCCGCACCAGCAGTTCGAAGGTGCCCTCGGCGGCTTCGAGGTCGTAGCCCAGGTACTCCATTTCTTTGATGCGTTCGAGCAGTTCGCGCCGCGCTTCTTCGCTCAGGCGCTCGGCCAGGCCGTGCTGCTGCAGCTTGTAGAGCACGTTGCCGCGGCCCGAGAGATCGCTCACCAGCACGCGCTGGCGGTTGCCCACTGCTTCGGGCGCGATGTGCTCGTAGGTCGACGAGTCTTTCATCACCGCGCTGACGTGCACGCCGCCCTTATGCGCGAAGGCCGACGCCCCCACGAAAGGCTGGTCGCGGCGTAGCGGCAGATTGGCCAGTTCGGCCACGTAGCGGCACACCGCCGTGAGCGACGCCAGCTTCTCGGCGCCAATGGTCGAGTGTCCCAGCTTCAGTTCCAAAATCGCGATGATGGACGCCAGATTTGCGTTGCCGCAGCGCTCGCCGTAGCCGTTCAGGCAGCCCTGCACGTGCGTCGCGCCCTGCTCGATGGCGGCGATGGCGTTGGCCACGGCCATGTCGGAATCGTTGTGCGGATGGATGCCGAGAACACCGTCGAAACGCCGACGCACGTCGGCGAAGATCTCCTGCAAGCGGGCCGTGACCGTGCCGCCGTTGGTGTCGCA
>DOZZ01000022.1:25298-25657 GCA_003517725.1 Bryobacterales bacterium | reverse complement strand
AGATTCTGCTCTTCGGTGATGCCCAGCGCGCGGCGCGTGTGCAGGTCCCAGCTCTTGCCGAACACCGCCACCACGGGGGTTTCGGCCGCTACGAGGGCCAGAATGCTGCGGTCTTCGTGCACCGGGTTGCGAGCCAGACGTGTCGCTCCGAACGCTGTTAGACGGGCATGCTTCAGGCGCAGGTCTTTGGCGCGCTCGAAGAACTCTTTGTCGCGCGGATTCGAACCGGGCCAGCCGCCTTCCACGTAATCGATGCCCAGGTCGTCCAGCTTCTGGGCAATCAGCAGCTTGTCCTCCACCGAGTACGAGACCGATTCACCCTGCGTGCCGTCTCGAAGCGTCGTGTCGAACGTCGTTAT
>DOZZ01000022.1:24833-25057 GCA_003517725.1 Bryobacterales bacterium | reverse complement strand
TGCTCCTGCGGCACGCCTTCTTCCTTGCGTTTCTTCAGGAAGGTCATCATGCCGCGCAGTTCGCGGCCCACGGTCTCGAGCGGCTGCTCCTTGGCGGCTTCGCGCATGGCCAGGAACTTGCCGCGGCCGGCCTTGTTCTCGGCGATCCACTGGCGCGCAAACTCGCCCGACTGCACTTCCGCCAGGATCTTGCGCATTTCCTGCCGCGTGGCATCCGTCACGAC
>DOZZ01000022.1:22515-24642 GCA_003517725.1 Bryobacterales bacterium | reverse complement strand
TACTCGGCCGTATCCGAAACCGAGTAGCGCATGTAGCCCAGGCCGCCTTCCTGAATCAGGTCGACGATCAGCTTCAGCTCATGCAGGCATTCGAAATAGGCGATCTCGGGCGCGTAGCCGGCTTCGACCAGCGTCTCGAAGCCCGCGCGGATCAGTTCGCTGACGCCGCCGCACAGCACGGCCTGCTCGCCGAACAGATCGCTCTCGGTCTCTTCCTTAAAGGTGGTCTCTATCACGCCGGCCTTCAGGCAACCGAGCGCCAGCGCGTAGGCCAGCGCATTCTCGAGCGCCTTGCCGGAGGCATTCTGGTGCACCGCAACTAAACCTGGTACGCCCACGCCTTCGGTGAACAGCTCCCGCACGCGATGGCCCGGAGCTTTGGGCGCGATCATCGACACATCCACATCTTTGGCCGCTACGATCTGGCCGAAGTGCACGTTGAAGCCGTGGGCGAACATGAGCGTCTTGCCGGCCGTCATGTGCGGCGCGATCTCGTGGTTGTACAGATCGCCCTGGATGTGGTCGGCCACCAGAATCATCACCACATCGGCCACTTTGGCGGCTTCGCTGGTGAGCAGAACCTTCAGGCCGGCGGCCTCGGCTTTCTTCCAGGAACGGCTGCCGCCGTAAAGGCCCACCACCACGTTGACGCCCGAATCGCGCAGATTCAGAGCATGGGCGTGGCCCTGGCTGCCGTAGCCGATAATGGCCACGGTCTTGTTCTTCAGTAAGGCGAGGTCGCCGTCTTTCTCGTAAAAGCGTTTAGCCATGCAGCACTCCGTTGGTCTCTTCTAAGGTTTCGTCGGCGCCGGATTCCGGTGGCGCCGATCGCACTAAAACTGGGGGTTGCAAACGCAGCTTCTTGGCTTCGAGCGAGACCGCCACGCCGCCCGAGCGGGTGACGTCGATGTCGCCATAGCTGCGCATGATGTCGATGAACTCGTCCATCTTTTCGGAATCCCCGGTGCATTCGATGGCGAAGCCTTCGGTGGAAGAGTCCACCACGCGGCCGCCAAAGATGTCGGCTTCCTTCAGCACCGCCGCGCGCGCTTCGAGCGAGGTGCGCACGCGCAGCAGCACCATCTCTCGAATCACTGCCGGCGTCTCGGTCAGGTCGGCTGCCTGCAGCACGTTGATCAGCTTGTTCATCTGCTTGACCACCTGGCCGCGCAGACGGTCTTCCACGTCGACCACGATGGTCATGCGCGAGAGCGCGGGGTCGAGGGTGCGGCCCACGGTGAGGCTCTCAATGTTGTAGCCTCGCGCCGACAATACGCCGGTTACGCGCAGGAGAGCGCCGGGCTTGTTTTCGAGAAGAATTGAAATTACCTGCAACATAGTTCACTCGCGTCCTTAACTTGCAACTGCTACGGGGGGTCCCATGACCATCTCGTTGATTGCGCCGCCTGCGGGAACCATGGGGTAGACGTTCTCGAAGGGCGTTACCTTCACGTTCAACAGGTACGGGCCGGGCTCATTGACGGCGGCTTCGAGCGCCGCGCTCAACTCCGACGGACGTTCCACCGTGCGGCCCTTGAAGCCGTAGGCGCCGGCCAGCTTCTCGGGGTCGGGGAAGCAGTCGAGCGTTACCTGGCTCATGCGGTTGTTGTAGAAGAGCTCCTGCCACTGCCGCACCATGCCCAGGTAGCCGTTGTTCATGACGATGATTTTGATCGGCAGGCCGTAGCTCGCGATGGTGGCCAGCTCCGGTATCGACATCTGGAAGCCGCCGTCGCCGGCGATCGCGAAGACCAGCTTATCGGGCCGCGCGAACTGCGCGCCAATGGCCGACGGGACGCCGTAACCCATGCTGCCCAGGCCGCCCGAGTTGATCCACAGGCGCGGTTCGTTGAAGCGGATCAATTGCGCCGCCCACATCTGGTGCTGGCCTACGTCGGACGTGACGATGGCCTGGCCACCCGAGAGGCGGTCGATCTCGGACATCAGGTGCTGCGGCTTGATCTCGTCGGTCGAAGTCTGGCGGTCGTAGGGATGCTCGCTCTTCCACGCGTTGACCTGCTCGCGCCACTGCTGGCGGGCGGCCGCGTGGGCATTCTTCTGTTCCGGCGCGGTCTCGGTGGCGAAGCGAGTCATCTTCTGCAACACGCGCTTGACGTCGCCCACGAT
>DOZZ01000022.1:15802-22319 GCA_003517725.1 Bryobacterales bacterium | reverse complement strand
CCGGTCACGCGATCGTCAAAACGCGTGCCCAGAGCAATCAAAAGATCGCTGTTGGTGATGGCCATGTTGGCCGCGTAGCTGCCGTGCATGCCGGGCATGCTGATGTAGTTCGGATGATCCGCCGGCAGCGCGCCCAGGGCCATCAGGGTGCAGACCGTCGGAATACCCAGCAACTCCACAAGCTCCCGCAGTTCGTTCTTGGCTTCGCTGGCTAGGATGCCGCCGCCCGCGTAGATCAGCGGCCGTTCCGCTTCCCACAGGAGCTGCGCCGCGCGCCGGATTTGACCGGTGTGGCCGTCGGTCGGAACTTTATAACCCGGCAGGTGGATCGAGTCCACCGGCACGTAATGGCCCTGGGCCTGGAAGACGTCTTTCGGGATGTCCACCAGCACCGGGCCCGGGCGGCCGCTGGCCGCGATGTAGAACGCCTCGTGAACGATCTGCGGCAGCTCGGCGATGGTCTTGACCATGAAGTTGTGCTTGGTGGCCGAGCGCGTGATGCCGAACGTGTCGGCTTCCTGGAACGCGTCGCTGCCGATCATCTTGGTCGATACCTGGCCGGTTAGCGCCACGATCGGCGCCGAATCCATCATGGCGTCCACCAAACCGGTCACCAGGTTGGTTGCGCCGGGCCCGGAGGTCGCGCAACACACGCCGACCCTGCCCGTCGCCTGCGCGTAACCCTTGGCCGCGAAACACGCGTTCTCCTCGTGCCGTACCAGCACGTGGCGAATGGGATGGTCGTACAGCGCGTCGTAAAAGGGCAGCGTCACGCCGCCGGGATAGCCGAAGAAGCAGTCTACCCCTTCCCGCACAAGGCACTCGAGGAGCATCCTGGCGCCATTCATCAATGTGGACATATCCGTTATCGCCTCAAAAAAATTGCCGTAAAAAAGGAAAAGGCCATCAGCCGGCTTGGGTTCGCCTGCTGATGGCCTTCGGTTACCGAACCGGCGGGCTCAAGCAGGCCGCGTAATAGCGACCACGAGAACTTCGAGTTCGTTTAAGACTGACGATCTGGTAGACGCCGTCCGCATGTTTCAGTAGTTAGATTAGCGCAAAGTTTCGTAAATGCAAAATTATTCCAATATTAAAAATAGTTATAAGGCGCGCCAGATAAGCCATCCCAGGCCGGCCAGGAACCCCAGCAGCGCCCGGTATTCCTGATTTTTCCAATACAGGCGTCCTTCGAAGCGGCCGTTCCCGGAACCTGAAAATCGCGGCCAGAGCGCTGGCACCTGTTGGGAATAGGTGGCGTATTCCGGAAAAAGGTGACGCAGATGCTGCTCCTCGAGTTCGATCACGGGAAGGTAAATCAGCAGGAACACAGCTGCGAACACCAACGCCAAGCAAACGCTGCGAGCCGCGATTACCATCCCGAGGGCCATTAGCAACGTCCCTATATAGAGAGGGTTACGAGTAAAAGCGTAAGGACCACTTTGGGCCAGCTGCTGGTTCTTGGCAAGATGCCCGGCAGCCCATGCGCGGATCGCCAGCCCGATTACGGACACGGGCACGCCCCACGCCAGGGACGCTGCCGAAGGCCGGGCCAGCCAGGCAAACGTTGCGATCAGAACGAACAGCCCTGGCACGCGCAGCTTCGCGACGCGGTCGGCGTACGGCTTCGGAAAATGCGGCATCAGGCGGGGCAGACCGACAGTGCCTGCAGATGCTCCATCAACATATCGGGCCGGATGGCGCGCATCGACGCGTCGATCAGGCCGCCCCGTTTGTAGCTGGTCAGGGCGGTCTCAGTCCGGAACACCCGCAGACTTCCGCCGTAAGGGCCATTGCGGGCCGGGTCGGTCGGGCCGAATAGCGCCACGCCGCGCTTGCCGAGCGCCGCGGCCAGATGCATCGGGCCGCTGTCGACGCCGACCACCGCAGTGGCGCGCCGGGTCGCGTCGATTAGCCCGGAGAGTCCGCTCAGGTGCACCAGGGCGTTGGGTACGGACGTCAGCAAGGCGCGCGCCGAGGGTGGGCCGTTCAACACCAGCATCAGGTTCAATTCGCGCGCCAACATGGTGGCCAGCTCGGCGTAGTATTCGAGCGGCCATTGCTTGCCGGCCCAACCTGCTAACGGACTAGCCAAGACAAAGCCGCGGTCCGGCAGCTGTCCCTCGGCGCGCCCGGCGGGAAGCGGAAAGGTGCGCAGCAGGTTCGAGGCGCCGGCGGCCTGCGCCAGTTCCAGATTGCGATCCACCACATGGGCCGCGCCGGGCACCATCGTCTTCGAATAGAACCAGGTGGCTTGGTGTTCCCGGGCGTCGGCATAGCCCACGATCGACTCCGCGCGCGACAGCCCAGCCACCAGCGCGGATTTGATCAAGCCCTGGAAGTCCACCGCGGTGAAGTAGCTTTGCTCGCGCAACTCGCGCAAGGTCCGCAGCCAGGCCGCCGGGCGGCGCCGGTCGAAGGTGACGATCCGGTCGATGAAGGCGTTGCCTTCGAGCAGCGGACGCCATGCCGCGTCCACCACCCAGGTCAGCGGGCGGTCCGGAAAGCTGTGCTTTAAAGAAGCCACGGCCGGCAGGGCGTGCAACAGGTCGCCCATGGCGCCCAGCCGAACCACTAGTAAGCCGCGACTATTTCCCATGCTTGCGCCGGACATTCGCGATCAGCTTTGCTCTGGCAGCTCTGTCGTCCTGGGTATAGTCTACGACGCGCGCCGGGTGCATCAAGGCAATCAGGGCCGGCGCATCCGCAATCGGTACTACATAATCCACTCCGCGCAGGGCCGCCGCCAGTTCGGCGCGGGCCGCCAGCGGGACAATCGCGTCGGCATCGTCCACCACCAGCACCATCAGCACGCCTGCACCGGCGAGGCCCGAAGTTCGGCTCACTGGTTCACCCTGCAAAACATCGAAGAGTCCGATCGCAGCGGTCACCGGGGTGCCGCGCCGGCGCAGATCGAGCGCGGTCTCCACGGCATATGCCGGGGTGACAATCTTGCGGCGTGTGTCAATCACGAAGGGGTTACCCGTTCGGCATGATGGCTGGACAGCAACACCAGGGCTGCGTCGGCCACGGCATCGCTGCCGACGCCGGTCATGCAGCGATGGTCGATGGGGCACTCCCGCAGCAGGCACGGGCTGCATTCTACTCGATGCCGCACCACGCGGGCCAAAGGCCCGGTGGGCCCGGTGGCCACGTCATCGGTGGCGCCAAACACCGTGACGGTCGGGACGCCCAGGGCGGAAGCAATGTGCATGGCGCCCGAATCGTTGGTTAAAAACAGTTCGCACGCCGCAGCCATCGCCATAAACTCGCGCAGGCTGGTCTGGCCGGCGAAGTTCTGGACCGGGGCCGTGATCTTGTTTGCCACCTCAGCGCAAAGCGCGGCTTCCGCCGCCGACCCGAAGACTGCAACAGAAGCATCCATTTGCTGAGCGACTCGCGAGGCCGCCGCGGCGAAACGCTCCGGCAACCAGCGCTTGGCGCTGCCATAAGCCGCGCCGGGGCTGACGCCGATCACCGGCAGCCGCAGGCCTTTTTCGGCGAACAGCGCGCGTCCCGCCGTGCCAGCTTCGGTGCTGCCTTCGAGTCGAATGTCGGGCGTTTCAGGTAGCTGCTGGATGAGCCCGGCACGCCGCAAAAGTTCCAGGTAGTAGAAGCGCTGGTGCGGCGGAATCTCTTTCCGCCGCGGGACGTCCACGGGATGCGTCAGGAGCCACCCGCGGCCGTCCCGGTTATACCCGATAACGCGCGGGATGCCGGCCAGCCAGGTGATCGCCGCCGCCTCAAAAGCGTTCTGCAACAGGATCGCCAGTTCGAAGCGCTCGTGGGCCAGGCTCCGCGCGGCGCGCCATTTTTGCGACAAGCCGTTTAGACCGGAAGGCGCGGTATAGGGGATGACGCGATCGATGGCGGTTTCGCGGGCGTACAGGTCGGCCACCCAGGGCCGCGCCAGCACAGCGATCTCGGCTGCCGGAAAGCGTTCGCGAATGGCGCGCAAAGCCGGCAGTGACATGACCGCGTCACCGATCCAGTTGGTGGAGCGAATTAGTATCTTTTTGGGTTCAGAGCCGGACCTTCCTGGTTCAGTTCCGTTTGGTTCAGTTCCAATCGCGATCACGCCCGCTACTCCGGGCGCAGCGCGCTCGCCAGTTTTGAGGCGAAGGCGGAATTGGGCGCAGCGGGCCGCGACTCGGCTTTAGGCGCCGCCGCCGGCATGGGAGGCGTAACAGCAGGGGGCGGGTTCAGGAAGCGCTCCTTCTTCAGCACGCTGCGCTCGATCGAATGCGTGTAGGGCGTGAACAACTGCTGCGCGGCATCGCCCGCCACCACCGACCGCATGATCTCCATCTTGGAATCCATGTCATCCAGGTAGTGGAACAGCAGCGCTTCGGGAAATTGCGGCAGCTTGGGCGATCCAAATTCAAGCGAACCATGGTGGCTCAGCACGATATGTTCGAGCAGCGTCCGCAGCGGCTCCGGGAAGTCCGGAATGTCGCGCAGCTTGTCCGAGAGCATGCGCAGCGCAATCGCCATGTGTCCCAGCAACTGACCTTCGGTGGTGTAGTGGAAGCCGCGCTCATAGCTCAGCTCATGAATCTTGCCGATGTCGTGCAGCACCGCCGCCGCCACCATCAGATCGGCGTCGATGTGCCCGTAGTGCGATGCCGCCAGCCGGCCCATGGCGCACAATGACAGCACGTGTTCCAGCAAGCCGCCCAGGTACGCGTGGTGAATGCTCTTGGCGGCCGGCGCGATCTTAAAACGCGCGGCGATGCGCTCGTCATTCAAAAACGCCAGCAGCAACGCCCGCAGGTGCGGCTCGGCCACGGCGTTCACCACGGCGCGCAACTCGGCCCACATCTCTTCGCGATCGCGCTCGGAACAGGGGAAGTAGTCGCCAAAATTTACTTCGGCATCTTCCATCTTGCGCAGCTTGTGGATCGTGATCTGCGGCCGGTTCTGGTGCAGCTGCGTCAGGCCCTTGATCTTGACGAAGTCGTCGCGGTCGAAGCTGTCGACCACCTCGGCCACGTTGTCCCACATCTTGGCGTCGATCTTGCCGGTGCGATCGCTCAGCAGCAGTGACAGATAGGAGTCGCCGGTCTTTTTCTCGCGGACTTCCTTCGAAAACACCAGGAACGAGGCCGTGACGGCCTGCCCCGCTTCGAGATCCTTTACAAAAGGCGGCTTCATTTAATAGCAGGCGCGGCTTTGGAGGACGACACCGAACTCGAGTGCCGCGGAATTACGCCCAGGAAGCGCTTCTTCTTGCGGTTCGCCACTTCTTCTTTGGTGGTGGTTTCGGGCTTGAGCTGCGCGGGATCTTTCCAGGTGGTGTCCTTGCCGGGCGCGGCGCCGGAGTCGACAAAGCCGCCGCGGATCTCGATGAACGCATTTTCGCGCAGCTTCGTAAGGTAGGCGCGCAACTGCGGCTGCATGCGGGGCGTGTAGAGCTTCTCCATAATTTCGTTCTCGACGTCTTCGAGCGAAGCCTGGCCCGCGGCAAACTTTTCGTCCACCTTCAGAATTTCGTAGCCGCCCTGGGTCTTGATCAGGTCCGTGACATAGCCCTTGCTCTGCTTGAAAACCAGAGCTTCGATGTCGGGCTTCAGGTCGCCCCGCTTGAAGCGGCCGAGCTCGCCATCCTGTTTGGCGGTGTCGGCGTCGGAATACTGGTGCGCGAGATCGCTGAATTTTTCGCCTTTGCGCGCCCGCGCCAGCACATCCTTGGCCTTCTTTTCGGCCGCGGCCCAGGCCCGCGGCGTGTTGTCCGCCGACTTAATGGTGATCTCGCGCAGGAACACCGTCTCCTCGCGCACGAAGTCGGCCTTGTGCTTATTGTAGTAGTCGGTCACTTCGGACCGGGCTACGTTCACTTTCGAAGCGACTTCCTGACCGATGACGCGCTGGGTCAGGATCTGATTCTTCATCTCCGACTTGAAATCTTCGAAGGGCACGCCCGCCTGCTGGTGCACCCATTCGTGAAATTTCTCGACGTCGGCGATCTTGCTCTCCTGCTGAATCTGCGCGACACGGCGCGTCACGTCGGGATCCACGTTGATGTTCAGTTCCTTGGCGCGCTGCACCAGCAGGGATTGGTCGATTTTGTCGCGCAGCGCCTCCGACTGTTTCTGGCGCACCGCGTTGGCCAGCGCGTCGCCGGCCAGGTTCGGCTGCTGCTGCTTAATCTCGGCCTCAATGGCGCGGCGCTGCTGCTCCAGTTCGCCGCGCGTGATGATGTCGCCGTTAACCTTGGCCACAATCTCTTCAATCACGCGGATGGGGGGCGTGGAAACATCGGCGGCGCCCGCCAGCAGGCTGACCGCCAACAAATACGTCAAATACATAGATATTCGATTATCCCACGGCGGTGAACGGCTGTGACGCCGATGCCAAGCAACGTCGTAGTCCGTGTGGCGCAAGTCATCGCAGTTCGTGGCCGTCTATCTGGGCCTCCCGCCCACGGAAGCTCATGAAAAATACTGGTAATCTGGCGGGCTTCTCAGAAACACACTCTCCAGTTCTAGTAGAATCTATAACTTACGAAAATCGTCCGGAT
>DOZZ01000022.1:3854-15724 GCA_003517725.1 Bryobacterales bacterium | reverse complement strand
CCGACGGTCCCCCCGGACCGTCCCTTGCTAAAGCCCTCCGCAGGCTGAACGCCCGCCCCACGTACCGAAACTATGGCAGGGCGAAGGTGATGATCGCGCCGCCTGCAGGCATCGTCAGATACTGCCGGCCCTTTACCGAATAAGTCATGGGCGACGTCACCAGATGGCCCGTCCCGGTGTTGAACTTCCACAGATTGGTTCCCGATTTCGCGTCGAAAGCCATCAGGTAGCCGTCCTCATCGGCCGAGAATACCAGCCCTCCGGCCGTCGTTAGCGTGCCCGCCCAGGGCGCCCGGTAGTAGCGGAAATCCCATTTGGTGGCGCCGGTCAGCGGGTCCAGCGCGCGCAGCGAGCCCCACTCCTTCTCGTCGGTTACGCCTCGCGAAACGCTGCCCCAATAGCCCTTGCCCTCCACATACTTCTGCGGCTCGGCATAGTACACGTCGCACTGCTCGCGCACCGCGAAGTAGAACATTTTGGTCTCCGGGTTATACGACGGAGCCATCCAGTTGGTGCCGCCGGCCAGCCCCGGACACAGGTGCGTGCCTTCGGGCGAAGGCTCGGTATGGGGCAGCAGAATGGGCCGCCCCTTGGCATCCAGCCGCTTGGCCCAGTTCTGGCGCGCGAACGGCTTGCCCATCAGAAACTCGCCGGTCTCGCGATCCAGCACGTAGAAAAACGCGTTGCGGTTGGCCTGCACCACCAGCTTGCGCATCTTGCCCTGCCACGGCAGGTCCAGCAGCATGGGCGTCTCGGCCGCATCCCAGTCGTGGGTGTCGTGCGGCGTGAATTGAAAGTGCCATTTCAAGCTGCCGTCGTCGGGATTCAGCGCCACCAGCGAACAGGAGTACAGGTTGTCCCCCTTGCGCACCCCGCCATCCAGGTCCGGCCCCGGGTTGCCGATGCCCCAGTAGACCGTGTTCAACTGCGGGTCGTAGGTGCCGGTCATCCAGGCCGGGCCGCCGCCGCGCTCGGCTGAATCGGCGTCCCAGGTGTCGCCGCCTTTTTCGTGCTTCAGCGGAATGGTCCAGAAGCGCCAGGCGCGCTTGCCGGTGGCGGCATCGTAGGCGTCGACGAAGCCGCGCACGCCCTGCTCGCCGCCGCTGATGCCGACGATCACCTTGTCTTTCACCGCCAGCGGCGCGAGCGTCGCGTAGTGCGTGCCGGACTTCCACGGGGCCATCTCGGTGTTCCAAATCAACTTGCCGGTTTTGGCCTCGAGGGCTATCACATGCGAATCGGGCGTCACCATGAACAGCCGATCGCCCAGAATCGCAAACCCGCGGTTGGCGCCCGTGGCTTTCACGCCCGCCGGAAAAACGTACTGGTAACGCCACAGTTGGCGCCCCGATTGCGCGTCGAGCGCCACCGCAATGCCGTCTCCCAGGGTCGCGTACATCACGCCATCCACCACCAGCGGCACGGTCTCGGCGATGCCGCCCTTGCCGCTCTGGAAGATCCATTCGACCCGTAGGTTCTTCACGTTGCCGGCGTTGATCTGCTTCAGCGTGCGGTAGCGTACGGCCGAGTAGTCGCCCCAATAGGTCAGCCAGTTTTGTGGCTCATCGAGGGCGTGATTCAGGCGCTCGGGATTCACCTGGGCCGGCAGTGCCAGCGCCGCCAGCAGAAATCCCATCATCATTCGCATGTGTGTTTTAATGAACTCCCGCAGCCTTGTCCACAGCGGCGCCAGTCGCCGTGCCCCGCAGCGTTCCGAGGTACGCCAGCAGGTCGTTCAAAGAACGTTCCGGCAGCGTCGTGTAAGCCGGCATGATCGATTTGTCCAGGTGCCGCACCTCAGCCGCGTCGCTCTTGGGCAGCATCAGAAAACTGCCGTCCGGCAGCCGCAACTGCAGCGTGAACGTGTCTTCATTGAGGCGCAGGCCGGTCACCTTTTTGCCGCTCTTCAGGGTCACGGCCACGCCCTCGTAATCCGGCGAGATGTCGGCCGACGGCGCTGCCAGCGACTCTTTAAGATAAGCCCAGGACCGCGCGCTTCCGATGCGCGTCAGTTCGGGTCCGTAGATGCTGCCGCTGTTCCCGATGCGGTGGCACCCCGCACAGCCGCTCGCCTGGTAAACCGCCGCCCCATGAGCCGCGTCGCCGCCCGGATGCGCTGTCACAGGTCCGGAACCCAGCGCGCGAAGAAAACCGATCAGCTGGCCCAGTTCAGCCGCATCGAAGCCCTCGAACGACGGCATGGTGGTGCCCGGAATACCATTTTTAATAATGCTTTGAATTTCGGAATCGGGAAGCGCCCCAACGTGCGCGCTGGCCAGGCTAGGTCCGCGTCCCCCCAAACCGGTCAGCCCATGGCAGAACGCGCAGTTGCTGCGGAAGAGCGCTTTTCCCTCGGCCGAAGCAGCTACGGGCTGGGCGGGCATGCTGGTAGCCGTTAGAAACAGCAGAAAAAGGAGAGGTTTCATACATTGAAACGAAGTCCCTATTCTACTCGATAGCCAAAATAGGCCCACTGATATAGGCTGAAAAGCGGAGTTGACGATGGCCCGCGGCTGGGAAAGTAAGTCGATCGAGGCTCAACAGGAAGACGCGGCCCCGCGGCGCCGCCGTCCGAAGCCGGCTCCCATTTCATCCCAGGCACTGGAAATAGCCGCCAAACGGCGCCATTTGGAGTTGTCGCTCAAACGCACCCGCGAAGAACTGGCCGGCACTGAACACCCGCGGCGCAAGGAGCAGTTGGAGAGCGCCGAGCGCTTCCTGCAACGCGAAATCGAAAAGCTGCCGCAGGTGTAACACGGGTTAGTTGTTAACTTAGCCGATCGGTTAACGCCTCGACGATCGCGCGTTCACCACCCGCGGCGTTTCCGTCTCCTGGTTCATCGCCATCGCCGCGGCTGACAGCGGCACCGACATGTCGATCATCTGCACCATGGCGTAAGTCGGCATGTCTTCGGCTTCTTTCACGAAACTGAGCGTTCCCAGTTCCGGGTCTGTGTCGACCATCACCAGATCGCCCGCGCGAATCTGGCTGGAAGCCATCAGGTTCGAGAAAGCATGCACCACATTGCGCTCGATGGCGCGTTTCAAGTGGCGCGCCCCGTACTTCAGGTCCGTGCCTTCCTGCAGCAAAAACTTCTTGGCCGATGGCGACACGTTGAAGATGAACGGCGTGCTATTAGGCGCATTAAAGATGCGCTGCTGCAGCTGGTTCAGTTCGAGCGTCAGAATCTGATCGAGCTCGTTGGAGCCCAGCGGCTTGAACACGATCACTTTATCGATGCGATTGATGAACTCAGGCGAAAACTTGCGGCGCGCGGCTTCCACCGCGGTCCGCGAAATCTTCGTGCTCATGGCCACATCGGTGCGGCCCGTCGTGGCGCGATGCTCGTTCTCAAAACCGGAAAATCCCAGATTAGGTCTCAAAATGGCACCCATTTCGGAAGCGCCCAGGTTGCTGGTCATGAAAATCATGGTGCGCGAGAAGTCCACGCGGCGGTTATCGCCCAGCGTCAGCGTGGCTTTGTCCAGGATGCCCAGCAGCAGGTTCCATAGCGCGTCGCTGGCCTTTTCGATCTCGTCGAACAGTACGAAACTCACCTTAAAGCGGTCTGTATGGTACTGGTTCAACACCTCCTGGCTCAGCAGCGGATGCGTTTCGCGATGCCCGAGGTAGCCGGGAGGCGAGCCGATCAGCTTGGCGATCTCATGACTGTGCTGAAATTCCGCGCAGTCTATCTTGATGACCGCGCGAGAATCGCCCAGCATGGACTCCGCGACAGACTCCACCAGGCGCGTTTTGCCGGTACCGGTGGGGCCCAGGAACAGCAGGTTGCCGATAGGCCGACCGGGGCTGTTCATGCCAGCGATAAATGTCTGGTAGATGCTGACAATCTGCTGGATCGCCTCGTCCTGGCCGACGATGCGCTTGTGCAGGTCGCGATTGAGTTTCTCCGCGTCATTCCCCTTCAATCCAGGGTTCAAAGTTTTCGTCACGCGCACCATGGCAATGTCTCCCGCTACTCCTCTGATTCGGCCCCGAAGCAGGCGCTTCAACTATTTGCGCCGTCCTCTGTCGCCTCACCTGATGCAAATGACGTACCAACCTTCTAATAGGGTTCGAGCGTACGTTTGGATGAGCGGAACTTAATAGAATTCACTTAGGCGGGAATGCCGGGCGCATCTCGACGCGGCTTACCAGCGTGCGCCGCGGCAGTTGCAGCAGGTTTACGATCACGCTGGCGATATCGCCGGGCGCAATCTTCCACTCGTGACCCTTGTCCGGCTGCCCCGGCACCACGCCAAAGCCGGTATCGACGCTGCCGGGCATGATGGTGGTGACGCGGATGCCGTCGCCGCGGTGATCGAGCATCATGGCCTCGGTGAAACCCTCTACGCCGAACTTCGAAGCGTTATAACCGCTACCGCCTTTGAACGGGTTCTTGCCGGCCAGGCTGCTGATGTTGAAGATGTACGCGGCATCGCTTTTCTTCAGGTGCGGCAGCGCCGCGTGGCAGCAGTAAAACGTACCGTTCAGGTTGAGTTCGATCATGGACCGCCATTCTTCCGGCGTCAGCTGCTCCATGGCGCGGAAAATGCCCTTGCCGGCGTTGTTCACCAGAATGTCGATGCCGCCATGGCGAGCCGCGGCGTCTTCGATGAAGGCCGCGGCTTGGGCATGGTCGGCCACGTCGGCGCGAAAGCCCGAGATCGCTCCGAGCGGCTGCATCTGCTCGACCGCCTGCTCCACGCCGCCCGCGTCGCGGCCGCAGATCGCGACTTTCGCGCCTTCCTGTAACAGCCGCTCGGCTATGGCGCGTCCAATGCCTCGGGTGCCTCCCGTGATGACCGCCGTCTTGCCCGTGAGTATAGATTGCATACATCGTTTTATATCCTGTAACCGCCGGGTGTCCTAACATGGAATCTGGCATGACCGGCGAGCTCGCAGCGCGCGCGTGGCACACGAAATTCGAACAGCAGATCCGCGACCTGGTGGACGGCGTACAAACGGAGCTGGACGCGGCGATCGCGGCGCGCGCGGCGGAATCGAGCGCCCAGGCTAAACGCGAGTTGTCCGAAGACCTGAACCAGCGCGTGCGGCGTCTGCGCCAAGCCGCCCAGCGCGATGCCCTGTTCACGTCGCTGGTCGATTCGAGCGCGCCCTACTGCCAGCGTGCCGCCGTTTTCACGTTCCAGGAGAAAGAAGCGCGCGCCGAGGCGCAGCGCAATCTGGGCGCCGAGACCGTCGCGTTCCCGGCGCAGCAGGGCGCTGCTTTTCTGTCGGCGATCGAGACGCGCGATCCGGTCGTGGCGGCCTCCTCGCCTTCTGAAATTTCGCCCACGCTGGCCAGCGCCGCGGGCGGGGAACCGGGCGAACGCGCTTATCTCTTTCCACTGGTGATGCGGCAGCAGGTGGGCGCCATTCTGTTTGCTTCGGGCGCGGTGCAGGCTGCCGCGCTGGAATTGCTATGCGAAGCGGCATCCATGCGGCTCGAGAGTTTACAACTCGATACAGCCAAAGCCACGGAGCTTCCGAAACGGGCGGATCTGGTGCAACTGGGCAGCCCGGCGGCCTCCGCTGCCCCCACTCCCAAAGCCTGGACCGAGTTAGCTCCCGACGAGCAGCGTCTGCATCTGCGCGCCCAGCGTGTCTCTCGAGTGCGCGTGGCGGAGTTGCGCATGGCGCATCGCGAACAGGTGCAGCAAGGCAGCGCCCGCGCCGATATCTATCGCCAGCTCAAAACCGAAATCGATGCCCTGCGGCAGCAGTATCGCCGCGAGTTTGTCGACGCTTCACCCACCATGGTGGATTATCTTTATCTCGAATTGGTCCGCAGCCTCGCAAATCATGATGAACGCTTATTGGGTCCAGACTTTCCCGGCCCGCTGGTTTAAAACCGCCGCGGTGCTGCTATGCATCGCTTCGCTGGCGACGGCCGCCACGGCCGCGAGCGGCGCTCTCGCCAATCTCGTCAAGACTTATCGCGAGAACCCCACGCCGCGCGGCAAGGCGGCGTTGCTAGCCTACGCGCGCGCCCATTCGAGCGATGCTAATGGCGCGCTGGCGCATTTGGCCCTGGGCGTCGTGGCGTACCAGCAGAAGGACAACGCGGCGGCCGCCGCGTACTTCAACCAGGCGCGGCCCGGTCTCCCCAAGCTGGCCGATTACGTGGACTACTATCAGGCCGCGGCCGCCGCGCAGGCCACCGACTTGGCCGCCGTTCAGCGCGATCTGCGCGATCTGAAAGAGTTCAGCGCGCCGCTATCGCCCGTGGCGGCAAAGGCCGCGCTATTGGCCGCTAAAGCCGCCACCGGCAGCGATGCGAAGGAGAAAACCGCGGCAGCCATCCAGTTGGTGCGCGACAACTATGAGCATCTGCCGCAGCCCGATGCCGACTTCGCGCTAGCCTCCGCGTACGAAGCCCAGGGCGATCCGGCGCAGGCTGCGGCGTTTTACCAGCGCGTCTATTTCAGCCACCCGGCCACGCACGAAGCGGCCGAAGCATCCACCGCGCTCGAACATCTGCGCGTCACGCTGGGCGCGGCCTATCCGCCGGCCATGCCGCCCCAGATGCTGGAGCGCGGCGACCGCTGGCTGGCCGCGCATGAATATGTCAAGGCGCGCCAGGAGTTCGAAGCGCTCGTCCCGCAACTGGGCGGCGTCGAACGCGAACAGGCGCAGGTGCGCGCCGGCGCCGCGCGCTATCTGGGCGGCGATGCCGGCGGCGCCTATTCCTACTTGAAGGAGCTCAAATTCCCGCATGACGAAGGCGACGCCGAGCGTCTCTACTACCTCGAAGAATGCTCCCGCCACATGGGCGCCAACGACCATATGGAGGAGGCCGTCAAGCAGTTGAACCGGCACCATCAGGACTCGCCCTGGCGCCTGAAGGCGTTGATCGCCGCCGGCAACCGCTATCTGGTGGAGAACCAGCCCTCTCACTACGAGCCTTTCTACCGCGCCGGCTACGAGAGCTTCGCTCCCGATGCCGGCACCGCCTACTGCCACTGGAAGATTACGTGGGATGCCTATATGGCGCGCAAAAAAGAGGCCGCCGAACTGCTGCGCGAGCAGATCGCCAAATATCCGTTCGATCCCAGGGCCGCGACCGCTCTTTATTTTCTCGGCCGTCTCGAAGAAGAGCAGAGCAATTTCACCGTGGCGCGCGCCTGCTACAACAAAATCGACGCGAACTTCCCCCACTACTACTACGCGGTGCTGGCGCGCGAGCGCCTGACTCACAACGCCATGGCGGGCGCCGTGCCCGACCCCAAGACCACCACGTGGCTCGCGTCGCTTGAGTTCCCCAGCCATGAGCGCCTGGCCATAGAAGAGCCCACCGCCGCCACGCGTGCCCGCATCGAACGCGCGCGCCTGCTGATCGCCGCCGGCTTCCCAGACTGGGCCGAAACCGAAGTGCGCTTCGGCACCAAAGTAGACGGCCAGGCGCACCTGCTGGCCATGGAAACGGCCAAGCTCAGCCCCAGCACCTTCGCCAGCCTGCGCCGCATGAAGTCGCTGTCCGGCGACTATCTGGCGCTGCCGTATGAGAGCGCACCCAAAAAATTCTGGCAGCTGCTGTTCCCCTTGCCATGGCAGAAAGACCTGATGGAAAGCTCGCGGCGCGCCAGTCTCGATCCGTTTCTGGTTGCCGCGCTCATCCGTCAGGAGTCGGAGTTCAACGCCGCCGCGCTGTCGCACGCCAACGCTTACGGGCTGACTCAAATCGTTCCGTCCACCGGCCGCGCGCTGGCCCGACAGCAGGGCATGCGCCGCTTCCGCACCGATCAACTGTTCGATCCCGCGGTCAACCTGCGCCTGGGTTCGGTCTACATTCGCTCGCTGCTCGATCAGTGGAACGGCAAGTGGGAGGAGACGCTGGCCTCCTACAACGCGGGCAAGAGCCGCGTGATCGATTGGAAGACCTGGAACAACTATCGCGAGCCGGCCGAGTTTGTGGAATCGATCCCGTTCACCGAAACTCGCGAATACGTGCAGGCGGTGCTGCGCAACGCGTCGCTGTATCGCGAGATCTACGCGGAGAACATTCCGGCCGCCGACCGCGTCGAGCCCGCGCCGCGCATCGTGCACGTTAAGGCCAAGCCGCGCACGCGCGTCAAGGGCGTCAGGATTCAGAAGGCCTCGCACGTCAAGCGCGGCGTGGCGCGCAAACGGCATCGCAAGCCGGCGGCTTAGCGCTTTTCTGGAACTGCCAGGGGCAGGCCGGCTGAAGCCGCCCGCAGCCTGAAGGCCGCACTACGGGGTTTTTCGTGGGCTTGCGCGGGCCGCTGCGAAAACAGGTTGCTTTTTTTTCCATACTGTATTGCATGGAGCTCCGCGTTTATCGCTGGTGGGTCGTCGCCATGCTGTGGTGCGTCTGCTTCTTCAACTATGCCGACCGGCAAGCCATCTTTTCTGTCTTTCCCCTGCTAAAAACCGAACTGCGCCTTTCCGACATCGAGTTGGGCGCGTTGGGCTCGGCTTTCATGTGGGTCTACGCGGCGTGCGGTCCGTTCGCCGGCTGGCTTGGCGATCGGCTGCCGCGCAAGCTTCTGATACTCGGCGCGCTGGTCTTCTGGTCCGCGATCACGGCCTCCACCGCCTTGTGCCGCACGCTGCCGCAACTGTTGACGGTGCGCGCTCTGGGCGGCCTGGGCGAAGCCTTCTACTTCCCCGCCGCCATGGCTCTGCTCGGCGATTATCACGGCCCGGCCACGCGCTCGCGCGCCATGGCGCTGCATCAATCGGCGGTCTACGCTGGCACCATCGCGGGCGCCGTGCTCTCTGGCCTGATCGCCCAAAGCCACGGCTGGCGCGCCAGCTTTGTCTTCTTCGGCGCGCTGGGTGTCGTGCTGGCCGCGGTACTCTCGGGCCTGCTGCGCGAGCCCAAGCGCGGAGCCTCGGAAATCACGCTGACAAGTTCCAGCCGCGCCCCGGCGTGGCGTGCCATCTTCCATCAGCGCGTGGTTCTGCTGCTGATCGCGGTTTTTATGGGCGCCAACTTCGTGGCCAGCATCTTTCTCACGTGGATGCCCTCGTTCCTCTACCGCAAATTCGGCATGAGCCTGGCGCTTTCGGGCTTCAGCGCCACTTTCTACCTGCAATCCGCCTCGGTGCTCGGCGTCCTTGCCGGCGGCATTCTGGCCGACCGTCTCGGCCGCAGCATGCCGCGCGGGCGCATGCGCACGCAAGCCGTGGGATTGCTGGCCGGCGTGCCCTTCGTGTTCCTGGTCGGCTGGACCCGCGCCGTGCCCGCCGTGATTCTGGCCATGACCGGCTTCGGTTTCTTCAAGGGCATGTACGACGCCAACATCTTCGCCTCGCTCTACGACGTAGTGCCGGTCGAGCGCCGCGCCGCCGCCGCGGGCCTGCTCAATTCTCTAGGCTGGGTGGGCGGCGGATTGGCGCCGGTAGCCGTGGCTCTGGCGTCGGCGCGTTTTGGCATGAGCGCGGCCATCTCGGCCGCCTCGGCGATCTATCTGGTATGCGGCGGCCTGCTATGGCGCGCGACGCGAAAGTCTTCAGGGACACCGCGGTAACGAAGTGTTCACTCACTCGATCGCAACAACACACCGTTCTTCCATCTTGGCGCGCCATGAAAAGTCGGGCTAAAAGCCCGACGCACGCTAAAGCGTACACCACGAAACTCCGGCGACTGCAGGATACAAACGATTGCGCATGAAAAAGCTTTTCATGAGCGCGGGCCGCAAGGTCCTGAGAGACAGCCCTCACACCCCGATGGGCCGCGCCACATCAGCCGCCGTGCGGGCGCCAATCGCGACTCCGCTATAATCACAACTCGATGTCCTCGGCCTCACTCCGCGTGCCTGCGTCGAGCGCTAATCTGGGGCCGGGATTCGACGCTCTGGGCTTGGCGCTCGATCTCTACCTCGATTGCCGCATAACGAAGTCGTCTACCCTGTCGATCGAAGCGCGGGGCCGCGACGCCGCCGGCATCGACTGCACGCCGGCTAACCTGATCTGGGCTACCGCGTGTTCGGTTGCCGCCGGCGCCGGCCGCACGCTGCCGCCGGTCCACCTCGAGATCGCCAACGCCATTCCACTCGGCAAGGGCCTGGGATCCAGCGCCGCGGCACTCACGGCGGGCGTGGTGCTGGCCGACCATCTGCTGGGCTTGGGGTGGAACCGGCGCCGCGTGCTGGATGAAGCCGCGCGCCTCGAAGGCCACCCCGACAATGTTGCGGCCTGCGTACTGGGCGGCATGGTCGCCAGCGGCCTCGACCAAAACGGCGCGGCGCACGCGGTCCGGCTCTCCCTTCCGCCGTCGGTCGGCATCGCCGTGGTGGTGCCCGATTTCGCGCTGCCCACGCACGAAGCCCGCGCCGTGCTGCCCGACTGCTATTCGCGCGAAGACGCCATCTTCAACATCCAGCGCACGGCCCTGCTGCTGGCCGCGCTGGCCGTCGGCGACCTGAGCGTGTTCCCCTTCGCCTTGGATGACCGGCTGCACCAGCCCTTTCGCCAAGCCCTGGTGCCCGGCCTGGCCGAAGCCCTGGCGCTGCGCCTGCCGGGCCTGCTCGGCTGCACCCTTAGCGGCGCCGGCCCTTCGGTGCTGGTGTTCCACGAGAGCTCCCGGCCGGACGTTCCGGCGCAGGTCGCGTCGCACTTTTGCGGCGACGTGCGACAGTGCGAGGTGCTGGTCCGCGCCGTCGCCGAACAAGGCTACACGCTGCGCGCCGTAGAATAAGAGTTGTCTCTATCGATCCACATCATCGGCGGCGGCCTGGCCGGTTCCGAAGCTGCCTGGCAAATCGCACGCCGCGGTTTACCCGTCACGCTGCATGAGATGCGCCCCGTCGTCTGCACCCCCGCGCACCAGACCGATCGCTTCGCCGAACTGGTCTGCAGCAACTCGCTCAAGAGCGATGCGCACCCGTCGGCATCCTGGCTGCTGAAGGAAGAAATGCGGCTGCTGGGCTGCCTCTCGATGGACGCCGCCGCCATCGCGCGCGTGCCCGGCGGCCAGGCGCTCACCGTCGACCGCATCACCTTCGCCGAGCACATCACCCGCGCCGTCGAGTCGAACCCGCGCATCTCGATTGAACGGGGCGAAGTCACCAGCCTGCCGGAACAGGGCATCGTCATCATCGCCACCGGGCCGCTGACCAGCGACGCACTGGCCGCCGAAATAGCCAAACTCACGGGTTCCGCGCGGCTGTTCTTCTACGACAGCATCAGCCCCATCGTCGATGCACACACGGTCGACACGTCCATCGCCTTCCGCGCCTCGCGCTACGACAAATCGCTCGACGGCACCGGCGACTATCTGAACTGCCCGGTGAATAAAGCGGAGTACGAAGCTTTTGTCGACGCGCTGCGCCAGGCCGAGGCCGTGGAGTCGCACATCCCCGGCGACGTGCCCTACTTCGAGGCGTGCCTGCCGATCGAAGAGATCGCCCGCCGCGGCCCCGACACGCTGCGCTTCGGGCCCATGAAGCCCATGGGGCTGCTGGATCCGCGCACCGGCCGCCGCCCGTATGCCTGCGTCCAGTTGCGCCAGGAGAATCTGCGCGCCGACAGCTGGAACCTGGTGGGCTTCCAGAACCACCTGAAGTTCGGGGAGCAGAAGCGCATTTTGCGCCTGATTCCCGGCTTGGAGAACGCCGAGTTTCTGCGCTACGGGCAGATCCACCGCAACACGTACATCAATGCGCCGGCGCTTTTGGACGCGACGCTGCAGTTGCGGGCCGACCACCGCATCTTCTTCGCCGGACAGATCTCGGGCGTCGAGGGCTACGTCGAATCCATCGCGACCGGTCTCATCGCCGGGCGCAACGCGGCGGACCTGGCATCTGGACTCACGCCCGCGCCTCTGCCGCGCGAAAGCGCATTGGGCGCTCTGTGCCATTACGTCTCCTCCGCCGACCCGCGCCATTATCAGCCGGCCAAC
>DOZZ01000022.1:562-3692 GCA_003517725.1 Bryobacterales bacterium | reverse complement strand
GACAAAAGGGCGCGCCACGCCGAGATCTGCCGGCGCGCGCTCGAGAGCATGCAGGCGGCGGTGCCGTGTGCCTGATCTGGCCGAAACCGTCCCGCGATTTCGCGAAGAGCTGGAGCGCCGCAACTGCTCGCCGCACACCCTCAGGTCGTACTCGAGCGATCTAGCCGAATTCGCCACTTACCTGACGCCGCCCGGAGAAAAAAGCCCCGACGTCGGCACCATCGATCTGCTGGCCATTCGCGAATGGCTCGCGCATCAGCATGACCGTCAGCTCTCCGCCGTCAGCATGCGCCGCAAACTCGCCGCCCTGCGCATGTTTTTTCAGTACCTGATCCGGCAAGGTCTGGTAGCGACGAATCCGGCGCGCCTGGTGCGCCTGCCCAAAGCTCCCAAACTTCTGCCGCCGGTGATGAGCGCGGAAGAGGCCGGGCAATTGATCGATGGCGTCGCGGCCGATACGCTGGCCCGCCCCTATCCCAAGCGCGATCTGGCCATTATCGAGATGCTCTACGGCTGCGGCTTGCGCATCAGCGAGCTGGCCGGCCTGGACCTTGAGGACCTCGACCGCTCCGAGCGCTGGGTGCGCGTGCGCGGCAAGGGCCGCAAGGAGCGGCAAGTGCCGATCACCGGCAAAGCCTTCACCGCGCTCGAAGCGTATCTGGGCGATCGCCCGGTCTCCAAAATCAGCGCCGTGTTCCTTAATCATCGCGGAGCGCGACTCACCGACCGCGGCATGCGCGGCATGGTCAAGCTCTACGCGACGCACCTGGCCGGCGATTCCAGCATCCATCCGCACAGCTTCCGGCACGCCTTCGCGACGCATCTTCTAAGCGACGGCGCGGACCTGCGCGCCATCCAGGAACTGCTGGGTCACGCGCGCCTCTCCACCACGCAGAAATATACGCAGGTCTCGCTCACCGAGCTCATGAAGGTCTACGACAACGCGCATCCCAAAGCCTGATCAGCGGATGTGCCGCCACACCGAGCGATGCTCCCGCCCGTCGAGCGCCGCGGTCAGGATCAGATTGTCGCCCTCGAAGGCGTAGTGCAGTTCCTGATCGCTCTCGACCCAGTTCGGGAACGAGCACGCTTCGATATGATGCAGCACCATCTGCCGCTCGGCATTCAGCAGGTAATTGCCGTAATAGCTCAGCGACCCCATCCACGCATCGTGAATCTCGCCCGGCGTGCCCTCGCGCGTGCCGCTCGCGAAGCGCGGCCGATCGCGCCGGATCACCTGCAGATACATGCGGCCGAGGGCGTCGTAGGCCAGCCGTCCGATCGGGTCGACGCCCATCCGCGGATATTCGAGTAGCCGCCAGGCTCCATAGAACTTGTCCGCGGCCTTGCGCACGGCGAAGCCCTTTTGCGCGCCCAGCGGCGCGGCCGAAAGTCCCAACAAAAAGATGGATCGGCGCGTCATCCGACACATGCCTGCAATCAAGCTGCCGAAGCCCGCGACTCACCAGACCCGGCAAGGCTTCTCGCGCACCATGGGCTGGCCCGCCTTGCACGCGAAAGCCTTGGCAAATTCCGGCATGTTCGACACCACGCCGTTAATGCGATATTGCTCGGGCGAGTGTGGATTCGTCAGCGCCATCTCGCGCTTCAGCTCCGGCCGCATATCGCCGCAGGCCCACTGCGCCATGCCGACAAAGAAGCGCTGGTCGGGCGTGAAGCCGTCGATCGGCTTCAACTGCTGGCCTTCGGTGGCGTGCTTCCACGCATAGTAGGCCAGCAGCGTGCCACCCAGATCCGCGACGTCCTCGCCGAGCGTCAGCTTGCCGTTGATCTTGATATCGTCGACCGCCGTATAGCCCGAGTACTGCGTCGATACGCAATCCGCGCGCTGTTGAAACTCCTGCGCGTCTTTTGGGGTCCACCAGTCGCGCAGATTGCCCTGAGCGTCAAACTGCCGCCCTTCATCGTCAAAGCCATGCGTCAACTCATGGCCGATGGTCGCGCCGGTGTTGCCATAATTGGGAGCATCGTCCATCTTGGGGTCGAACAGCGGCGGCTGCAGTACGCCCGCCGGAAAATTGATGTCGTTCATCTGCGGGTCGTAATAGGCATTGACCGTGGGGGGCGTCATGCCCCATTCGCCGCGGTCGAGCGGCTTGCCGATCTTCGCCAACTGCCGGTGAGATTCGAAGCTGATCGCGCGGTCCGCGTCCCCCGCGAAATCGTCCGGCGTGATTTTGAGCGCGCTGTAGTCGCGCCATTTGTCGGGATAGCCGATCTTGTTAACGATGGCATGCAGCTTTAGCAGCGCCTGCTGCCGCGTGGCATCGCCCATCCACGGCAGCTCTTTCAGGTCGCGCTCCATGGCGCCCTCGATTTCGCGCGTCATGGTCACCGTGCGCGCTTTAGTCTCGGGCGTAAAAGTCTTTTCGACAAAAACCTGGCCCAGCGCCTCGCCCAAGTCCCGATCCACCCACTGCACGCACTTGCGCCAGCGCGGCTGCATCTCCGGCGTGCCGCGCAGGTACTTGCGGTAGAAATCGAAATTGGCTTTCACAAAATCGGCCGACAGATAGGGCGCGGCATCGCGCACCACATTCCACCGCAGCAGGCTTTGCCACGGCGCCATGGGGCGCGTGCGCAGTTGCGTCTCGAGCGCCGCGAAGTAGGCCGGTTCCGTAACGTTCAGCGTGTCGACGCCGCCCAGCCCCAGCGCCGGAAAGACCGCGTTCCAGTCGATCGAGGGCGTCATGGCCTGCAAGCGCGTGCGCTGGACCTTATGGAAAAGGTTATGCGGGTCGCGCAGTTCCACCCGCGTCAGCATCGACTTCGCCAGGTCGGTCTCGATCGACATCACATCAGCCGCGTGTTGCTTGGCCGCGTCCGGCGTCTCGCCGATCATCTGGAACATGCGCGCCACGTGCTCCACGTATTTGTTGCGAATCTCGACCGACTTGGGGTCGGTCTTGGTGTAGTAATCGCGGTCCGGGAGCCCCAGCGCCCCGCGCCCGGCGAACGTGATCACGCTCTGCGCATTCTCATAATCCTGGTTGGAGTCGATGCCAAACAGGATGTCGGCGCCGGTGCCGGCGCGGTGCTGCCCGGTCACAAACGCCGTCAGGTCCGGCAGACCGCGAATCTTGCCGATGGCTTCGAGCGCGGGAGCGAT
>DOZZ01000022.1:0-451 GCA_003517725.1 Bryobacterales bacterium | reverse complement strand
GGATTCTTGCGAATCCAGTTGCCGCACGAATATTGGTAAAAATCGTTGCAAGCGCTGACCGACGTGTCCATTGAAGTGAGATCCAGGCTGGGCGAGTACGGCAACTGCGAGATCGACTGGGCGGCGAGACAGCAAGCAAGAAACGGGAGGGATAAGCAGGTTTTCATGTAGGTCGTTCCTTCACCAAGATAAACCGGTGCGCATCCGGAACGCGGGGTGACCTTCAAATCCAGCAGGCAATAAGGAGATGGTCGCGCAACGCTGCCTGAGCTGGACGAGCGCGCGGCTTTTAGAAGGGGAGGTTCAACGATGGCCACAACTTCTGACCCCAGCATCGACGGTTGGGACGCGCAACTTGGTACGATCAAAGCAGTCGGGGCGTAGCGCAGCCTGGTAGCGCACCTGCCTTGGGCGCAGGGGGTCGCGAGTTCAAATCCCGCCGCCCCGACCA
>DOZZ01000312.1:539-11028 GCA_003517725.1 Bryobacterales bacterium | reverse complement strand
TTCTGTTTGACGCAGACGACTAGAATACAATGGTTCCGCGTCCGATCCTATCGGATTTGCTGCGGATGATCCCTGACGGCTCTCTTCTCTAACACCGCTGCGTAAAGGGGGCCGCGTGTTTCACGCCACACGATTTCAGCGTCCAACCGGGTAGCCGCGGCTTCGGGAGTAAGGTTTGGTGGCTGATCGAAGAATTCCATTTGCGCACGCTTCCAGAAAGCCAACACTCGCAAATAACGACCGGGCCGAAACACAGTGTTGAGCGGTTCATACCTTTGCGAAAAAACGAAGGCCGTCTGAAAAGAATCTTTCGCCGTCGTCTGAATCAGCGCCGCTGGCTCGAAGTCGGGTACCGACAACGTTCTCAAAGACCGGTTCGTATAGCCCAGATAGGTCTGGGAAAACTCATCCGTGGCCGGCCAGGCAGTCAGTACCGGCTCGCTATTGGCAGTCTCTTGAAGAAAATGTGCTCCGTCGGCTTGCAACTCGATGAAGTCACAATACGCTAAATTATCGTCCAGCGCGAAGTGATACGGAGGGTAGCTGTTTAAGGTAATCGCAAACGCTGCTGCGGAAACCGCGACCGCCAGGGACCACCATTGGATGCCGGCGCCGACCCGTAAGACGGCGATGCTCAATATTATGAGTACCGAAGTGGCCGGGAGCATGTAGCGTGCTAACGCTGCTCCACCGACCCAAGAGAGCGTCATCACATACGCTAAGCACACGCCTACCAGTGGTCCGGGGTGCGTTCGCAGCTGCGTCGTGCCTCTTCGGAAAAACCATACGCAAAGGGCCGGCACGGTCAGCACGAACAGGTTCATATACGCGAAAGCGTGCCAGAGCTGAAGCACAAGAGCGGCTACTGCGCGCCGCGGATTCAGAGTTTCCGAAAGGTTGTAGAGAACGTATTCTGTATTCCCGAAAACCGCTCCTGTCCGCCAGTATGAAGTTAGAGAAGCCGGTCCATGTGTATCCATAATCCGAAGACCACAACTGACCGATCTGTGCGTTCGAGCTGTAAGTCGTGTCCCGGAACATGAGGTGAATTACGCCATCCGATTTCTGGACGGCCACAGGAAACCACTGCTGTCCCGAGGTACTGATGATGTCAGCTCGAGGCCCCCACGTCGCGCCACCGTCTGTCGATCGGAAAGAGTGAATCGTGCCTGGTGACCCATTTCCTCCGAAACCTTCCAGAGTTTCGAGCACCACTAAATCCCCATTCCCTGCAACCAAGAGGCTGGCGTCCCAGTTGTTGTGACCATCAGCGATTACCGTAGTCGGATTCGTCCAACCGCAGCTGGAGCAAGTCTTTTGACGGATTTCGATGTCGTTCCCACCCGAGACCCCGTTCCTGCTATAGATGAGAGACAACCGTCCACGCGCGGTGTCCGCGCGAATGGAGCAGTCGAACTCAGACGGAGAGTCATTTGTGATCTGCATAGGGCTGGTCCATGTGACGCCGCCATCGAAGGAATCGATTTCGTACAGATGTTCGTAGATCGTGCTTCCAATTTCGAATACGCACACAGTTTCGATTACGGCCGGAAAGGCGGCACACGTGATTTCCATCGACGGCAAGGCCCGCGTGTCCACCAACGCCATCAAGCACGGCGCCTTCGCCATCAACCGATGGGCCGCGCCACATGGCGATGCGTTGCGTGAATCGCGGGATGCCCTCCAAAAAAAAAACAGTGGGTTGGGTGAGATCGGCAGTGTGAACGCTTCTGGAAGCGGCAGGCCACAGGGCCGACGGCCGCCGTACTGGGCGGCGAAAGCGGGAATGGAGCCGCGCAATTTTTTCTAGTCGAGAGAGGCGCCGATGATTATTAGCGTAGCCCCGGAAACACGACGACCGGATGATAGAGATTCGGCAGCACCGCTTCACCGATGGCCAGAAGTTCGTCCTGCGCGCCGAGCGCTTTCACGAATCGCGAGCCGGCATCCTGACGAAAGGGTGAGACACGGAAGTCGCGGCCGTTGCGTATCTGCCCGGCCGTGTCGAGGTCGACATAAGCGCTGGGAATTTCGGGCAGCAGGTCCGCCGGCCGCAGCAACGCTTCTTCGAAGCGATCTTCCTCGCGCAATAGCTGCAGCTGTTCAAGCGTGCGAGCCTGCTCGATTACGAACGCGCCCGAGCGGGTGCGCCGCAGCTGCTCCACATGCGCGCCGCATCCCAAGGCCACGCCAAGATCGTGCGCGATGCTGCGTACATACGTGCCGGCCGAGCAATGCACGCGCAGGCCCGCGCGGCTGTCCGCCAACCACAGCAGCGCGAGTTCGAACACTTCGACAGGCACGGGCTGGAGCGCCGCCTGCGCCTCCGCGCGAGGCATCTTGTAGGCCGCGACGCCGCGTATTTTCTTGGCCGAGACCGGCGGCGGCATCTGCTGCAACTTGCCGCGAAACGCCGCGAGAGCAGACTCGAGAGCCGCGGCGTCAAAGTTCACGGGCGAAACCGGGCCGAGCGGCTCGCCTTCGCGGTCATAGCTGCTGGTGGCGAATCCGAAGCGCACCACCGCCTCGTAGACTTTTTCGGCCGCGCCGTAGAAGCGCGCCAGCCGCGTGGCATCGCCCAGCAGCAGCGGCAGCACCCCGGTGGCTAGCGGATCGAGCGTGCCCAGGTGGCCCACGCTGCGCGTTCCGGCCAAACGCCGCATGCGGTTGACGACGTCGTGCGAAGTCCAGCCCTCCGGCTTGTCGACGACGATGGCGCCCAGCACTTCTAGTAAGCCGCTTCCAGCCGGCGAATGGCTTCGAGCACGACGCGCCCCACCACTTCAAAGCTGCGCGGCGCGAGTTTGTCCATGGTGTCTTCGGGCGTGTGCCAGTAGGAGTTGTTGGGGCCGTAATCGAAGTCGATCAGGTCCAGCGCCTTCACGCCGTGCTGCAGAAAGGGCACATGGTCGTCGGTGATGGCGTTGGGCGCGCGCGGAAAGTGGCTCGAGTAGCCCAGCGCGTCGGCGGCATCCCACACCAGCGTGCGCACCTGCGCGGAAGAGCTCATGTCGTAGACCAGTTCCAGATCTCTGTCGCCGATCATGTCGACGTTGATCAGGGCCTTGATTCGCGCCAGCGTGCCGTCGGCCTGCCAGCGGTCGGCCAGATGGCGGCTCCCATAGAGACTGTCGGCGTCGGTCCATTCCTTAACCGCTTCTTCGCCGTCGAAGAAGACCAGCAGCACGTCGTCTTTGCGCGGGACGCCCTGCAGCGCGTGCGCCAGTTCCAGCAGCAGGCCGGCAGAGGAGCCGCCGTCGTTGGCGCCTACGAAGCGCGGCAGGATCTTGGTGTCGTAGTGGCCGGTGATGACGATGGCTTTGCCGGTCGAGCCCGGGAAACGGCAGATCACGTTGTGCATCGCGACGGGCCCGTTAGGAGTGTGGCCGGTGAAACTGTCGACGGTGACCTGGCAGCCGTCGGACTTCAACGTCGAGACGATGAATGCTTCGAGCCGGCGCAGCGCGGGCGAACCGATGGGGCGCGGGCCGTAGGCGACGGCTTTGCGCGTGTAGTCCATGGCGCGTTCGCCGCTGAAGTCGTGCGCGGCGGGCGCCGCCAGAGCCGCTAAGAAGAGGAGCGTCGCGCGGTACATAGATATCCCAGTGTGAAGTTGCGTTCGTGATCGAGCGGTTCGAGCAGCGGGAGCACCAGAGCGGCCGGCACCAGCAGCAGGGCCGCCGGCGCGAACAGCAGCCAGCGCGCGCCGCCTGAAAAGAATTGTAGCCCGTTTAGCAGGCGCCGCGACAGCAGTCGGAAGTAGCCGCCGGCCGCGCGTATGTCGATGGCCTCGAAGCCCGCCTGTTCCAGCAGATGGCGCAGGCCGTGGCGCGTGTAGCGGAAGAAGTCGTGGGGCGACTGGTGCACTTCCCAATCCTGCGGGGCGATCAGCAGCAGCCGGCCGCCGGGTTTCAACGCCCGGCCCATCTCGCGGAGCGCCAGCGCGGGGTCGCGCACATGCTCGAGGGTGACGACGTTCAACACTGCGTCGAAAGCGCCGTTCGCGAAAGGCAGGGCGGTCAAATCGCCGATGACGTCGAGCTTCTGATAATTCCAGGCGGCATCGCCGACGGCGAGGTCGACCGCGATGTAGCGCTGGCGGGCAAAGATGGCGCGATGGCGTGATTCGCCGGCGCCGGCATCGAGCAGCACGGCACCGGGCGCGAGCGATTGCGCGAAGGTTTTGATCGCGTCGTCGATCAAAGCTTCAAAATGCAGCACATGACGGCGCAGTACGGGGGGCAGACGATACGACAACGCGGCGGGCTTCATGCGATTTTGCGAGCCTCCACCATGACGGTCGAGCCGCGGCCCAGCGCCGCTTCGAGCACGGTGAAGGGGACGCTGGCCAGCACCAGAGCCAGGTAGGCCGCGTCTTTGAAGAGCCGCGATGCACCGCCGCGATCGAGTTGGCGAACGCGGCGGGCCACCGGTTCGAGCGAGGGCCAGAGGCTGGTGGCGAGGCCGGCCGGATTGTCGCGCCACGAAAAATGCTTGGTGCGCGTGATCTCGAAGCCGGCGCTTGAGAGCAGCCGCTGCAGATCGGCGCGGCGGAAGTTTTGCACGTGGCGCGGGATGTCGATGCCGCTCCAACGCGCGCGCAAGACGCGGAACTGGAGGCAATCGGCATTGGGCGCCTGCACCACCAGACGGCCGTTGTCGCGCAGTAACGCGTGAGCCGCGCGCAGGTAACCGACGGGATCGAGCAAGTGCTCCACGACGTGGAACATGCTCAACAGCGCCAGCGAGCGCGGCGCGAAGGGGGCCTGCCGCAGATCGCCTTGCAGAGCAGGCACGCGATGCCGATGCCAAGCGAGTTTCACGGCATCGGCCGACGAGTCGAGGCCCATTGCTGGCACGCCACGCGCGCGCAGCACCCCGGCCAGCAGGCCTCCGCCGCACCCGGCATCGAGCATGGGGCCTGTCGCGCCTGCGTTGCGATAGGCGCGCTGCACGAAGCGCGCGTGGTCGCGGATCAGCAGGCGCCGGAAGCTCTCTTCCAGGCGGCCGGCAAGCGAGCGGTCGCCGGAGAACCAGTACTGTTGCGGATAATATTGCGGCAACTCCGCTTCGAGCGGGCGCGGCGAGAGGCGCAGCAAGCCGCAGCCGCCACAGGCCACCACGTCGAAGGCACGCGCGGTGGTGTGATACAGGCGGTCGCGGCCGGTCAATTCCCAGCGCGCCTCGCCATGGCCGCAGAGCACGCAGGCGTCGCTCAAGGCAGGGCAGCCTGGGTCGAGAGCTCTCGCAGCGAGATTTGATTTTGCAGGATCAGCGCCTTCACGCGCGCGGCCGGCAGTTTGCGGATGGCCTCAATGGCGCGGCGCTTGGCCCACATGCGCGGCAGCAGAGGCAGGGCCGAGAGGTTGCCGAGGAGCAGCGCACAGAGCAGGATCCATTTGCCGCGCACCCCGGGGAACAGCGCCGTTTCGCCCTGCCCGCGGGCGGCCGCCGCGGCCCCGGCCAGCAGCCGGCGAACGAAATAATAGCCGTTGAGCCACAGCAGGCTGGCGGGAAAGAGCTTGACGGCCAGCAGAATGCGATTGCGCTCGATCAGCATCAGACGCCGGCTATTGTGGACGCCCAGGGTGGCGCCGCGATGGTGCCGCACGACGGCGAACGGGGTGTAGATACACTGCCACCCGGCGATGCGCGCACGCAGCCCCAGTTCGGCATCGTCGGCATAGGCGAAAAAATCTTCGTCGAAGCCGCCGATCTGGTCGAGCATCTCGCGGCGGTACATGGCGGCGCAGCCGTCCGGCCACAGCGCGGGCTCCACGCGATCGAACTGTCCGACGTCCAGCGCACCGGCGCCGCGCCCTCGGTTCTGGCCATCGGGCCAGATCAGGTGCCCGGCTTTGTCGATGCGCCGCGGATCGGAAGCCATCAGAATTTTGGACGCCGCCATGCCGACGTCCGGGCGATCTTCAAAGACGGCGTGGAGTGCCGCTAGCCAGCGGGGATCCGCCTCGGCGTCGTTATTCAGGAGCGCGATGAATTCGCCGGACGCGGCGGCGATGCCCTGGTTATTAGCGGCGCAAAAGCCGCGGTTGACGGTGTTGCGAATCAGCGCCGCCTGGGGAAATTCCTGCTGGATGCTTTGGACTGACCCGTCGGTCGAGCCGTTGTCCACCACGATGAGCTCGTAGTGGGCTTGTTGCTGCCGCGCGACGGAAGCGAGCGCCTGGCGCAGCAATTCGCGCCGGTTCCAGTTCACTACGATGACGGAAATAAGACCGCGGACCATGCCTGTTGGCTCGATTTTAGCAGCCGCTGCCGCGCTACCATCGTAGTCAGCGGGAATGAACTCCCTCGGAACCACACTACAAGCCGAGCGCGTCCGGCAAGGCCTGAGCCTGGAGGCGGTTTCGGCGCGGACCAAAGTGCCGGTGCGCCAGTTGCTACTGCTGGAGGCGCAGCAGTACGAGAAACTTCCGGGCGCTTTCCTGGCGCGCAATTTCGCCCGCCAGTACGCGGAGTGCCTGGGCCTGTCGCGACAGGAGATCGAGCCCGAATTGCACGAGCTTACCGCGCTCTTTCAGCCACCCGCCGCAATGCGCGCCGCACGTCCGGAGTTTGGAGGGAAGATCGACTTGTTGCGCATCGCTCGGGACCAGCCTCGGTTGCACCCGCTGCTGTGGCTGCTGGTGGCCGTTCTGGCCATGGTGTTGGTTTACAAGATTTATCAGCGTAGCGCGCATGGCGCTGCGCGGCGGCCGGGCGCTTCAGTGGGTTCTGCGATGGCATCGGGGCGAAGAGTATAAAGAAGCATTCCGAGAAGCTTTGGTCTTAAATGGCTTGCTGGGCGGCTTTGGCGCGCTTTTTTCGTAGGAGACGCTCGCGCCGCTCGGCGGTCAGCAGTTCGCGGCGGCGGCGCTGCTTTACGCCGTCGTCCACCTTGCGCCAGAACTGGCGAAAGTATTCGATCGCCGAAATCAGCGCGATCAGCACCACTACCCATAGCCCCCACTGCGCCACGGGCAGCAGCGCGGGATGGCGCACGCTGCCCAGGATGCACGAGATCGCAACCACCTGGGCCGCCATTTTCGTTTTGCCCAGCTCGCTGGCCTGGATGGTGTAGCCCTCGGCCGCCGCAATGCTGCGGAGACCGGTGACGACGAATTCGCGCCCCACGATCAGCACCGCGATGTAGGCCGGCACCACCCGCACCTGGACCAGCGCAATCAGCGATGCCGAAACCAGCAGCTTATCGGCGATGGGGTCGAGGAGCGTGCCGATGGTTGTGATTTTGCCCCAGCGGCGGGCCAGGTAACCGTCGAGCATGTCGGTGCCGGAAGCGACCAGGAAAATTAGCAGCGCCAGCAAATCATTGGTGATCACCAGCGTGCCGATACGCCAGCGCACGTCCAGTTGCACCAGCGCCGCCACGAGCAGTGGGACCAGGAATATTCGGCCCAGCGTCAGGTAATTGGGCAGCTTTGATTTGAGTCCGCTACTCACAATTCGCCCTGCCAATTCTGTGGAAAACCAGCTTCTTTCTCTTTCCCTTCGCCACGGAGCGGAGAGCCTCCGCAGCCAGCCTGCTGGATGCCACTAACTGGTTGCACCTAGATGGCTTAGGATAGGGCTTCAGACACGGAACGGCGCTGTCCGAAGCCTTGCACTTAGCGCGCTCGCCGCAAAAAACCACGGGTTCTCCACAGAGTTTTCCACATCAGCTGGAAACCGGTTTGAGGTAAGCCGCCAAGCGCTGCCGCAAAGATTCGGGCACCTCGGCTTCGATTGTACAGAAGTTTTCATCACACGTAATGTTTAGGATGTTCGACTTCGCATGTAACGCGGCCATCACGGCGCCCTCGGCCACCGGAACTTCCAGTGTGACGCGTTCCACGGGGTCGAAGGTAAGAGCCGCGTCGAGCGCTTTCAGCAGCGCCGGGATGCCCTGGCCGGTGAGCGCGCTCACGCCTGCCGCAAGGCGTGGCGCGTCGGCGCTTTGCGCGTCGGCCAACGCCCGGACCCGCAGCTCTTCGGGCTCGGCGGCTTCGGGCGGCAGGGCGTCCAGTTTGTTCAGCACCAGAACTTGCGGAGTACCGGCGGCGCCGATCTCCTGCAACACCTGCAGCACATGCGCGGTGTGCTCGGCGGCATCGGGCGCGGTCGAGTCCACCACGTGCAGGATCAGCGCCGCGTCGGCCACTTCCTCGAGCGTGGCGCGGAACGCCCGCACCAGCGTGGTCGGCAGGTTGCGTATGAAGCCTACTGTGTCGCTCAGCAGCGCCTCGCGGCGGGATGGCAGTTGGATCAAGCGGACGGTGGGATCGAGCGTCGCAAACATGCGGGCATCGGCCAGCACGCCGGCCTGCGTCAGCCGGTTGAAGAGCGTCGATTTACCGGCATTGGTGTAGCCCACCAGCGCAATGGTGGGCAGCGGGACCGACTGCCGCTGGCGGCGGTGCAGGGTGCGGCCCGTGCGCACCTGCTCAATATCTTCTTCGATCTTCTTAATGCGGCCCTTGATGCGGCGGCGGTCGGTTTCGAGCTTGGTTTCGCCGGGGCCGCGGGTGCCGATGCCGCCGCCCAAACGGGACATCGCCAAGCCCTGCCCGCTGAGCCGCGGCAGCAGATAGTAAAGCTGCGCCAGCTCCACCTGCAGGCGGCCTTCCCGGGTGCGGGCGCGGCGCGCGAAGATGTCGAGGATCAGCTGCGTGCGGTCGATAACCTTGGTATCGAGCAGGCGTTCCAGATTGCGCTGCTGGGTGGGCGTCAGTTCGTGGTCGAAGATCACGACGTCGGCTTCGTGCTGCTTCACCAGGGCCGCCAGCTCCTCCACTTTGCCGCGCCCGATCAGCGTCGAGGCCTCGGCCGCGGCGCGCGTCTGGAAGAGTGACGACGCGACCTCCGCGCCCGCCGTGCGCGCGAGCTCGGTGAGCTCGCCGAACGACTGGTCGGAGCTCCCTGAGGCCTGGCCTTTCTTTAGCTCAAAGCCAATGAGGATGGCCCGTTCCGGTACTGGAATGCTGGAGTGCGCCTTACGCCTCCGACGGCTCGTTCTCGGGGGCCGCGGCCGCGTGCTCGCTGGCCCCGCCCGCCACGTGATAGGGCTGCGCGGCGCGCATCGTCACCACCGTCGAAATGGCGTGCTTGAAGACCAGTTGCTCCTGATTATTCGATTCCATGATGAGGCTGTACTTGTCGAAACTGCGGATGCGCCCCGAGAGCTTCACGCCGCTGACCAGGTAGATCGTGACAATGCCTTTTTCCTTGCGCGCATTGTTCAAGAAGCTGTCTTGTATGTTCTGCGCTTGCTTTTCCATAGCCGCCACGCCCGCCTGTATTGTTGCACAACTTATAGCGCGACGTGTCTGACATAATCCAGGGCGGAGCATGCCGCGATACGTTCGTTTTTTGCACCAGGATCAGGCCCGTTACGGGCGGGAGCAGGACGGGCTGCTGTACCCGCTGGAGCGTGCGCCGTGGCTGGGCGGAGGCGAGGCGGGGCCATCGATTTCATTAGCCGCCGTCACGCTTTTGGCGCCGTGCGAGCCGCGCACCATCTTCGCCGTGGGCCTCAACTACCGCAGCCACTTGGGCCAGCGCCCGGCGCCGCGCGATCCTGAAATCTTCTATAAGCCGGTGTCGGCGCTGCAGCATCCGGGCGGGCCCATCGTGATCCCGCCGGAAGCCGAGGATGTCCATTTTGAAGGCGAGATGGTCGCGGTCATCGGGCGCGAAGTGCGCCATGCGAGTCTGGACCAGGCGCGCGACGCCATCTTCGGCCTGACCTGCGGCAATGACGTCAGCGACCGCAATTGGCAGCGCGGCGCGGGTAAAGATCTGCAATGGTGGCGGGCCAAAGGCGCCGATACCTTCGCGCCGCTGGGACCCGCGGTAGTCACGGACCTCGATCCCGCCGATCGGCTATTGCAAACTCGCGTGAATGGCGAAATGCTGCAGAGCCAGGAGACGTCCGACCTGCTCTTTGCAGTTCCCGAAATCATCCGCTGGATCAGCCGCTGGGTTACGCTGACGCCGGGCGATCTGATTTATACGGGAACCCCCGGCAACACGCGCCGGCTGGTGCATGGCGACGTGGTGGAAGTCGAGCTGGAGGGTATCGGGGTGCTGCGTAATCCCGTGATCGCGGCTACACCAACACCGTAAACGTGGCGTCGCGGCGCTCGACCGCGCGGTAGAGCGTGTCGCGCTCCACGGGTTCGCGGCCGGCTTTGCGGATCAATTGCAGCAGTTCGCCGCGGCGCATCGACTGGCTGGTGGTCGCGCCGGCGTCGTGATAAATCTTCTCCTGCACCACGGTGCCGTCGATGTCGTCGGCGCCGAAGCGTAGCGCGATCTGCGCGATTCTCGGCGTCATCATGATCCAGTAAGCTTTGATGTGCGCGATGTTGTCGAGCAGCAGGCGCGCCACGGCAATGTTCTTTAGATCCAGAAACCCGGTGGTCTTGGGAATGTGCGCCAGCGCCGTGTTTTCGGGATGAAACGCCAGCGGGATGAAGGTCTGGAAGCCGCC
>DOZZ01000312.1:0-344 GCA_003517725.1 Bryobacterales bacterium | reverse complement strand
GCAGCATCTGGCAGAACCAGTCGAAGGACAGCTCCGGGTGCAGCCCGCCGACGATGTGGAATTCCGTGATGGCCTCGCTCCAACCCGTGGCCGCCGTTTCCCAGACCTGTTCTAGCGACATGGTGTAAGCCTTGGGGTCGCGCGCCTTCTTGCCAAACGCGCAGAGGCGGCAGCTGGCCACGCAGACGTCGGTCGGGTTCAGGTGCCGGTTGACGTTGAAGTACGTCTTGTCGCCGTGCATTCGCTCGCGCACCAGGTTGGCCATGTAGCCGATGGCCAGCAGGTCGGGGCTGGCGAAGAGCGCCAAGCCATCGTCAGCGGATAGGCGTTCGCCGGCTTCAACT
>DOZZ01000047.1:4420-13926 GCA_003517725.1 Bryobacterales bacterium | reverse complement strand
GCCGAGAGGCTCATCAGCGACATGGACGTAAGCGACTTCAGCACGTTGGCCAGCAGGAGGTTGACACCCTTGGCGAAGACCTTTTCTTCGCGCTCCTCGGCGTGATAACCCTTAACGACGCGCACGCCGCCGAGCGATTCGGTGAGGCGGCCGCTGACTTCGGCGTTGAGTTTGCCGCGCTCGCGGAAGATGGGCCGAATGGTCGAGAAGGCTTTGCGCAACGTGAGGCCGAAGGCGATGAGGATGACGAGCGTCACGCCGGTCATGCGGGCGCTGGTGCGGAACAGAAAGTAAAGGACCATCACCGCCGAGGTGAGGCCGCCCAAAAATTCCACCAGGCCGGTGCCGATCAGGTTGCGCACTCCTTCGACGTCGCTCATGATGCGGGCCACCAGAGTGCCGCTTTTATTGGCGTCGAAATACGTGACGGGGAGGCGGCCCACGTGCTGCTGCACGCGCTGGCGCAGTTCGGCGATCAGGCGTTGGCCGGCTTTCGAAAGCAGCTGCGTCAGCGAAAAAGACGTGATGCCCTGGATGATGGTGGCGGCGCACACGCCCAGCACCAGCGGCAGCAACAACGACGCGTCGTTGCGCGCGATAACGTTATCGAACAGGAATTTGGTGGAGGCCGGCAGCACCAGCCCCGACATGCGGTTGATCAACATCAACACGAAGCCGGCCAGCAGCAGCTTGCGGCGCGGCACCATGAGCTCCCACACAAACGGCAGCACGGTGCGCAGCCGCTCGGTGTTCAGCGGGAGCTTGGGGCTCATGGATGTCGGATGCGGCGAAGCCATGGAAAGACTCGGCTTTAGATGCGGCCAAACTTCTTGACGGCTTCGCGGATGCCGCGGAATTTTTCGATGAACGGCAGCATCTGGTGCTCGGTGTCATCCAGTTGCTGAGCTTTTTTGAGAATCTCTTCGGCATGCGCGCGCGGCACCACGGCCACGCCATCCTCATCGGCCACGATGATGTCGTTAGGACTGACCTTCACGCCATTACAGACCATCGGGATATTGGCGCCCGCAAAACGATAGTGGTTGATGGAGGTGGAGGGCGCGATGCCGGTGCTGAAAACCGGGAACTGCAGTTTACGGATCTGCGGGACGTCGCGGACCGCCGCGTCGACCACGGCGCCCGCCAAGCCGCGAAACTTCATGGCCGTGGCCATCAGGCCGCCCATGCCCGCGATATCGGCGCCATCTTCGAGCGCCATCACGTAGACCGAGCCGGCGGGTGCGGCGTCGATGGCGTCGAGCATGCCTTGTGACGCCGGCGCACCTTCCTTGTGCTCTCCCTTTTTTAAGTAGACCGTCACGGCGGGACCGGCGAACTTGACCGGGAAGATCGGGCGCATCTGGTGCGTCATATAGTTGCGTTGTCCATAGAGCTGCTCCATGGCATCCGCGACCGAGGCGACCTCGACCAATCGAAATTCGCCGATCAAATTGTCGCTAGCTTGAACGAGCAGAGGGATGCAGGAAAAAAGCAAAAGCGCGGTCGTACGCATTCCGCAAGAATATCTCATCTGCCCGGGGAGGGCCGGATAGTTCAGCGAAGCTTGACCGCGATGATCCGCTTGGGGATGCGGCCGACAGGAATGCGCGTAATTTCCTTACGGGTTGCCACGTCAATGGCGGAGACACTATTGGAGCCGGCGTTCGAGACATAGCAACGCGAACCGTCGGGCAGGAACGCCATCCAGTCAGGGCCGCGGCCGACCGGGATCGTGGCCAGCCGTTTCAGATCCGGAAGAGAGAAGACGGAAACTGAATTGTCCAGCATGCTGTTGACCCATAACGTGTGGCTCCTGGGCTCGACCGCGATGCCGTGCGAGAAGGTCTGCGGGATCAGTGGCTTCGCGCCGGCCGGCGCATCGGGCAAAAGAATCTTATCGGTTACCTGGCGTGAGAGGAAATCGACGACGACGAAACCGTGCAGCCCGGACAACTGCACGAATAGATGCCGCGGGCCTGCGTCCATGGCGATGGGCCGCGGCACGCCGGGCAGCGGGATTTCGTACTCAGGCGCCTCAGTTGCGGTGTTGATGACGGTGAGCCTGTTGTCGTCCATGGAGGTCGCGAGCATGTGCTGGCCGTCGGGCAGGGCGTACACGTTATGCGGCCCTCTGCCGACCGGAATGTTCTTCACGGCCTTGAGCGACTGCGCATCGACGACGGTCACCCAGGATTCCTGGCGAATGCACACGTAGATGCGGCGGCCATCGGGCGTGATGGCCAGATTGTTGGGACGGCGGCCCAGCGGCACTTTGGCGATGGTTTTCGAAGTGACGCGGTCGATCACATCGAGCACGTCCTCACTCTCGCTGGGGACGTAGAAGCGGGTCTGATCGGGCGACAGGAGTACGGCGTGTGGATTTCTCGAGACCGGAATTTCCTCGAGGACTCTGTTCTGGACAGGATCGATCACTGAAATACTGGCGCCGTCGGTGTTCGCTACATAAACGCGCACGGTTCCGGCGAAACAAAACGGCCCGCAAAAGATGGTGAGCAGCGCCAGCGACGGGGCAATAAAGCGCATTGGAAGCTCCTAAAGTGCGATGGGCTCGCCCAATTGTTGAGCAATGACAGTGGCGGTCAGGTCTTGCAGGGTTGCGCCGGTTTCGGGATACACGAACGCGCCGCGGGCATCTTCCCAATCGAGTTTGAAGCTGCGCATCAGCGCCGAGACCCAGATCTGGCGTACCGGAGAGTTGGGGCTGACGACGAAGCGCGTGCCATCCTCAAACTCGATAGTCAACGCGCCGGAGTTGGTGTCGCTTTCAAAGCCGTGCTGGTCGCCGGCGTGCATCAGACCGCGGTGCAGGTCGTTGAGGGCCTGGTCGGCTCGCGTTTTGAACTGCTGTTCGTCAAGCATATTAGTGGAAACTTATAGAGAAGGGCGCGAGCCGCAGCATGCCGCCCTGCAGCAGCAGGCGCAGCGAGGGGTCGCTGGCGGCGGAGGGCAGCAGCGCTTTGATACGAGATTGCATCAGGGCATCGGGGGAAGGCGGCTGCAAGGCCACATCGAGCCAGGTACGGCGGGGCGGATAGAGGGTGAGCGCCACTTTTTCGCCGGCTGGAATTTTGGCGCGCTGTTTGATCAACTCGATCGCCGCATCGAAGCCGCCGAGGCGGTCCACCAGGCCGTTGTTTTTGGCTTGGTCGCCGAGCCACACACGGCCCTGCGCCAGCGGCTCGATCTCTTCAAACTTGCGCTTGCGGGCGGCCGCCACCTTGGTGACAAAGCTGCGATAATTATCGTCGATGCCTTGGCGCAGCTTCTGGCGGCCTTCGTCGTCGAGCGGCTTATCGTCGGAATCGATGGTCGCGAAGTGGCCGCGCGAGATGATGTTTTTGTCGACGCCCAGCTTGTCGTAGAGTCCGTGCAGGTTGGGCTTGCCGAAGACCACGCCGATCGAGCCGGTCAGGGTGCCGGGGTAGGCCACGATGGGGTCGCCGGTCATGGCCATGTAGTAGCCGCCGGACGCCGCGGCATCCGACATCGAAATGACCACGGGCTTCTTCTTGCCGAGCTGGTTCATGGCGCGCCACAGTTCATCCGAGGCATAGCTCTCACCACCCGGTGAATCGATGCGCACGATGACGCCTTTGATGCTGCTGTCGTTGCCAACTTTGCGCAGCAGTTTGCCAAAGCCTTCGGCCTCGATGCCGGATTCGTTATCGCTGGTTTCTGGGTCGCCGCGGGTGATGGTACCCTCGCCGACGATCAGCGCGATCTTCTGGCCCGAACCCGCGTTCGGGTTGGAGGCGTGCAGGTAATCGCGCTCGGACACCTTCTTCAGCGCGGATTGTTTAAGTGCGATCTTCAACCCGCCGAACATCTCATCTTCATAGCGCAGCTCATCCACCAGGCCAGTCTGTAGCGCTTGATTCGCCAGCAGCGGGCCCTGATCGATGGTGGCGCGCACTTTGGCGGCATCCTGACGACGTCCGGTGGCAATGGCCTGCACCAGATCGCCGTAGAGATCATCGATAACGCTGTTCATGACCTCTTCGGTTTCGGGGCTGAGCGACGTGCGCGTGAACATATCGCCGAAATCTTTGTACTTGCCGGCGTGCTCGATTTCCACCTGCACGCCAAGCTTGTCGAGGGTGCGTTTGAAATAGGTGAGCTCAAAGCGCAGGCCCTTCAGGTTGAGCATATCCTCCGGCGGCATGTAGATCCGGTTAGCGGCCGTGGCGACGTAATACTCACGGGCGCCGGGACTTTTCAAATAGGCGTAGAGGGGTTTGCCGGACTTCTTGAATTGTTGGAGGTCGGCGCGCAGCTCCTGCATCTTGGCCCAGCCGATCTGCAGGCCGGCGGGTTCGAACACCACGGCCGTGATCCGGGGATCGGTGGCGGCCTCCCGCAGGAGGGCCCAGACTTCCTCCACGGTGAGCGGGCTTTTTTGCTCAAAGATGGGCAGCGGAAATTCGAGCGGCGGGCGCTCCGGGAGGCTGCCGTCGAGGCGCAGAACGAGGGTGGAGTTCGAAGCGATTTCGGGAGGCTTGGAGCGCAAGCGGGCGAGCGTGAAGCCGATCAGGACGAGGACCAGGACAGTCAGGATGAAGCCGGTGAGAATTCCAACCAGAAATTTCGCCACGGGATCGGGCACGCTCCTTCTGCCCCGACAGTATCACAGCGGCTTGCGGCGTCAGGGGCGGGGAAGCTGATATAGTGAGAAAGACGTTGTCCGAAGCACGGTGAGGTGCGAGAGCGGTTGAATCGGGCGGTCTCGAAAACCGTTGAACCTTCGCGGGTTCCGTGGGTTCGAATCCCACCCTCACCGCCAAATGTCAGGCTGCCCTTTGGCATCGAAACCAATGTGACTTCAGGATACGCTGTATGGACAAGTCCACGATCATCCCTGCCTTACGGAACCATGAAGCCGAGTTGCGGGCCGCGGGGATCGAGCGGCTGTTCCCGTTCGGCTCCTACGCGCGCGGAACGGCGGTCAGTCATCGTTCCGATGTCGATCCGATGGCCGAATTTGACGCGGCGAAGCAACTCTCGTTGCTTGAGCTGGTCCACATTCAGAATCGGCTCGCGGATAGCCTCGGTGTCGCCGTCGATCTGGCTCCGGCCAAATCGCTGAAAGAACCCGTACGGGCAAGAGCGACCCGCGAGGCCGTTCTTGCCTTCCGATTCTTACCCATCTCCTCTGCAAGACATTCTCGACCTCAGAAATAGCGTGACCATGCCCTCTGTTCCGCTACCCTCGTTGAAGCGCCCTTTTGATCTCTTCCGCTAATCGAGTTGAGGTGTATGGTTTCTGCAGGAATCCTGATATCGTCTGGCCGGAGAATAGCCGTATTGTTTCGGCTTCACTATAGCCGCTGGATACGATCACGTGAATGTCAGGCTTGATTTTACGCAATTCCGGTAGAACCTCATGCCCGCCCATACCGGGCATGCTCGAATCCAAAAGCACTCCGACGATGCGGTTTCGCTCGCGCTGAAAGAGCTCGATCGCGGCGCCGCCGCTTGACGCCTGCAGCACCTGGTAGCCTTGTCGTTCGAGCCCGATCTTTACGGCGCGCAGGACAATGTCCTCATCGTCCACGACCAGGATGGTTCCCGCGCCACTCAGTTCTGTCTGGGACGGCGCTTGCAGCACCGGCGCATCAGTCCGGGTCGCGTTCGCGGCGGGAAAAAAGACAATGAACGTGCTGCCTTGGCCCGGAGTGCTCTTCACCCGGATCGCGCCTTTGTGTCCGCGAACGATACCGGTGACCGCCGCCAGCCCAAGCCCGCGACCGGTAAACTTGGTGGTGAAAAATGGATCGAAGATGCGGCTCTTGGTGGCTTCGTCCATGCCGCACCCGGTATCCAGCACCTCCAGAAATACGTAGGCGCCACTTTCGATCTCCGCGTCTTCCAGTTCCTTGCGGATGTGGCGACGATCGAGGTGGCGGGCGCCGGTGCGCACCGTCACCGCGCCCGCTTGCGCGCCGATCGATTCGGCCGCATTCAGGACCAGGTTCATGACTACCTGCTGCAGCTGGCCGGCGTCCGCCTCCACGGCCGGCAGCTCCCGGTCCAGTTCCAAATGCAACTCGACGTTCTTCGGGATGGAGGTATCGACTAACCTGGTCATATCCGCGACCAGGCTCGAAAGGTCGACGCGTTCGATGATGAAACGGCCCTTACCGGCATAGGCCAGCATCTGGCGGGTCAGGTGCGCCGCGCGCTGGCCGGCCATGACCACGTCATCCAGAAGCTTGGCCACTGGGCCCCCTGGCGGGACCATCTGTCCAGCCAGGCTGGCGTTGCCCAGGATGCCGACCAGCAGATTGTTGAAATCGTGGGCAATGCCGCCGGCCAGGACGCCTAAACTCTCCAGCTTTTGCGTCTGGCGCAAGTTCAGTTCGAATTGGTTCCGCTCGGTTACATCGGCGACCAGGCACACGGCCCCGCAAATTTCCTGCTTCTCGCCCAGGACGCAGTCCATGGTGATCGAGATCGCTCTGTGCTGTACGGTCTCCTCCGCCGCGACTCTGGTTCCGGTGGAACGAAGCTGTTTCAGGAGTTTTTGCAGGCTCACGGAAATGTGCGCCGGATCTAACGCCGCCAGCTGGGCATAGGCCTGGTTGGCCTGAACCACTTCACCCTCCAGATCCAGCAAGGCGATGCCGTCCTGAATGGCATGGAAAGTTGCGTCCCACTGGCGGGCCGCCCGCAGAACCAGTTGCTCCGCGCCCTTCATGCGCAAGAGCGAATTAATGGTGGCCGCCAGAAATTCGGGTTCGGCCGGTTCCGTCAAGTAGCCGTCCGCGCCGTTTTCCAGACCCTTGACCTGGGAGGTCACATCGCGATAGGAGGCCGAAAGTTGCAGCACGGGAATGCCGGAGATGCGCGGATTGGCGCGAATGCGGCGGCACACCTCGAACCCGTCCATGTCCGGAAGCCGGACGTCCAAAAGGATCAAATCCGGTTTGTGTTCCTCGGCCAGCCGCAAGGCATCCGCGCCGGTCGCGGCTTCCACAATGTCGTACCCGGCTTTCTTCAGCTGCCGGCTGACCACATATCGGCCGGCCTCGTCGTCGTCGACATTTAAAATTACGGGCAGCGCCAGGTCCTCCTTCATTCGGCCGCCGTCTGAGACGCTGTTTTCGGGTCGGGCAGAAGATCCGCCAGGCCCGCTTGGGTGAGTATTGCGCGCAGCCGCCGTTTGACGCCGTGTTCTGAAAGACTCGCCTTCGGCAACACCGCCGCAACCCGGCCCGCCAGCTGGCTGGTCTCCTCGGCCGAGAGCGTTCTTGAGGTCGCTACGATTACGGGGATGTGGCGCAACGCTGTGTCCGCCTGCAGGCCCCCAATTGCCTCGAAGCCGTTCATTTCAGGCATGGTCAAATCCATGATGATCAGGTCGGGCTTCTCCTGGCGCGCGACGCGCAGGCCTTCGGCGCCGTGTACCGCCTCCAAAAACCGGATGCCGCGCTGGCTGAACAATTGTTTGAACAAGTAGCGTGAAACCTCCTGATCGTCCACCAGCAGCACGGTTCGGGTGAGGTCGACGCCAGTCCAGGCCGCCAGTTGTTCCAGCAAGACTGCCGCGGTCAGCGGTTTCGCCGCGTAAGCGTCCGCGCCCAGGGCCATAGCCTTGCCGCGGTCATCCGCCGTGGTGGCGACCAGCACCGGAATGGAAGAGGTCTCGCGATTCGATTTGAGCTTCGCCAGTAAGTTCCAACTGTCCTCGCCCTGCAGCATGATATCGAGCACAATGGCGACGGGACGCACATTCCGAAGAATATTTTCGGTTTCCCTCACCGACCGCGCGCCAATCATCTGCCAACGCGACGAACCCAGGAATTTCTGGTAGATAAGACGCGTTTCATCGTGATCTTCCACCAACAGAACCGGAAGGCGGGAAGGTTCTACCTGGATCGGTGGCTCGACGAGCCCGACGTGTCCCGCCAGGCTGTACACTTTCGGCACTCGCACCGAGAAAGTCGAGCCAATCCCCACTTTGCTTTCGACACTGACCGATCCGCCCAGAAGCTCGGCTAATTTTTTCGACAGGGGCAATCCCAGCCCCGTGCCTTTGACCTTGCGTTGGATGGGGCCATCCACCTGGGTGAACTCCTGGAAAATGATCTCCTGATATTCCGCGGCGATTCCGATTCCCGTGTCTTGTACCCGGAACACCACCGATGCATCGGCGTCGTCGTACTGCGCCGAGACACGCACCTCGCCCGCCTCCGTGAACTTCAGAGCATTCGAGATGAAGTTACGCAGAATTTGCGATACCTTGCCCTCATCCGTGTACATCAGGGGCAGGCTCCGCGGTTCTTCGAAAACGAGGTTGACCGAGACGCCGGCCAGCAGCGGGCGGAGCATGCCGCGCAGCGCGCCAAACAACTTGTTCACTTCGAAATCCACTGGATGCAGCACGATCTTGCCGGCCTCTACCTTGGCCAGATCGAGAAGATCGTTCACCAGTTCGGTAAGGCTCTCGGCCGATTGGCGTATGTAACTGACCTGCACCTCCTGTTCTGGAGCGAGCGGGCCATCGGTGTGCTCCTGCAGGACGCGGGAGAGCGCGCAGATGGAGTTCAACGGCGTGCGGAACTCATGGCTCATGTTCGACAGAAAGCGCGATTTCACTTCATCGGCGCGCCGCAGATGGTCGGCTTTCTCATCGAGTTCCGCGTAGAGCGCGACTACGCCGCGGTTGGTATCTTCCAGTTCACGGTTCAGGCTGATCAATTCGTCCTGGCGCCGGCGCAGTTCATCGAGCGTGCGGACCAGTTCCTGATTCTGCTCACGAAACTCGGCGAGCAGGTCTTTGGGCTTCTCGCGCGCGAGCCTTTCCGTCATTTCGGAGACGCCTTTGGCCGACACTAAGGGCGCGCGCCGCGGCAGCAGCTTGCCTAAGTACACCGTCGTGCCTTTGCCCGCCGCCGTATCGATCGAGAAACGATCCATCAAGCGCTGCGCCCCAACGATGCCGAGGCCCATGCCGGTGGTCGAGCAATATCTTCCCTCCAGAATCTCGTCCAGGTTGGGAATTCCCGGCCCCTTATCGCTGACAACGATAGAGAGCAACTGCGGCGAGGTAGTGCCTTCGACGAGAAACTCGACTTTGCCGCCGCCCCCGTACACCAGCGTGTTGCGGGCAATCTCGGAAACCGCGGTGGCCAGCCGGGTCTGCTGTTGCGGTTCGAAGCCCAGCGCCTGCGCGATCTGGCGTGTGCGCTGCCGGGCGGCCACGACATCGTGCTCGTATTGGATACGAACTGATATGACCGCAAAGCTCATGGTGTGAAATCCGACGCGTGAAACACCACTACTGTAGCGTCATCGCGCAACCGGCGGAAGTCCCGCAACAGGACGGCGGCAATCACGCTGGGGTGGTGGGACGTCAGTCCGGGATATTTTTCGAGCGCCCAGTTCGCGCTCAATCCGTCGGAATGGAGAATCACCAGCGCGTCCGGCGGCAAGGGATATTGGTACAGCTGGAGCTTGCGCATCTCGTGCCCCACGGTCCCGTTCAT
>DOZZ01000047.1:0-4245 GCA_003517725.1 Bryobacterales bacterium | reverse complement strand
GCGCAGCCGCAGATGCACATCTTCGAGCAGGGCGAGCGGCCCAAGCGATTGATGGTCTTTGACGGTATCGACGGCGCGCGCGGCCGCCTCCGAGGCGTAAAGACCATGGCCCAATCCATCGGCGATCATCACACGGCAGCGGCCGTAAGAGGCGCGCAGAACCCAGGCATCGCCGCACACGGACTCGCCGGGGTAGGGTACGGAAATCGCGCCTACATCGAACCATTCGCGGGTCGGCCGCGGCGGTCCGATGTGGGCTACCAGAACCGTTCCGCATGCGGTATGCGAATAGACCTGGTGGAAGCTGGCAAGCCGTGCGATGGCCCCCAGGCCGGTTCCAGGACTGCCCGCCGTGGAATAACCATCCTGAAAACAATGGGCCAGGTTGCCCATGCCTTTGCCGCGATCCCAGGCGATCAATTCCATGACCGGCTCAAGGCTGCCGCGCAACTCACGAAGCACGATGTCGCCGCCGCCTCCGTGCTTAATCAGATTGGTGGCGGCTTCGGTGGCGACGATCCCGACCGCGCCCATGTCGGTTTTTTTCAGCCCTGTAAGGCTCGCCATCTCCAGCGCGGTTCGGCGCGCCACGGCCACATCGGTCTTTTCCTTGACGGGTACGAGCACATCGACTGGCATAGAGCCCCTTTCCTAACGCCAGCGGGTGATCGTCACACGGGTACCAACGCCAACCTTGCTTTCGATCTCGAATTCGTTGCATAGGCGTTTGGAGCCGCTCAGCCCGAGTCCAAGCCCGCCGCCCGTGGTGTATCCGTCCTTCATGGCGAGTTGCAGGTCAGCAATTCCGGGGCCGCGATCTTCAAACGTGAGGCGCACGCCACGCCGCCCGCCCGCCTCCACCGCCTCTAGCAGTGCGGTCCCATCCCTTCCATAAATAACGGTGTTCCGGGCCAGTTCACTGGCAGCCGTCACGATCTTGGTCTGATCTACGAGCTTCAGGCCTTCCTGGGCGGCTAGCGCGCGGACGCGCTGGCGCACGATCACGACATCTTCGCTGGCGCGCAGGGGTAAAATTTCACCCTTGCCGGTCACTGCTTGCGGCCCGGGCGGCTCATCCGATGGACGCTCGCAGCAAGTCCATGCCTTTTTCGATGTTAAGGGCAGTACGGACACCCGTCAGCGCCAGCCCCAACTCCACCAGCGTGATCGCCACCGCGGGCTGCATTCCGACCACCACCGTCTCGGCGTCCAGAATGCGCGACATGGAAGCGATGTTGCCCAGCATGCGGCCGATAAAGGAATCCACTATGTCGAGGGCGGAGATATCGATCAGAACGCCGCGTGCCTTAGCCGAAACAATCTTATCGGTGAGGTCGCTCTGCAGGTTCATGGCGAGCTGGTCATGCATGTCCACCTGCACCGTGACCAGCAGGAAAGAGCCCATCTTCAGAATCGGAATGCGCTCCACGGGATCTACTCGGTGGACGTGCCGGAATGCGGCATTCTGGCAACCATCAGGTGCAGCTTGCGGAGCGCGACGGCAAAAGCGTCCGCCAGAGTGGCCTTGGTGGAAACGTCCCCGAGGTCCACGCCCAAATGGACGATGGTGGAAGCGATCTGCGGTCGGATACCGCTGATGATGCATTCCGCGCCCATCAATCGCGCGGCCGCCACGGTCTTCAGCAGATGCTGCGCCACCAGGGTATCGACGGTCGGAACGCCGGTGATATCGATGATGGCCAGACCGGCGCCGGTGCGCACGATTTCCTGCAGCAGATTTTCCATCACAATCTGCGTGCGTTCGCTGTCCAGAGTGCCGATCAGCGGCAAGGCCAGAATTCCATCCCACAACTTGACCACCGGCGTGGAGAGCTCCAGCATTTCCGTCTGCTGGCGGGAAATTGTTTTCTCCCGGCTCTCAAGTGCCACTTCCGTTATGAACAGACCCAGACGATCTAATAGCTGGTTGGTGGTCCAGAGCTCATTGGCGAGCACCTCCGGGGTCTTCGCCGTGGCGGTTTGGACCAGTTGGAAGAGAGGGCGCTTGAGGGAAAAGACGAAGGTGGCTACTTCCGCCGGAGTCAGTCCTCGTTTGATCAGGTGGGCCGAGATATCCGTCAGGATTTCGCGAGTCCGAGTCCAGCCGGGAGCTTGGATATCTTCTCCATTGCCTTGCTGCACACCCTCGCGCAGGGCTCCCAGTAATTCGGCGCTCTGCTCTTTCAGAGCGTCGCTTTTCGAACCGCCCTTTTGAAGTGTCCGATCGGACGCCTGTTCGGCGATCCAGGCGCTCAAGACCTCAGCCTCTTTGTTGGCCAGAACCTGCTGTAATACACTCACTCGATTTGCCTCATAGTAGGGACCTAAATTATTATATTTCTTCTATGTTCGTGCCGAAAAGAGCGAGGGAACACGAGCTGCGATAGGCTGGATAACACTTATGCGGAACGCAGTTTATCGACTTGGAGCGGTGTTGACGATCTCGGGTTTGCTGGCTGCCGGCGCGGACAAAATTGAGGTCTTTGGGCATTCATGGTCCGTCCCCGTCGCGTCGGATTGGGTAATCGAACAACAAGGTGGTGTGCCGGTTCTGCGGCTCCGTCAAAACCGCGGACCTCTACCGGGACCGCGGCGGCCCATCCAATTCGCTCTCGCGCAAATGCCTGACGTGGGCGGCGTCACGGTGGCGGCCGACGTTATGCCTCTGGGCCGGTCACTGTTGATTGTCTTCGCGTATCGCGACGCAGCTCATTTTGATTACGCACACCTATCGACCGACACCGGCGAAGCCCAGCCCTACCACAATGGAATTTTCCATGTATACGGTGGAGAGCGCGTGCGGATCAGCCCGGAGCGCGGCCCCGCCGCTTTTGCCGCCGGCAATCGCTGGTATCACGTGACTCTGACGCGCGACTCCGCAACGGGCGCCGTCCGGGTGAGCGTGGACGGCAAAGCTATTCCCGCTCTTGAAGCCGTCGATGCGAGCCTGGGAGCGGGCAAGATTGGACTCGGTTCTTTCGACGAAACCGCCCAGTTCAAGAATGTGCGGATCAGCGCCGAAGGATTGTAAGCTTCGGACGCTGCTATGCGTCAATGTGATCAGAGAAATAGCGGTCCAGGCGCGCCTTGTGCTGCGCGGACAAATCCCGCGACAGCTCGCGCATTTCCCGCGCCGGCAGCGGCTCAAAGCTTTTCGCCACGGCAATATTTCGTTCAATAAAGTCCAGAGTCGGCATACCGATCACAGCCGCCGTCACCGGAAGCGAGAGCGAGTATCGGATCAGCTTCTCGGCCGGAGCCTTGCCCGAAAGCCCCTCCTGCGCGAAGACCTTCATCGCGATCACGCCCATGTTCTTTTGACGGGCCACCGGTAAAGCCAGCGTTTCAAAACTCTGTTCCAGAAGCGTCATGCCAAAGCCGCCGTCGGGCTTCGCCATGCCAGCGCGTGCCGCGTTCAAAGCCATCTGGGTGCAGTCGAAATCATTTCGCTCGAGGGCGGTGCGGAGCACGCTCGGGTCGGTATGGCTGGTGATGCCCACGGCTCGCGTCACCTTCTGATCGCGCAGCTTGTAAAGCCGGTTCAACACGCCGTCCTTGGCTTCAATTTGCGCCAGATCATCGGCGTTACTCAGACTGTGAATGTGGATCAGATCAAGATGGTCGGTCCGCAAACGCTTGAGGCTGCCTTCAATAATCCGCATGGCTTCGTCGCCGTTGCGTTTCTGAACCTTGGTGGTCAGCCAGATGCCTTTGCGCCTGGTCTGCATGACTTTGCCGACGCGTTCTTCACTCAGACCATCGCCGTAGCCGTAGGCCGTATCGACGTAAGTGATCCCCAGATCCAGAGCGCGATTGAGAGCCTCGAGCGCCTTGTCTTCGTCCTTATATTGCAGGAAACGGCTGCCGCAGCCGAAGGCGAGAATAGAAACCTCCGCGCCCGTGCGCCCCAGAACGCGCTTCGGCATGGCGCCACTATTAGTAGAGGCGGAAAGAACCGACTTCGCCGTCACGGCGGTGACGGCACCGGAACGCAGGAAATCGCGGCGCGAGCGAATCATGGGACATCTCCTGGACGCATCTTATATCATTCGGAGCCCACTGCCGATTGTCAGGAGGCGGCTATGATTCATTGGCGACGCGGATCGCCTGGCGCATCTGGGAAAGCAGCTTGGGCACCTCGCTGAGGGGGTCTTCCGGGGATTCGTATTCGAGCGCCAGATATCCGTGATACCCAGCCTTGCCGAGAATGCCGAGAATCCGGCTGGAATCCGGAGGCTGACTCTG
>DOZZ01000026.1 GCA_003517725.1 Bryobacterales bacterium | reverse complement strand
TCGTCCAGATTGCGCAGCACGCCGTCGACGCGGGCGCGCACGAAGCCTTGACGCGCCAGTTTCTCGAGATCCTTGCGGAACTCTCCCTTGCGGCCCCGCACAATGGGCGCCATCACCATAATGCGCTCGCCGGGCTGCAGCGCCAGCACGTGCTGCAGAATCTGCTGCGTGGTCTGGCGGCTGATCTGGGCGCGGCAGATGGGGCAATGCGGGATGCCGATCGAGGAGTAGAGCAGCCGCAGATAATCGTAAATCTCGGTGATGGTGCCGACAGTTGAGCGCGGGCTGCGGCTGGTAGTTTTCTGTTCGATGGAGATGGCCGGGCTCAGGCCGTCGATCGAGTCCACATCGGGCCGTTCCATCTGATCCAAAAACTGGCGCGCGTAGGGCGAAAGCGTGTCGACATAGCGCCGCTGTCCCTCGGCGTATATGGTGTCGAAGGCCAGCGAGGACTTGCCGGAGCCGCTCAGACCGGTGATCACGGTGAGGCTGTTGCGCGGAATTTCAACGTCGATATTTTTCAGGTTATGCTGGCGCGCGCCATGCACGGTGATGCGGTTCAGCATAGCGGGGAATTTGGCATGGAAATACCAGTTTAGCGCCCCGTTAACCGTGCACCGAAGCCTCACGTTTGTAGTATCGTGAGATACGAATGCCACGCTGTATACATTGTGGCTCCCCACTTATTCGTTCTCGACGGTCGGCCTGGGAAAAGCTGTTTTACAAGGCGGCATACAGATGTACGAAATGTGCGGAGCGGGTGAGGGAGCCGGTCAAGACCGGGGGCCAACTAACTCGCCATTGTCACTGCCCGCGCTGCGGGAATCCCAATCCCTCGGTGCGTCTCAAGCGCGACAAAATCGATAAGATGGCGCGCTCGCCCATTCGGCTTTTGCACCGTCTGCTGGGCGGCACGCTGTATCACTGTGCCTATTGCCGGCTGCAGTTTTACGATGTACGCAAGCGCAAGGAAATGGAAAAGCCGCAGGGCAAAGTCGCGGGCGGCGAGTCGGCCATGCCGTCGGGCGACTGAGCGGGGCTCAGCGGTTGTAGACGTGAACGCGGAACAGCGGCTTATCTCTCTCGGCGGCTTCCATTTCGTAAGTCTGCTCGGTGCGCGCCGGGTCGTAGTCGCGCCATAACCATGCCAGGGCCGCGGGCAATTCGGCATTGCCCTGCGCGGTGCTGTGGGTGCCGGTGCCAAAGCTGAAGTGGAAGTCGTAGCCGGCGCGCTTCAGCGAATTAGCCATCTGCAAGTTCTGCAGGGGCCAGCTGCCGTGGTCATTCTCGAGATCTTCCGAGCCATCCTGCAGCCACACGCGAAGGTTGCGCTTGGGCTGCTTGCGGATCATGAACGGGTACACGTTGCCGCCGTCAATCTCGCCCGGATGCCACTGGATGCTGGTGAAACTGCCGATGCGCGAGAGCACGCGGCTGAACTGGTCCGGTTGAAACCAAGCCACGTTGAAGGAGCAGATGCCGCCCGATGACTCGCCGCCGATGGCCCGGCTGTAACTATCTTTCCTGAGGTTGTAGCGGCTCGCGACTTCGGGCAGAATCTCATCGCGCAGAAAACGCGCGTAGCGGTCGGACACCGTGTCGTACTCGATGCTGCGCAGGGATTTGTCGCCCACTTTGCCCGGATCGATGAAGACCGAGATCATCACGGGAATGCGTTTCTGCGCGGTCAGATTATCGATGACGTTCTGGATGCGCGTGTTGCCGTCGCGCTGCGCGAAATTGTGGCCATCCTGCCAGACCATTAGCGCGGCCGGTGTCGCGGCATTGTACTGGGCCGGCACGTAGATCCAGTAATCGCAGTGCATGCCGTTGTAAATCTTGCTGGTGAAGCTGAGCTTGTCGGAAATTTTGCCCTGCCGCACGCCAGGCTGCGCGTAGGAGTCCGGGCCGTAGGCAGCGGCGTTGTTGGCCCCTCCGAAAAGTTCGCCGCCCACCAGGTAGTGGAAATAGTGCGAGGTGCCGGTGGTCAGATGCGCCGCCGCGACCCACAGGTTGGGGGCTCCGCCCGCGGTCAAGGTGCCGGCCGGCTGAGCGTCGATCACCAGCGTTGGCTGGCTGGGCGCCTCCACCGCGAACAGAAAGTCGGGTCCCTGGCCGATGAAGGCCGCGCCTTTGCGGATCAGGTCCGGTGTGAGTGTGGTGGTAAGGGCGGCGGCAAAATCGGCGTTATGCGGGCCTTGCGCCAAGTGCAGCAATTCGGGAGCGGTGAGCTTTTCGGCGCCGAGGACGGGCAGCGCCAGCAGCACCAGCAGGACGGGGCATTTCATCGACCGACAAGGCTAACACAAAAGGGCGGGCCACTCGCGCGGTCCGCCCTTGCTACTACGATGACCTCGCGGCTTATTGACGATGACCGCGCATCATGGCCGGGCCCATGCCCATGCCCCGGCCCGCCGTCATGGTGTCGAACTGAGCCTGTTGCGCGGGTGTGAGCAGCGCGTAAAACCGCGCTTCAGCCTGCAGCCGCAGCGTTTCGGACTGGCCCGTGAGCGTGCCCAGAGTGGTGGCGAGCTGGGCCAGTTTGGCCTGGTCATTGGCTTTGACAGCGGCCGTAATATCCGCGTGCAGCGCTTTCATCTGGTCATGGAGGGGCGCGGCCGCGGTGGACGTCTGTTCAAAAATAGCTTTAGCTTGGGCTTGTTGGTCAGCGGTCAAGTTCAGGCGCTGCGCCAGCATGTTCATATGGCCGCCGGGGCCATGGCCTTCGGGAGGCGCCGGTTGCGCCAGGGTGATACCGGCGGCTAACGCCAGCACGGCCGGTACCGCCAGGAAATGTCGTAAAGAAGTCGGCATAAAGTTCAAGTTGCTCCTGCTACAACTTACGCGCCAAAGCCCGTTTTGGTAACGCATTCGCTGTAAATCCCTGTAAACGGGCGTTCACGCGCGAGTGCGGCTGCGCCGGAACAAGCGCCACAGCGAATAGGCGCTGCCGGCGATCGAGACTGCCACCAGAGCCAGCACCGCGATCTGAACCACCGGTTGGCTGGCCAGGTTCAGAATGCGTTTACCGAACCACATGGCCAGGCCGGCCAGGATTGCGAAACGGGCCGCGCGGCACAGGCCGATCACCAGCACCAGCTTGCGCGGCGAGTAATTCAGAGCGCCGGCCACCATCACGAACGGCGTAAACGGAAAGGGCGGCGGCATCAGCGAAGCCACGGCCAGCGCCGCGCCGCCGCGCTCATTCACCTTGCACTCGATGTAGGCGATGCGGCGTTGCGAGATGGAGTGCTCCAGGCCTTCCTTGCCGCCGCGGCGCGAAACCCACCACGTAAATAATGCCCCGATGGTGGAGCCCACGGCGGCGAACACCACGTAATACGGCACGCGATCGTGATGTTGCGCGCTGAGCGCCACCACCAGCAGGTCATTGCCCAGCGGCAGGAACAGGAATGACGAATCGAGCATGCCGAGCAGCAGCAGGCCCGGGCCGCCGAGCGCCAGGAAGAACGCCGAGATGTGCTGAAAAAGAGAATGCACCAGAGGCTTATTTCAACAGCACTTGGCGCGGGAGTAGCGCGCGCGCAGACGCTCCTCGGAGAATTGGCGCCAGGCCGGGCCGGAGGCGGCGATGTGGTGCCGTGTCAAGTATCGCTGGTAAGCATTTTCATCGCCGATCTCGCGCAGCAGGGCCAGCAGGAGCTTCGCGAAACGTTTCATAGCTCGCCCGCCTGCAACTGCGATGGCACGAACGGGGTTTCGCTCACTTTGGCTTCGCGTGTGCCGCGCAAGATGCCGATCCAGACGTGCAGCGAATCGGCCAGCACCGCCGTCACCAGCAGCAACAGCACGCCGCACAGCACGGCATCCACGCGGGCATTGAAGATTTGCGTGCGTGTGTCGGCGATGTGGTTGGCCGCCACGCTGCCGGTCGCCAGCGCGTTTTCCAGTTGCGCGGCCTGCGCCAGAAAACCCACGCGCGGCAGCGGCGACGCGATCTTCTGCCAGGCGGCCGCGAACGTAACGGTGAGGAGCCAGGCCAGCGGCAGCGCCGTGACCCAGGCATAGCGCGCGCCGTACATCTTCAACAGAATGGTGGTCGCGACGCACAGCGCCACCGACGCCAGCAACTGGTTGGCGATGCCGAACAGCGGCCACAGCGTGTTGACGCCGCCCAGCGGATCGAGCACGCCCTGATATAGAAAGTAGCCCCACGCACCCACCACCAGCGCGCTGGCGCCGATCACCCCGGGCATCCAACTGGTGCGGCCGAGTGGGCGATAGAGGTTGCCCAGCAAATCTTGCAGCATGAAGCGGCCCACCCGCGTGCCGGCATCGATGATGGTGAGAATGAACAGCGCCTCGAACATGAT
>DOZZ01000080.1:57033-72181 GCA_003517725.1 Bryobacterales bacterium | reverse complement strand
CCCGGACCGTCCCCTGCTGAAGCCCTCTGCCAAGAAACCACCGCTTTTTCATGAGCGTGGACCGGAGGTCCTGAGCGACAGCTCACAAACGGCGATGGGCCGCGGCTCCCCGGTTCACACAGGCTATACCCACCAGGCTGCGGCTGGTTTTTCCTTGATGACGATTCCGTCCAGGAACTTGATCGCTTTGCTCAGCCCCTCTTCGGGTGACATCAGACTGTCCTCGTGCTCTACCGACAGCACGTAGTCGTAGCCGAACATGCGCAGCGTCGAGATGAACTCGCTCCACCATTCCGCGCCGTGGCCGTAGCCACAGGTCCGGAAAATCCACGAGCGGTTCTGCTCGTCCGTATATTTCTTGGTATCCAGCACGCCCGTCTTCGGCAAGTTCCGGGCGTAGATCTGGGTGTCCTTGGCATGTACGTGGAAAATGCAATCGCCCAGCACCCGAATGGCGGCGATGGGGTCGATGCCCTGCCAAAACATATGACTGGGATCGTAGTTGCAGCCCACGCTGTCGCCCGCTATCGAACGCAGCCGCAGCATGGTTTCGGGGCTGTAGACCACGAAGCCGGGATGCATCTCGATCGCAATCTTCACGCCGTGATCTTTGGCGAATTTGCCGCGCTCGGTCCAGAACGGCGTCACCTTTTTCTCCCACTGCCAGTCGAGCAGTTCCAGAAAATCGGGCGGCCACGGACACGTCACCCAGTTCGGATACTTGGCCTGATCGCTGTCGCCGGGGCAGCCCGAAAAATCAATTACGACCGGCACGCCCAGCTTCTCGGCCAGCAGGATGGTCTTGCGATTGGTCTCGGCATAGGCCTCGGCTGCCTTGGCATGTGGATGAATCGGGTTGCCATGGCAGCTCAGCGCGCTGATGCTGATGCCCTGGTCGTCCAACTTCTTTTTGAAGGTCTGCAACTCCTCCGGCTTGTCCAGCATCGACAGCTTGCAATGTGGGTCGCCCGGATAATTCCCGGTGCCCAGTTCCACAGTGGACACTCCGTTGCTCTTCAGTTTCTTCAGCACATCGTCGAGCGGCATCTGTGCCAGCAGTGCGGTAAAAACGCCAACTTTCACGGTCTTCTCCCTTGCGCGCGCGCTTGGCGTCGCAAGCGATCAGAATATCAAAGGCGGTATAGAATAGGCAGCGACAAGGATCACCATGCCCGCCAAAGACTTCAATCGCCGATCGTTTCTTCGCACCAGCGCCGGTGCCGCCGGAGGCCTCGCCGCCGCCACCTTCTGGGCCGATGCAACGCTCGACGCCGCGGTGCAGAACGTCAATCGCAATTCCAAGCCGAGCGACCTGCGCATCACCGATATGCGCATTGCCGTGGTTGAAAAAGCGCCCATGCTGTGCCCCATCCTGCGCATCGATACCAATCAGGGCATCTACGGCCTGGGCGAAGTGCGCGATGGCAGCAGCAAGACCTACGCGCTGCTGCTCAAGAGCCGCATCCTCGGCGAGAACCCCTGCAACATCGATAGAATTTTCCGCAAGATCAAGCAGTTTGGCGGCGATGCGCGCCAGGGCGGCGGCGTTTGCGGCATCGAGATGGCACTGTGGGATCTGGCCGGCAAAGCCTACGGCGTTCCGGTGTACCAGATGCTGGGCGGCAAGTTCCGCGACAAGATCCGCTGCTATGCCGACACCACCGAGTCGAACGACCCCAAAATTTACGGCGCCCGCCTAAAGGCCCGTAAGGACCAGGGCTTCACGTGGCTCAAGATGGACCTGGGCATCGACCTGCTGAAAGACACGCCCGGCACGCTGAGCCATCCGCTGGGCTTCGTCCCGACCATGGGCGACCGCACGCAGCACATGTTCACCGGCGCGGAACTCACCGATAAAGGCGCGGCCATGATGGGCGATTTCGTGGCCCAGGTACGCGAGCAGGTGGGCATGGAGGTACCGCTGTCCGCCGACCATTTCGGGCACATCGGCGTGAACTCCTGCATCCGTCTGGGCAAGGCGCTCGAAAAATACAACATGGCGTGGCTTGAAGATATGGTGCCGTGGCAGTATCCCGAGCTGCTGAAGAAGATCTCCGATGCCGTCGATGTCCCGATCCTCACCGGCGAGGATATCTACCTGAAAGAGCACTTCATCGAGCTGGCCCGCATGCACGCGGTCGATATCCTGCATCCGGATCTCGCCACTTCGGGCGGCATTCTGGAGACTAAGAAAATTGGGGACGCCATCGGGGAACTGGGCGTGCCCATGGCGATGCACTTCGCGGGCAGCCCCGTGGCCTGCATGGCCAACGTGCACTGCGCGGCGGCGACGGAAAACTTCCTGGTGCTCGAAAATCACTCGGTCGATGTCCCGTGGTGGGGCGATCTGGTGGAGGGTGTCGAAAAGCCCATCATTAACCACGGCTTCATCACAGTCCCGGAAACGCCGGGCCTGGGCGTCACGTTGAACGACGAGGTCATGAAAAAGCATCTGCGCGAGCCGGGCTACTTTGAACCCACGAATGAGTGGGATAAGGAGCGCTCGAACGATAGATTGTGGAGTTGATGGGGGTCGATGCCGGAAGCCGCCCGCGCCCGCGAGATTGTCGATCAATTGAAAGGCCGCGGGCACCAGGCTTACTTTGTGGGCGGTTGCGTGCGCGATCTGCTGCTGGGCATCGCGCCCAAGGATTACGACGTCGCCACCGATGCGCGTCCGGCCGAGCTGCTGCGGATGTACCCGCACGCGGCCCAGGTCGGCGCGCATTTTGGCGTGGTGCTGGTGGACGGCGTCGAAGTCGCGACTTTCCGCAGCGATGCCGGTTATAGCGATGGCCGCCGGCCCGACCAGGTGGTCTTCGAAAGCGGCCCGCGCGAAGACGCCCTGCGCCGCGACTTCACCATCAACGGGCTTTTCCTCGAACCGGATACGGGCGAAGTTCTTGATTTTGCCACGGGCCGCGCCGACTTGGCCGCGGGCCTGATCCGCGCCATCGGCGACCCAGACAAGCGCTTCGCCGAAGACCATCTGCGTCTGCTCCGCGCGGTCCGTTTCGCGGCGCGCTTCCGTTTCTCGATCGAGCCCGTGACTTTCTCCGCCATCGAGCGTCTGGCATCGCGCATCGCCGACGTCTCGGCCGAGCGTGTGCGCGATGAGCTGAACCGCATCCTCACCGAAGGCGGCGCGCGGTATGGCTTCGAACTGCTAGACGCCACCGGCCTGCTGGCCTACCTGCTGCCCGAAGTGAAGCGTTATCAGGGCGTCGAGCAGCCTCCGGAATATCATCCCGAGGGCGACGTCTGGACCCATACCATGCTGATGCTCGAAGCCATGGACCACCCGTCGGTGCCACTCGCCTGGGGTGTCCTGCTGCACGATTGCGGCAAGCCCGACACCTTCGTGCGCGCCGATCGCATCCGCTTCAACGGCCACGTGGAGCAGGGAATTCAGATCGCCCGTGGCATTCTCCGGCGCCTGCGCTTCTCGAATGAAGAGGCCGCGCAAATCGAAGCCCTGATCGCCCACCACATGCAGTTCAAAGATGTTCCGAACATGCGCCAGAGCACGCTGAAACGCTTTCTGCGGCTGCCGCGCTTCGACGAACACATGGCCCTGCACTATCTGGACGTCGCGTTCAGCAACCGCAATTTTAGCTCACACCAGATGGTCGAACAGAAATTGCAGGAGCTGGGGCACGAGCAGTTAAAGCCCGCGCCGCTGCTGACCGGAAACGATCTAATTGCCGCCGGGTATACGCCGGGTCCGCAGTTTGCGAAGTGGCTGGAGTTGGTGGAAGACGCGCAGCTTGAGGGGCGCGTCTCCACTGCGGAGGAGGCTTTGGAGTTGATTCGAGGAAGTGGTTCATCCTAGAGGTGCGGAATCCGCAACCGAGTCGATAAAATATTATATTTACCTCGTAGATGTCTGCCTTCACTGCCTACTTTGATGCCAGCGGGACGGAGCATGACCAGCTTTGCCTGGCCGTTGCAGGATTCGTCTCAACTACTGATAAGTGGGTTGAATTCGACCAAAGGTGGAACGAGCGTCTGGCCAAAGACGGAATCAAATACTTTCACATGAACGAATTTAACAACCCAGGATCTAAGGGAGAATTCCGAAATTGGAGCTACGATGATCCACGCAGACCTCTCTTGCACAGAGACTTGATTGGAGTGATCACAGACCACGTGGATCGTCACTTTGGTTGCTGCGTAATCACCGAAGCGTTGAATGGGCTGACATTGCAAGAGCGCCAAGAATGGCATCTGAGCGCTTACGCCCTCGCTGGTAGATCTTGCGCGGCGCAGCTGCGCCTGTGGTGTGAAACATGGGGCGGGCGGGTGCCTAGGATGGTCTTCGAAAGGGGAGATCACGGAAGGGGTGAACTAGAAAAGATTCTAAAACTGAATAAATTCTCGGACCCGGTGTTTGAGCCAAGCCGAGATGTAGTAGAAGGAGGTTTCATCACCAAGGGCATGGTGCCGTTGCAAGCTGCCGACCTTCTAGCATTTGAATTGTTCGACCCTGCCAGGAAAATCGAGAAAGACGACAAACTCAAGAGAATACGCCCTTCATACGATGTCCTGAGTAGGATTCCTGGATCTCCCCGTGTCATTCGCATACGCGAGATGCAAATTCTCCGGAGTCTTCTCAGAGCGACCCGCGATGAAATATGGATTCCTGGCAGCCGGAGAGAGAGCCCTGGTTGGATTGGAGGCGACGATGCATTTTGGTGACGTAGCGACCTGAATTATTCCAACGGTCGTCCGGTCAGCTTGCATCAAAAGGGGCGCTTCAATTATCGCGTTAATGATCCCGATGAGCCATCAGCGCCGTGATCCCCATCAGCGCTCGCTGACACGGTGAATCCGGAAATTCACCCAGCGCCTGCTGCGCGCGGTCCGTGAACTGCTGCGCGCGCTCCATCACCCGCGCGATCCCCCCGTGCCGTTCCAGAATCGACAAGATCTGCGAGAATGCCACCGAGTGATAGCTCCGCTCGCGCAGCACCGTCTCCACCGCTTGCCGCTCCTCGGCCGACGCTGTTTCCAACGCGAACACCAGCGGCAGCGTGACCTTACCTTCGCGCAGATCGCCGCCCACGGGTTTGCCTAGCGTCGTCTCGCGCGCCGTGAAGTCGAGCACGTCGTCCATTAACTGGAATGCCATGCCCAGGTTCCAGGCATATTCGCCCAAGCGCTCTTCCACCTCGCTCGACGCTCCCGCGACCACGGCGCCCAGCCGCGCGCAGGCTGAAAACAGCGCGGCCGTCTTGCGGTCCGCAATTTCCATGCAGTCCGCCGCCGTTACGTCGATCTTGCCGACGCGCTCCAACTGAATCAGCTCGCCCTCCACCATTAATTGCGTCAGCCCGATCAGCACGTCCAGAATGTGGAAATTGCGCTCGCGCAGCGCGATGTGGAACGCCTGCATGTAAAGCCAGTCGCCCGACAGCACGCAGGTGTGGTTGCCCCACTGCACGTTGGTCGACGGACGCCCGCGTCGCAGCTGCGCCATGTCGATGACGTCATCGTGCACCAGCGTGGCGGCGTGCAGAATCTCGACCACCGCGGCCATCCGCACGGCGCTCTGCCCGGGGTCGCCCACCATCCGCGCGCACAACAGCAGCAGCGACGGACGCAGGCGCTTGCCCCCGCTCGATTGCAGGTACTGGGCGATGGTAGTGACGGCCTCGACCGATGCGACCGACTCCAGGCCGATCTCTTTCTCCACCTGCCGCAGGTCCTGCTGCAGCAGATCGAAGAGCCCCGGTGAACTGACGACCTGCTCCAACTTGCCTATCTCCATGGGGAGTCACCAGTGTATCCGTTGAGTTCCACGGCGTGCAAACACAAATGCCGAAAGTTGTGGAAGGTGATTTCCGCGATGTGTTCCGGCGTGTCGTCCCGTATGGCCGCCAGCTTGCGCACGGTCTCGGCCACGAAAGCCGGTTCATTGGTTTTGCCGCGATGCGGCACCGGCGCCAGATACGGGGCGTCCGTTTCGACCAGCAGGCGATTGTCGGGCACCAGCCGCGCCGCTTCGCGCAGAGCGTCTGCCTTGGGGAACGTCACGACGCCGCCGAAGCTGAGGTGGAAGCCGAGCTCCAGCGAGCGCTCCACCTCGGCCGGGCCGCCCGTGAAGCAGTGCATGATGCCGTCGCCTTTCCAATGGCGTTCCAGCAGCTCAAACGTGTCGTCCCAGGCCTCGCGCGTGTGGATCATAATCGGCAGCTTGGTCTCGGCCGCAATCTCAAGCTGGCGCACGAACACGTCACGCTGGACGTCGCGCGGGGCGAAGTCATAGTGATAGTCCAGGCCGATCTCGCCAAACGCCACCACTTTTTTATGATGCGTCAGAACCCGCAGCTGCTCCCATGTCTGAGCGTCGGCTTTGGCCGCATCGTGCGGATGCACCCCGATCGTGGCCAGCACGTCGGGCAGGCGGTCGGCCAGGCGGATGGCGCATTCGAGGTCGGGCGGGCCGCCGCCGGTGCCGATGGTCAACATGTACTCGACCCCAGCTTCGCGCGCGCGGTTCAGCATGGCGTCGAAGCCCGGCTGCAGATTCTCGTGGTCCAGATGGCAGTGCGAATCGACCAGACGCATGACCCTATTTCAAGCGCGCGCCGATCGGGATGTCTTCCAAAAATCCGGCCAGCACCGGTTTGCCGCCTTCGAGCGAACCGGCCACAATCATTCCATTGGATTGGATGCCGCGCAATTTGCGTGGCTGTAAATTCGCGACGATCACGACCTTGCGACCCACCAGCGCAGCCGGCGCATAGGCCCCGGCGATGCCCGCGACTATGGTGCGCGGCTCGGGCTCGGCGATATCGACCTTCAGGTGCAGCAGCTTGTCGGCGCCCTTCACCGGCTCGGCCGAGAGCACCACGCCTACGCGCAAGTCCACTTTCACGAAATCGTCGATCTCGATCTTGGGCGAGGGGGGAGCCACAGCGTCCTCCGGTGCAGCCTCGACCTTCTTGCCGAGCAGCTGCGCCTGCGCCGCGTTGACCTCTTCTTCGAGCGCGACAATCTTCTCGATGGCGGGCTTGGCGTCGATGCGCGGAAACACGCCCACGATGTCGCCGATCTTCTGCCCGCCCGGATAGTGGCCCCAGGCCAGATCCGTGTGGCGCGCGGCTTCGAGCGGCGTGGTCATGCCCAGCTGCGCCCAGATTTTGCCGGCCGACTCGGGCATCACCGGATACAGCAGAATGCAGGCCAGCCGCAGCGCTTCGGCCGCCGTGCCCAGCGTGGCGTCCAGGCGCGGCGCCGCGTCGGCATCGGCCGAGCGCGCCAGTTTCCAGGGCGCCTGTTCCACGATAAATTTGTCGACCGCGCTCAGCAGCGACCACAAGGCTTCGAGGCCGCGTGAAAATTCGAGGGCGTCGAAATGCGCCACCGTGGCCTCGACGGCCTGCTTGGCCACCGTGCCAATCGCCTCGTCGAACGTCGCCGGCACCACACCCGCGCGGTATTGGTTCACCATCGTCAGCGTGCGGCTGGCGAGGTTGCCCAAACCGTTGGCGAGGTCGGCGTTGTAGCGCGTGATCAGCGCGTCGTAGCTGAAGCTGCCATCCTGCCCGAAGGTGATTTCGCGCAGCAGGTAATAGCGCAGGGCGTCGAACCCCAGCACCTTCTGGATGGGCTCGGCGCGCAGCATGTTGCCGCGCGACTTGCTCATTTTTTCGTTGTCGAACAGCAGCCAGCCATGCGCGAAGATGCGCTTGGGCAGCGGCAAGTCGGCCGCCATCAGGAAAGCCGGCCAGAACACGGCGTGGAAGCGCAGGATTTCTTTGCCGACCAGATGCAGGTCCGCCGGCCATAACTCGCCCGGAGGATTGTCGCCCGCGATGGCCGTGATGTACGAGGTCAGCGCGTCAAACCAAACATAGAAAACCTGGTTGCCTTCGACCGGCAGCGGAATGCCCCACTTCAGATTGGAGCGGCTGATCGACAGGTCCTGCAAACCCTGGCGCACGAAGCTCAGAACCTCATTGCGGCGTGCTTCGGGGCGAATGAAATCGGGCTCGCGCTCGTACAACTCAAGCAGCCGCTCGGTGAATGCCGACAGCTTGAAGAAGTAATTCTCTTCCGTTACGCTTTCGGTGGGCCGCCCGCAATCGGGGCAGTTCTGGCCGGGCTCGACCTCATTGACGTAGCGCTCGTCCGACACGCAATAGGCCCCGGTATAGCTGCCTTTGTAGGCGTAGCCATTTTTGAGGCAGCGCTCGAAAAGCCACTGCACGGTCTTATGGTGGCGCGGGTCGGTGGTGCGGATGTAGTGGTCGTATTCGAGGCCCAGCGCGTCCCACTGACGCCGGAATTCGGCCGAGACCATGTCGGCGAAGACCTGCGGCGTGCGGCCCGCGGCTTCGGCCGAGCGCTCCACTTTCTGGCCGTGCTCGTCGGTCCCGGTGGTCAGCACTGGTTCGAAGCCCTGCTGGCGCTTGAAGCGTTTGATGGTGTCGGCGGCCAGCGTGGTGTAGGTGTGGCCGATGTGCGGCGCAGCATTCACGTAGTAAATGGGCGTCGTGAAGTAATATTTCATCTGGTTGTATTAACGTAGGCGAAATTGGCTTCGGCCAGTACTTGTTTCAGCGAGGCGCCGGTCTCAATCGCGACCCGCCGGCAGTCTTCATACTCGGGCGCGAACCCGCCATCGCCGCCCACCTTCACGCGAATCTTGCCGTGCGGCGTATCGACTTCGACGAAGTGCCGCGTCTGGACGCGCCGCTCCGCCGCGTAAATGCGCAGACCCAGCGTGGACGTCTCGCGGAAGATCAGCGCCACTAGCGTTTCGCGCAGCTCGGGCTGCGTAATCACGCGCAGCAGCGTACCAGGCCGTCCCTTTTTCATTTCGAGCGGCTGCAGGCTGACGTCCAGCGCGCCGGCGGCCATCAGCCGCTCCAGTGCGTAGCCCAAGACCTGCGGGCTCAGATCGTCGATATTGGCTTCGATGACGTCCACCGTGGTGGCTTCCGACGCCTGCGCCGCCGCGCCTATGGTTACGCGCAACAGATTCGCGTGTTCGGCGAAGTCTTTCGTGCCCGCGCCGTAACCGGTGGCCGCTATCGTCATGGGCGGCATGGCGCCGAAGCCGGTGGCCAAAGCCGAGGCCACGGCGGCGCCGGTGGGCGTAGTTAATTCCATGGCGGGACCGCGCGCATAGACCGGTTTGCCCGTGAGCAGCCGGGCCGTGGCTGGCGCGGGAACCGGTAGCGTGCCGTGCTCCGTCTCGACCGTCCCGCTGCCGACATTCACGGGCGAACAATACAGTTGTTCGACGCCCAGCAGCTCCAGGCCCACGCACGCGCCCACGATATCGGCAATCGAATCGACTGCACCGACTTCGTGGAAGTGCACTTTCTCGATGTTCACGGCATGCGCCAATGCTTCGGCCTCGGCCAGTTTTTGGAACACCTGGATAGCGCGCTGTTTGGCGCGCTCCGGCAGCGCGCCCGCGTTGATCATGCGGACGATGCCGCTGAGGTGCCGATGCGATTTTTGCTGCTCCCAATGGACTTGGAATTTGGTGCCGGCCAGGCCATGCCGCTTGACCTTCTCAAAGGTGAACGAAGCGCCGGTGTTCAGAGAATCGAGGGCGTCCGTAAGCGCGCGGCTGTCGGCGCCGGCGTCGGCCAGGGCGCCCACCAGCATGTCGCCGCTTAATCCTGAGAATGCATCGAGGTAACACAACGTCATCTTCCTCGATTATGGCATCGGGGCGAGGGTGCTCGAAAAGCACCAGCGGCGGTGGAGGTGAACCAGTGGCACGGCCCCAGTTTAGTTAACGATGTCAGTAGCTTACGGTGTGGCAACAGGCTTGCATAGTAGAGGGCGTCGGCCGCTTACGGCGGTTGGGAGGAATACATCATGAAAACAAAATTGCTCGCTCTTCTACTTCTGGCTGGTGGATCGCTGATGGCCGGCACGCATTTTTCCTTCGGGATTGGCGTAGGCCCCGGCTATGGCTACCACGCCCCGCGCTACTACGCCCCGGCTTACACCTACTACGCGCCACCTCCCGTGTACTACGACCCGGCTCCGATCGTGGAGTACCGGCCAGTGTACCCTGGCCCGGGTTATAGCTGGGTCAGCGGCTACCGGTTCGGCACGGGCCCGCGCCGCGTGTGGCGCCGCGGCTACTGGTCGCGCGGGCGCTACGGCTATCGCGGTTACGGACGCCGCTGGTAAGCGGCACCAAGCGAAACACGATTCGGGAGCAGGCGCGGGCTTGCTCCCGTTTTTTTGATAGCCCTACCCGCGCGACGTCTTCATTTCAACGCCTCCAACGTCGGTCTCACCCACGAAAATAGAAACTCGCTGATCGACGGGAACTGCGAGGCCAGCACCGTGATGATCGGCAGCGCGCCGAACGACGTCAGGCGCAAAAAGAAGTTGCCGTTTAGCTTGTTCGCCTCGGTTTCGCTGATGCGGCTGAGCACCGCGTCCCGATCCATTTGCACGAAGACCAGAACAATCCCGCTGCCGAGCAGTAGAAACGTTAGCACCACCGACGCGCTGATGATGTGGTGCGCTTCGAACGGGTACGAGCTCAGCGCCAGCACCGAAAGGATGAAGCCCGTCGTGATGAACCCCAGCAGGTTGCGAAGCTGCATCAGCGCGTAACGTATGAAGGCGACGCAGCGCAGGGCAATGAACTCGTCCTGCAGGATCTCGAGTTCGTTCAAATCAGCTTTGCCCAGTAGTTTGCGCTCAATCAGCTCGCGGTCGTAGCTGTCCGATACGCCTTTGCTCCAGCGCGCGGCCGAATTGAACAAGGTGTCGGCGATCTCGTCTCGCAACTCGTGTTGCAGCGCGCCGTAGGCCGCCACATCCACCGGACGATTGGCTGCCTGCGATTCCTGCAGGCGTTCGATGCCGTTGCGGATCGCGGCCAGGCGGAAGCGGGGAAGGTACTGGCTGTCGATGCGCGCCAGAGCATCGCGCGTGCGGGTTAGGGCCAGGTAGTTCAGAGTGATCCCATTGGTTTGCCAGATCGGCATCCAGGAGAATTCCTTGGGCAGCCGCGTGAATGCATCGCGGATCGGATGGCGCTCGAGAAACTCCAGAAACCTTTTCATGTTCCGCCAGCCATAAACGAATTGCCACCACACGGAAAACAGAGACCAATAGAGCAGCGTTAGCAGAGCCGCGATTAACGCATCGTAGGCGCGGTTCTCAAAGGTTTGGATTTGCTGCCACGGCCGAAACAGGACCAGCCAGAGTGCCAGCAGGAGAAACGGCACTACCCGGCTCGCGTGCGAACCGCTGTGACGAAGACACGCTTTGATGCGCTCAACCGGGGCTTCCAAACCTGGCCCGAGGGGCGGCAACTGAGGCGCGCTGATGGCATTAAACCGCATGCCGCGGAGATGAATGAACGCGAGATAGCCGGCGACGGTAAACAGAAAAAACAAGGGCACCATGGGGCTGAGGCCATTGCCGGGGTGCAACGAGCGATAAGCCAGAAACAGACTGTAAGAGTCCCGGCCGCGGTACACAAGATTCAAAACAAATGCATAAACCGCAAAGAGCCCCAGGGCGACGGCGCGGCGCACGCCGAAGACGGAACGGTCCCACGAATGCACGGTGAGCCACACCGCCGCGAACGCGAGCAAGCCCGAGAAAATGAGCGGTAAAGCCAGAAACGCCGCCGGAGACCATTCACTCTCGCCCGTCATAACGGCTGGAACCTGGAGCAGGGGCGCGATCAGCAGGCTCTGCAGAGCCAGCACCGACAGGGTGGCTAGCAGAAGGTAGAAACAGCGGACAGAGCCGAGGCCCGCGATATACCGGACCTGGTAATACTCGAACCAGAAGTAAGGCAGACGCTTCTTCTTTAGCCACGCTTCGGCGCGTCGATCATTGGCCAGAGCCAGCAGCAGCAGGTGCAGCAGCGACACGCATTGCAGCAGCACGAAGACGAACTGCCACAACGGCGACGGGGGCTCCTCCTGTACTCCCGATTTGTGTCGATCCAGGCACCAGCTCGAGTACAGCGAGCTGATCTCGCCCTTTTCGGGTTCGAGCAGCGCGACGGGCCAAAACCCATCCCGGCCGATCGCGTTGAGCCACACGGGCGGCTCGCGGCCGCCGTCGGGGGGCGCGTACTCCAGAAAAGGCTCGCTATGGTTGGCATTTTCGTGACACTCGCGAGCCAGGCTGGCGGTCTGCGGACCGATCAGGGCGCGCGCGGCATTGTAGACGCCCTGCGCGTCGGCGCTGGGGAACAGAAAGCGGCGGGGCGGCATGCCGGTCCGCTGTTCCTGAGTCCAAAGTTGATTGCGGCTGAACAAAGGATACGTGCTGATGCTCAAGATACCTTCGAATGGCGCGGTGTCCAGGCCGCGGATGAAGAGCAGATCCGCGTCGAACAGAAAAATGCGCACGTCGGGGCAGGCGATGCGCAGAAAGCGGCTCAGAAACAGAAGGTCGAGCACGTCGGTGGCAATCAGTCCGGCGTAGTGCACGTGCTCGCGCCGCAGGGTGTCGGCGATACTCATCAACACGGCCTCCTGCGAGACAGGGCTCTGCTGCGGCGAAAAGGACGGAATGCTATCGCGTCCGCCTTCTTCATCGCGCAGCACCAGCGGCAAGCCCTGCTGCACGGGGTTGGTATTGGCGTCGCTCCGGGCCAGTCCTCTTTCTTTATAAGCGTTGCGAATGCGCGAGACTTCGCGGGGATAGCGCAGGCTCAGCACGCCGCCCTTGCTGCCTTTCAGAACATCGCCATAGGTGGTGCCGGTCTCGGAGAGAATGGCGACGGGCCCGTCGGAGTCGGAAAGGTTGGCGCGCAGATAGTGCAGAAAGCGTCCGGCGGCCAGGTGATCGTCCTGCAAAGTGGAGCTGAACGTGACGCTCGTTCCGGCGAAAACTTTCTGGGCCGTGGCATGGTCGCTCACCGATCCGCTAATCACTTCATAGCGGTATCCGGGCTCGATCAAGTCCTTCAGCGACGGCAGGGAGCCAGAGAAAAACGGGCCGAGGAACTCGATGCTGCCAGGGGCGCCGGTTTGCCCGCGGTGCTGTAGCGGCGAGGCCTTTTCGCCGGGTTTCAGATACGAGAGAGCCTTTCGGAAAGCAAACTTGTCGACTCCGGAGGTAGGCGTCTCGGCGATCAGAAAAATAGCCAGGGGCGGGCCGGATTTACCGGGGTTGGGCGTGAAATACAAAACGCCGGGAAGGGGTTCCAGGCGCTGCCGCGCTTCAATCTGCCGGGCGCGTTTTTCGGCGTCCGGCTCCAATTTTTGGGCCGCGGGATCCCAGGGCAGCCAGTAGGTCGCGAGCGAGTAGCTTTCGTCCTGAGCCGCGGCGACCATACTCTGTAGCGCGCGGTCCAGATACAGCGCCAGGTGCGTTTGCTCGGGGTTGGGAACGCCGGCGAGCAGCGCTTGAAACTGCGGCAAATCGTTTGGGCACTTGGATGGCTCGATGGCATAATACCGGCAGATCGCGGGGAGCGGCCCTTGGTCGGGCGCCGGGGCCTGGGCCAGCGACGACGGTGGTGCTTGCGCGGCGGGAGTTTCAGTCGAAGCCGCGCCACGATAGAGGATTCCGGCTGTCACCAACAGACCGGCTAATCCGAGCTGTAGTTTGTAGCGGCCGAAACCGTTTTCCGTAAAGAGTCCTCCGAAATCGAGTGAGCCTATTCTACTCTTTAAAGGCAATAAACAGACGGCAAATTTCAAAGCATTTAGGTCACGAAATTCAATGCGCGCCAAAGCCACTCGCGGACATAGCGGTTTTTTTTCGCGGCTTTGCCGTGAAAAAGGAGCTTTGTCCCCTCTGAATAGTCCTAGTGAGCAGCGTTAAATTTTTTATGAACTTGCGCGAGCCGGGCCCAGTACACATGGTTTGACATGACAAGTTGAGTGACTATATTGAAACTACAGGCACTGCACGAAAGGGAGGTCCACATTTCAGTGAGGATCTTGATTGATATCAAGCCCGAGGTTCATCAGGAACTGAGTCGCCAAGCCGCGGCTAGTGGCGTTGAGATTGGTGACTACGCCGCTAGTCTGCTGGAACTCGCGGCCCATGTTCCAGCCGAACTGACGGAGTTTAGCGAAACCACGCTTGCCCAGACGCTGCAGGAGCTTGCGCAGTTTTCGCACAAGATCCCGTTGCTTCCCGATGAGGCATTTTCCCGCGAGAGTCTATACCGGGATCACAATTAATGCCGAGCGCATCCAGGCGAATTGCGGACGGCGATCTGACCACCTGACCGGGCCTCGCCCACCCCTTTGATATGCTGATGAATTCCCATGGCAAATTCCAAAACCCCTATCACGGTTGCGCACGGAGACGGCATCGGTCCTGAAATTATGGACGCCACGCTCCGCATTCTGGAGACCGGCGGCGCCCAACTCGAAATCGAAACCATCGAGATCGGCGAGAAGGTTTACCTGTCCGGCAACAGCGCCGGCATCGCGCCGAGCGCGTGGGAGTCTCTGCGCCGCACCAAAGTCTTCCTAAAGGCACCGATTACCACGCCCCAGGGCGGCGGTTTCAAGAGCCTCAATGTCACGACGCGCAAGCGCCTGGGCCTCTATGCCAACGTGCGGCCCTGCGTCTCCTACCATCCGTTTGTGCACACCAAGCACCCCGTGATGGACGTCGTGATCGTGCGCGAAAACGAAGAGGATCTCTACGCTGGCATCGAGTACCGGCTGAGCGATCAGGTGATGCAGTGCCTTAAGCTGATCTCGCGGCCCGGCTGCGAGAAGATTGTGCGCTTCGCGTTCGAATACGCGCGCGGCAACAATCGCAAAAAGGTCACCTGCTTCACCAAAGACAACATCATGAAGATGACCGACGGCCTGTTCCACAAGGTCTTCGATGAGATCGCCGCGGAATATCCCGACATCGTCAACGAGCACTGGATCGTGGACATCGGCGCGGCCAAGATGGCCGATACGCCGGAGGCCTTCGATGTGATCGTGATGCCCAATTTGTATGGCGATATTCTGTCGGACGTCGCGGCGCAGATTGCCGGCTCCGTGGGCCTCGCGGGTTCGGCCAACGTGGGCGTGCACTGCTCCATGTTCGAAGCGATTCATGGCTCCGCCCCGCGCCGCGCGGGACAGAACCTGGCAAATCCCTCGGGCCTGCTGCTGGGCGGCGTGATGATGCTGGTGCACATCGGCCAGATACAGGCCGCCGAGCGCGTGCACAA
>DOZZ01000080.1:49807-56891 GCA_003517725.1 Bryobacterales bacterium | reverse complement strand
GAGTTCGGCGATAAGCTGAAGCCGATCACGCATGCCGGGCTGACGCTCCAGATGATGTCGAACCGCGGCACCGCCATCTGGCCCAACTATATGAGCGAGACGTTCGTCACCGACAACTATCGCTGCCGCTTTCTGAAAGCCGGCGGCGCCTCGACCACGCAGGAAGAAGTGCTGGCGCTGTTGCAGAAGGTCGCGGCCGCGGGCCACGATATTGTCAAGGTCGAGACGCTGCGCACCTTCGACGGCGCCGCGGGCTACACGCTGGCGCAGGGGCAATAGATGCCCGAAACGCCGGCTCCGCTGGTCGCCGTGGTGATGGGCGGCCGCTCCGATTGGGAGACCATGCGGGCCGCCTGCGAAGTGCTGACCGAGTTCGGCGTGCCGTTTGAGGCCAAGGTGGTCTCGGCGCACCGCACGCCGGATTACATGACGCAGTTCGCGCAACAGGCCGAGGGGCGAGGCATCGAAGTGATCATCGCGGGCGCGGGCGGCGCGGCGCATCTGCCCGGCATGGTGGCGGCGCACACCGTGCTGCCGGTGCTGGGCGTGCCGGTCGAAAGTAAAGCGCTGCGCGGCATGGACTCGCTGCTGTCGATCGTGCAGATGCCCGCGGGCGTGCCAGTAGCCACGCTCTCGATCGGCGTGGCCGGCGCGCGCAACGCGGGCTTGCTGGCGGTGTCGATTCTTTCGGCTAAGCAGCCGCACCTGCGCGCGCGGCTGCACCAGTTCCGCGAACGGCAGCGCGACCGCGTGCTGAACGAGAAGCTCGATTGAGCCCCGTCATTCTGCCGGGCGCCGTCATCGGTGTACTGGGCAGCGGGCAACTGGGGCGCATGTTCACCCTGGCGGCGCGCCGCATGGGCTATCGCGTCCACACCTTTTCGCCCGATTCCGACACGCCTACGGGACAGGTGGCCGACGTCGAGATCAACGCGCCCTATGAGGATCTGGACGCTGTGACGCGCTTCGCGCAGGCCGTCGACGTCGTGACCTTCGAGTTCGAGAATGTGCCGGCCGCCACGGCCGAAGCCGCCGCCGCGTGCGTGCCCGTGCGCCCGCGTGGCGAGGTGCTGCACATCACGCAGAACCGTCTGCGCGAGAAGAATTTCCTGGCCTCGCGCGGCTTTCCGGTTACCCGCTTTGCCGCCGTCTGCTCGGCGGAGCAACTACATCGGGCGTTTGACGGCTTCGGCCCGGCGATCCTGAAGACTGCCGGCTTCGGCTACGACGGCAAGGGGCAAGTGCGCCTCGCGCCCGGCGCCGACTGCGCCGATGCCTGGAACGTTCTGCAATCGGACGAAGCCGTGCTCGAAGCCATGGTCGATTACGAGATGGAGCTCTCGGTAGTGGCGGCGCGCGGGGCTTCGGGCGAATTCGCGCATTACGGCGCCATCCGCAATCAGCATGCCGCGGGCATCCTCGATGTCTCGTCCGCGCCCTCCGGCGTGCCCCCTGATCTGGAGCGCGAAGCAGTCGAGATCGCGGCCGCAGTGCTCGACGCGCTCGACGTCACCGGCGTACTGTGCGTCGAGTTCTTCGTCACCCGCGACGGACGCCTGCTGATCAACGAACTCGCGCCGCGGCCCCACAACTCCGGCCATCTCACCATCGATTCCTGCATCACAAGCCAGTTCGAGCAGCAGTTGCGCGCGGTGTGCGGGCTGCCGCTGGGGTCGACCGAACGCTATCGCGCGGCGGCCATGGCGAACCTGCTGGGCGACCTGTGGAATGGCGCCGAACCACGTTGGGCCGCGGTCTGCGCGCTGCCCGAGATCAAGCTGCATCTCTACGGCAAGCTGGCCGCGCGCCCCGGCCGCAAGATGGGCCACCTGACCGCCACCGCGCCCACTGCTTTCGAAGCAGACCGCCGTGTGCGCGCCGCGCGACAAGCGTTAACGCCTTGATAACTGGCAACCTTTTTGCAGGAAATAATAGCCGGAGGCTTTCATGCCAGGCAGCAAACATTTGAGAGGCGTCGGTTCCAAAGAACAACGGGAATACGAACACATCAAAGAGAGCGCTGAAAAATCCGGACGCTACGGTAAGCGGGCCAAGGAAGTGGCGGCGCGCACCGTGATGAAACACCACAAGCAGGAAGCTCACAAGAAAGGCCAATAGGCACGCGGCCGGGCAGTCTGCGAGTACACTGGAACGCATGCGAAAGCTCTGTTTGGCCGCCATGCTGGCGGTCTGTGCTCCCCTGCCCGGCCAGGTCCAAGTTAAACAGGCCGACCACAAAGTAGAAATCACAATCAACGGTCAGCCCTGCTCCACGTTTGTCTACACGCCGGAGGCCATGAAGCCGTATCTGTACCCGCTGCGCGCGGCCGACGGCACCATCATCACGCGCGGCTTCCCCATGCAAAACGTGCCGGGCGAAAGCACCGACCACCGCCACCATCGCGGCCTGTGGTTCGCGCACAGCAACGTCAACGGCTTCGATTTCTGGAACAACGAACCCACCTACAAGAAAACCAACATGGGCACCATTGCGGTGTTGCGGATCAGCAAGCTCAAGAGCGGCAAAAAATCGGGTGAGATCGACGCCGAAATGGAATGGCGCGAGCCAGGCGGCACGCCGCTGCTGCATGAGTCGCGCAAGATGGTGTTCACGGCCGATGGAGAACAGCGCGTTCTCGACTTCGACATTCTGCTGAAGGCTCTGAAGCCGGTGACGTTCGGCGATGACAAAGACGGCGTCTTCGGGATGCGCCTGGCGCCATGGCTCGAAGCACCGGGGCAGAAGGGCCAGCCCACCGAGCCCAAGCGCACGCTGGTGATGACCAATGCCGAGGGTGCCCACGGCGAGAAGCAGGTCTGGGGCAAGCGCAGCAACTGGGTCGATTTCAGCGGCGAGACCGGGGGCAAGCAACTAGGCGTCGCGATCTTCGACAATCCCGATAACCCGCGCCATCCCACTTATTGGCACGCGCGCGACTACGGGCTTTTCGCCGCCAACATCTTCGGCGTCAAGTCCTTCACGGGGGACAAAAGCCAGGACGGCTCACTACAACTAAAGCCAGGCGAGACGCTGCACTTCCGGTATCGCGTGGTGATCCACCCGGGCAGCGCGCAGCAGGCCAAGATCGCTGATCAGTACGCCAGTTACGCGCACTAACCCTACTGTTCGAGGCTGCGCTATTGCGTCTTTCCGGCGCTCAGCAGATTCGCAAACAGGCGGTACGCTCCCGGCACGCCAGCGGGCAACTGCCGGAACCAGGCGTAGGCGGTGAAGACATAGACGCCTTTGCCGTAGCGCGTATAAAGCATGCCGCCGGGCTTGGGCTTCTCGCCCGGATCGTGTGATTCAATTACGGTCTGGTAGCGCGGATCCCATTTATCGGCGAAGTAAAGGCCGCGCTCCTGCACCCAGCCTTCGAAATCTTTGGCGGTGATCGGGTTGGGCTTGCTCAGCAGCGGGTTGGTGGCGCTCAGAAATTCCACCGGCGCCTCCTCCACGGTCACGCGGTCGCGGTTGACCGAAAACGGATAAGGCCCCAGGTGATCGAGCGTGACCGGAGCGCCGCGGCGGAAGCGCGGGTCCTCGGCTACGTTGTATTGCACGATGAGCGTGCCGCCCTCCTTCACGTACTGCAGCAGGCGATCCTGGTTGGCGCGCAGGTCGTTGCGCAGATTGTAGGCGCGCACGCCGGTGACGATGGCGTCGTAGTGCGACAGATCGCCGTTGGCCAGGTCGTCGGCGGCCAGCAGGGTCACGTCGCAGCCCATCTGGCGAATGGCCGCGGGTTCCTCATCCCCGGCGCCCATTACGTAGCCCACGTGCCGGGCCAGTACCGAGAGCGGCGCGAGCTTCAGGTCGCTGCTCGACGGTGAGAACACCACCTGCGGCGGAATGTGCTCGTATTCGAGCGAGCGCATCGAACTCGAGACTTCGCGTCCGCCCACCATCGCGGCGGCGTGCAGCATGGTGGGGGGAGACGCGCCCGTTGGCGTGACGCCGAAGGTGAGTTCGAGCGCGTCGCCATTCTTTGGAAGACTGAACGGCAGCGTCGGCGGCGTGACGCTCCAGCCGGGGCCGGCCGTCAAGCGCAGCTCGCCTCGCAGATTTTCCTGGTTGGCGTGCAGCGTCACCTCTACGGGCCGAGTCGCCTGCGCCGGCAGCACTTCACTCCGCACCGGCAGTTCGGCCGTTACGGGCGGCACAACCTCGAAGGGCCGCGTCAACTCGCCCCGCACGCGATCGACATAGCGGTGCAGCACGGGGCGTGTGATCGAGAGCGGCGTTCCGTCCACCTCGATATCGAAGACCACTCGCATTACGGGCAGCGTATCGGGACGGCCGATCAGATTGCGATCCGGAATCACGTAGCGGTTGTGCTCGGGCGCCTGCACCAGCCAGAAGGGCTGCGACTCCGGCAGATCGGATGGCAGCGCGAGCTCGATGCTCTTGGCCGTGGGCTTATTGTTGGCCAGTGCCGTACCCGGCGCGCAGAGGTCGAGCGCGCGGTCGGCCCCGGCGCCCAGCAGCTTCACGCCCGCCACCTTCACGGCTGCCGACGAACGATTTAAAGCCGTGACCTGCACGGTCACCTTAGTTCCCGGAGCGGCGCGGTAACGGTCCACCGTGGCATCCAGGAACAGGCCGGCGCATTCGACCATGGCTTCGTCCAATTCCGACATTTTGCGCTGGACCCACAAGTTATCGCTGGCTGGGGCCATCAGGCGGCGCGCTTCGGCCAGCAGCGGCAAGATTTTTTCGGGGGCGTCGAGCTGGAACTCGGCGTCCGCTCGGTCCAGCAGTTGGCCGATGCGCGCCCCGCCCGGCAAGCGGTTCCAGGTGGTGTCGATGCCGTCGAACAAATCGTGCTCCGCGATCTCGCCCGAGACCGGCTGAAAGTAATCCAGCGACGGCCCGCGATTTTGGGGCGCGCCCATACCCTGGCTGCGGTGCTGGCTGCGGCTGATGCCGGCAATCTCGGTATACGAGAGTCCTAGTACCGGGTTGTAGGCGCCGGCGTCGACAGAGATGCGGTGCGGCGCTTTGGCCGCCTCCTGCTGCTGCTCTTTCGTGAAGGCGAAGGAGTTCCAGACCAGACGCCGCGCATGCCACACCTTCACGGTGCTGAGCTGTTCCGGGAAGCGCGCCGGGTCGCCCGCCGCCTCATATGCCTCTTTGCCCAGGATGGCGGAGGCCTGGTGCTGCCCGTGGCCGTCACGCGGCGTGCCCGAAAAGCGCAGGATCACGACGTCCGGCTGGTAGCGCCGTATGACCCAGACCATGTCCGACAGAATCGCGTCATGTCCCCACTTTTCCAGCGTTTCGGCGGCCGTCTTCGAGAAGCCGAAGTCGATAGCCCGGGTAAAGAACTGTTGCGCGCCATCGATCCGGCGGGCCGCCAGCAGCTCCTGCGTGCGGATCACGCCTAGCAGCGCGCCCTGCTCGGAGCCGATCAGGTTCTGGCCGCCTTCGCCGCGCGTGGCCGATAGATAGGCGGTTTCCAGATGCCGGCCGCGCGCGAAATAGGCTAGCGTCGCGGTGTTCTCATCGTCCGGGTGGGCGCCGATCATGAGCACGCTGCCCAGCACCCGCAGCCGGTCGAGCGATTGCTTCAGGTCGGGGGCGCCGCTCCAAACACGCTGGGCGGGGGACGCAACCGGAAAGAGTATTACAACGTATAGTAGAACAGCTAACGATTTGGATACGAACTTGCGCATTCAAAGTTGATGGTAGAACAACCGGCGCGCTCAAAGGTTGACGCGCCCAGGATAAAGGGCTCGGAAATGGGACCTGCACCGAAAAAAAGGCGGCGCGCGAAGCCCACGCCCATCGTGGCGCCCCCGGTTCGCATAGGCCTGGCGCTCGGCGGAGGCTTCGCCCGCGGCATTGCTCATATCGGCGTGATGAAGGTGCTCGAAGAGGAGCACATTCCTCTGCATTGCATCGCGGGCGTGAGCGCCGGGTCCATTGTGGCGGCGGCTTGGGCCAGCGGGCGTCCCGCGGCTGAAATCGCGGCAGTCGCGTCCCATATGCGCCTCTACGATTTCGCCTTTTTCAGCTTGTGCCGCTTGGGTTTGATGCATACCGAGCGCATGAACGCCTTTCTGCATAAGCTGCTGAAAGTCTACCGTTTTGAAGAGATGCAAGTGCCGCTGGGCATCGTCGCAACGGATTTGAAGAGCGGCGAAGCCATGCTGTTCTGCAAGCACGGCGACGTCACCACGCCCATTCGCGCCAGCTGCTCGTTTCCCGGGTTGTTCCAGCCGGTGGCGTTTCAGGGTCAATTGCTCACCGATGGTGCGATCGCCATGGAGGTGCCGGCGGCGGCCGCGCGGCACATGGGAGCCAACCACGTGCTCTCGATCTCGCTGCCTTACGAGGACCTGACGGAGCCAACTAATGTAGCCGGTGTAGTAAACCGCTGTTTCCAGATTCTGCAGTTGCGCACGGAAGATTCCTGGCGCAAACACTCCGATCTGGTAGTGACGCCCCCGGTCGACCACATCGGCTGGAACGGCTTTCAGCACGCATCGCAACTGGTGGCAGCCGGGGAAGCGGCGGCGCGCGCGGCACTGCCGCAATTGCGCGAGTGGCTAGGAACGACGGCAATGCCGCCCGCGGTGGACGGCCTCTCGATCGCTTCCTAAGTGTGGGGCAGGTTTCAACCTGCAGCCGGCTTCAGCCGGCCAAGTCCGCAGAACTCTGCGCCTAAGCCCGGTTCAGCACATTCCGCAGGGTCCCGGTTTCGTTCTGAATCTTCTCCTGCAGCATCATAATGGCGTGAATCAGCTGCTCTGGACGCGGCGGACACCCAGGCACGAACACATCCACCGGGATCACCTGGTTCACCGGGATCAGCGCGTAATTGTTAAACACGCCGGTCGACGTCGCGCAAGCTCCCATCGAGATCACCCATTTGGGTTCGGGCATCTGTTCGTAGAGGTGCCGCACCACGGGCGCCATCTTGTTTGAGAGCCGGCCGGCGATGATCATCAAATCCGATTGCCGCGGTGAGCCGCGAAACACCTCGGCGCCGAAACGCGAGATATCGAAACGCGAGGCGCTCATCGACATCATCTCGATAGCGCAGCAGGCCAGTCCGAACGACATGGGCCAGATGGAGTT
>DOZZ01000080.1:46046-49619 GCA_003517725.1 Bryobacterales bacterium | reverse complement strand
TTCGATTTTCGCACGAAGCCCCTTGCTAAACTGAAACCTCGCCCCCTCCCAGTCATGCCTTTTGAAGCCTATGAAGATTCCGTGCAGCGCGCGGCCGGCCTGTGCGGCATCGAGCGCGAGTTCTGGGATATTTTTGGACACCACCACGTCACCTCGCTCGACACCAGCAAAGCCATCCTGGCGTCGCTCGGGCTGAGTTGCGGGACGGCGGAGCAGTTGGAACAATCATGGCGCGAGCGGCAGTGCGGCGAATGGCGCCGCATGCTGCCGCCGGTTATCGTGGCGGGGGTGCACGACGCGTCCGTGCCGATCTCCGTTTGCTGCCCGATCGAAGCGCCCTCGGCAATCGCGGAACTGCACTTCGAGGATGGCTCCGAGCGGCGCTTCGAGTTCGATCTGACGGCGTTGCCCGTGGAAGCGACCGAAACCGTGGACGGAGCGGCCCTGGTGCGGCGCTCCATCACGATAGCCGGCCCGCTGCCGCTGGGTTACCACGTGTTGCACCTTGCTGTCGGCACGCGTCAAGCCAAAATGCGGCTGATCGTCGCGCCAGACCGTGCCTACCGGCCCGCGGCCATGCAGGGCGGCGCGAAAACGGCGGGTCTCTGTATTTCGCTGTATGGCCTGCGCTCCAGCCGCAATTGGGGTTGTGGCGACACTACCGATTTGCGCGCCATGATCGACTGGGCGGCGGAACTGGGCGTCGCTTACCTGGCGTTGAACCCGCTGCACGCCATCCACAACCGGCGTCCGTACAACACCAGCCCGTATCTGCCAAACAGCATCTTCTTCCGTAACCTGCTCTATATCGACGTGGAGGCGGTGGAGGATTTTCAGTGCTCGCGCCGCGCCCGGGCCGCCTGGAACACCGGCGAAACCCAGCGCGAAGCCGAGGCACTGCGCCAGTCGCCGCACGTTGAATACGAACGCGTGGCCGCGCTCAAGCTGCGTTTTCTGAAGCTGGCCTTTTGCCAATTCCTGCGCGAGTACCACCAGCGCACGCCGCGCGCCCAGGCCTTTCGGAACTATGTCGCGGCCGAGGGCGACCTGTTGCTGCGTTTCGCCACCTACTGCGCGCTCGATGAGAGCATCCATAGCCGGCAGCCCGACGTTTGGCTGTGGACCCAATGGCCCGCCGAGTATCAAGACCCGGCTTCCGAGGCCACGCGGCGCTTTCAGCAAAAATCGTGGCGGCGCGTGCTCTTCTACTGCTACACGCAGTGGCTGCTCGACCAGCAGTTGGAAGCCGCGCAGCAGCACGCCCGCGCCGCCGGCATGCCCATCGGCCTGTATCACGACCTGGCCCTGGCGACCGACCGTTTCGGTTCGGATCTGTGGGCGCACCGCGAGTTTTTCGCGGCTGGATGCCGCGTCGGGTCTCCTCCGGACGATTTTTCACCCGACGGTCAGGACTGGGCCTTTCCACCGCCCAACACCGAGCGCCACCGCGAGGACGGCTACTGCTTGTTTGCCGAGACCATTCGCCGCACCGCGCGCCACGGCGGCGCTCTGCGCATCGATCATGTGATGCGTTTCTTCCGGCTCTACTGGATCCCCGACGCTACCGATGCCGCCAACGGCGCTTACGTGCGCGACCGCGCCGACGATCTGATCCGCATTCTGGCGCTCGAAAGCGTCCGCCACAAATTTCTGGTGATCGGCGAAGATCTCGGGACCGTGGAGCCTTATATCCGCGAGACGCTGGAGCGCTTTGGCATCTACAGCTACCGCGTGTTCTTTTTCGAGCATACGCATGACGGGCAGTTCCGCCTGCCGCACGAGTATCCGCAGCAGGCGCTGGTGTGCACCGCGACGCACGACCTGCCGACGGTGGCGGGCTTTTGGACCGGCCGCGACATCGAGGCGAGACGCGAGGCAGACCTGGTGGCTGAGGGCGCCTACCAGCAGCAATGGCGCAGCCGCACGGCCCAGAAGCAGAAGATGCTGGACGTGCTGCACCGCGCCGGGCTGCTGCCGCCGGGCTATGCCACCGATGCCACCGACATCGCCGATCTGACGCCGGAGCTGCACCAGGCCGTGATCGGCTTTCTCGCGATTACGCCGGCCGCGCTGCTGGTGGTGAATCAGGAGGATCTGACGCGCGAGCCGCACCAGCAGAACCTGCCCGGCAGCACCTGGCAGTACCCCAACTGGGGACGTAAAATGCGCTTCACGCTGGAGGAACTGCGCGGCAACCCCGAGGCCGTGGGCTGCACGCGCATGCTGCGGCACTGGCTGGAACGCTCCGGGCGCATCAGCTCTGGCGTTTGGGGTTCACGTTAGACTTAAGTTATGTGGCTCGGTGTGGTCTGTCTCCTATTTTGGATGCAGACGCCGGATTATCTCGAGCGGGGGCGGCAGGCGCTCGAGCAGAATCATCCGGCCGACGCGGTGCCGCTTTTGGAACAGGCCGTAACCGCGGCTCCGGGCGACTATGCCGCGCACTTTCAGCTGGCGCTGGCTTTATCGCTGGCGAAGCGCGATGCCGATGCGCTGCGGGAGTACCGCAAAACTTTGGAGCTGAAGCCGCATCTGTACCAGGCCGATCTGAACGCGGCGATTCTACTGGTCCGCGCTAAAGATTTCAGCGCCGCACTGCCGCTGGCCGAAGATGCCCAACAGCAGAAGCCGCGCGAGTTCCGCCCCAACTACTACCTGGGCGAGGCGCGGCTCGGCGCGCAAATGGCCGGAGCTGCCGCCGAGGCGTTTCGCGCGGCGCTCCAGGCTGACCCGCAATCGGCCGCGGCGGAACTGGGGCTGGGCCGGGCTCTGGCGCGCTCGAACCAGCTGGAAGAAGGCGCGCAGCATTTTGAAAAGGCCGCCGCGCTGAAACCCGAATATCGCGATGCACCGCTCGAATTGGCGGCCGAATATGAGAAGGCCCACCTGGGCGCGCCCGCCATCGCCATCTATCAACGCTTTCCGGAGAATGCCGCCGCGCAGGAGCGCCTGGGCCAGTTGTTGATCGAGAGCCGCCAGTTTGCAGCGGCCATTCCCAGGCTGGAACAGGCTGTCGCGGCCTCGCCCACGGCAGCCAACCGGCTGGCGCTGGCCGCGGCCTATCGCGAGAACAAAGAGCCCGCCAAACAAATTGCCATGCTGAGCAAAGCCGTGGCCGAGAACCCTGGCAATTTCGACATCCACATGGCGCTGGCGCGCGCCTTGCGCGACCAACGCCAGCTGATTCCGGCTGCCAACCAATTCCTGGCCGCTACCAAGCTCAAGCCGGATTCCGCCGAGGCCTGGAACGAACTGGCGGCGGTGCTGCTGGTGCATCAGGATTACCTGGCCGGCCTGGCCGCGCTAGACCGCGTCAAAGCGCTGGGCGCGGAGAAGCCCGGGGATTATTTTCTGCGCGCCATCACACTCGACAAGCTGAAGCAGTTGGAACCGGCGCTGGCCAGCTATCGCCAATTTTTGGCGTCGGCCGGCGGACACTTTCCGGATGAAGAGTTCCAGGCGCGGCAGCGTGCTCGCATTCTCGAGAGGGAGATCAACAAACGATGAGGGTCCTGGGACTTGTGTGGCTGTGGTTCGCGGTCGCGGTCGCGGCCTGGGCCGCCCGTCTGGCGG
>DOZZ01000080.1:22779-45999 GCA_003517725.1 Bryobacterales bacterium | reverse complement strand
CCCCCGCCAGTCTGGCGACCGTGCGGGCCGAACCTAATTTCGAGAAGCGCAGTCGCCTGGCGCTCGCCAACGCGGACGCCGCCTACCTGCGCTCGCGCGCCGATTTCGATGCCGGCCAGCTGGAAACCGCGGCAGCCGATCTGCAGGAAGTGCAGCAGTCGGTGGAACTGGCCAAAGAAGCGTTGCTCGAGACGCACCAGAACCCCAGCCGCAAGCCCAAGAATTTTAAGTATGCCGAGACCCGCACGCGCGATCTGCTGCGAAAATTAAAGGGCTGGCAGGAATCGGTCGATTTAACGGATCGCCCCATGATCGAAGCGGTTCGGAACCGCATCCAGGAGGTGCACGACGAATGGCTCACCGGCATTATGGGCAAAAAACGCTAGCCGGGCTGCTGTTATGCGCAGCGCTTTGCGTGCAGCCGGCCTTCGCGCAAAAGGATTTTCTGACCACCGACGAGGTCAATCAGTTGCGCGATGTGCAGGAGCCCAACGAGCGGCTGAAGCTCTACGTGCTGTTCGCCCGCCAGCGCCTGGACCAGGTGGACCAGCTACTCAAGAGCGAAAAGACCGGGCGCTCCCTGACGGTGCACGATCTTTTGGACGAATACGGCAAGATCATCGACGCCATCGACACGGTGTCGGATGACGCGCTAAAGCGCAAGCTCGACATACAACTTGGGACGGCGGCGGTGACCGAGGCCGAGAAGAAATTCCTCGCGAATTTGCGGCAATTCGACGAGAAGCATCCGAAGGATTACGCGCGCTACCAGTTCACGTTGAAGCAGGCCATCGACAGCACGGCCGACAGTCTGGATCTGGCGCAGGGAGACCTGGGGCAGCGGGCGTCGGAGGTGCAGGCCAAAGAGGAGAAGGAGAAAGAGGAACGTGACGCCTTGCTGATGCCGAAGGAGAAGGCGGCAAAGAAGGCTGCGGTCGAGAAGGCCGCCGCCGAAGAGAAGACCAAGCGCAAAGCGCCGTCCCTCTACAAGCCCGGCGAAAAAGATAAAGACCGCTAACAGATTTTCTTTCGCGTTCCAGTGCGCTAGTCGCCGGCCACTTCCTTCGCGGTGGGACTGGGGATTGCCTTCGAATCCAGGTAACGCTGGCGTGATTCCATAATCGCCTTACGCGCCTCCTTCGGGCCGCCCCAGCCCTGCATCACCGTGACCTTGCCCTCAAGCTCTTTGTAGATGCCGAAGAAGTGCTCGATCTCGCGCCGCACGTGCGGAAAGATCTGGTCCATCGTGTGGATCTCGTCGTAGCGCGGGTTGCGGTTCGGAACGGCCAAAATCTTTTGATCCCGCTCGTCGTTGTCGACCATGTTGAGCAGGCCTACGGGCCGCACTTCGATCATCACGCCGGGGTAACTGGGCTGCTGCACCAGCACCAGCACATCCACCGGATCCAGATCGTCGGCCAGCGTGCCGGGGATGAAGCCGTAGTCGCCGGGATAATGGAGGGGCGAGTAGAGCGCGCGATCGAGCCGGAATACGCCCAGTTCGCCGTCATATTCATACTTGTTCGCGGAGTGCTGCGGGATCTCCACAATCATGCGAACAATTTCGGGGCTCTCCGGCCCGGGGTCAATATCATATAACTTTGGCACGCTTGCCAGCGTAACAGAACTAGCGCGGGTACTCGACCGAGAGCAGCGTCAGGCCCTTGGCCGGCAGCGTCGGCCCGCACTTGCCGCGCGCCCCGCTCAGCAGCGCCGCCAGGCCGCTCGCGTCGAGGTTGCCCTTGCCTGCCTCGACCAGAGTGCCGGCCACATTGCGCACCATGTGTTTCAGAAAGCCGCTGCCGCGCACGCGATAACACAGGGTCTCGGCCTCCAGCAAAACGCGCGACGCAAAGATTGTGCGCACTTTCGAGCGGCCCTCGGCATCGCGCTCATCGGCGGCGGCGAAGGCCGTGAAATCGTGCTCCCCTTCGAGCAGCGCGGCTAGCTGCCTCATGCGCTCGACATCCAGCGGATACGGATAGTGGTGCACCGTGCGCCACAGGAAGGGCGAGCAGGTTTCCGCGCGGTGCAGCCGGTACTCATAAGTTTTCGCCAGAGCGTCGAAGCGTGGATGAAACGCCGCGTCCACCTCTTCGGCCGACAGCACGCGTATGGCGGGCGGCAGCAGACGATTCACGGCGCGCCGCAGGTTGTCGGGAGGAATCGGGTTCGCGAGAGCGAACGCCGCCACCTGTCCCAGGGCGTGCACGCCGGCATCGGTGCGGCCGGAGCCCGCGACGCTGACCGGCGCGCCTTCTATCTCCGAGAGAATCTCTTCGAGCGAGCCCTGAATGGTGGGCAGATCGGGCTGCACCTGCCAGCCATGAAAGTCCGTGCCGTCATAGGCCAGCCGAATACGAAGCCGCCGGGACATGCGGAAGTTTAGTTACGCGATCCGGGCTTGACGGCCGTCGAGCCTTCCCGGCACAGCGGGCAATTGGACGGATCGTAGCTGATGACGCGCATGGTTTCGAGAGCCGCGCGGGGCACGCCGACATCGGCCTGGCCGTCGCTGCGGTCGATAATGGAGCCGGCGGCAAGCACGTGCGCGTCTAGATTTTTCAAGATTGCGATGACTTCGCGCGTGCTGCCGCCGGTGGTGACGACGTCTTCTATGACCACGGCATTAATGCCGGCTTCGATCTGGAAGCCGCGGCGCAGCAGCATATCGCCGGTAGCCCCGCGCTCGGTGAACACGAAGGGAACATCGAGGGCGCGCGCAACCTCATGCCCGATGATCAAGCCGCCCAGCGCGGGAGCCGCCACCAAACCAATCCGCGCCGGCGCCGTCAAAGCCACAAGTGCCGCCGCCAGGCTCGCGCCAAGCTGTTCAGCGTAACGCGGATGTTGCAGCACCAGGGCCGATTGCAGGTATTCGGGACTGTGGAGTCCGCTGGTAAGACGAAAATGGCCTGTGAGGTAGGCGCCCGTTGACTCAAATAACGAAAGGATTGCTTGCGGCACCGGAGAGCCTACTATACCATTGAGAAAATATTGCAAATTCCGCGCTCGAAAAATTCGAACGTCACCCCGCTCCCGTCCGTAACGCTTCATTTAGAGAACCCAATATGTGCCGATTGCAGCCTACTCTTGCGTTAATTTGTACCGCGTTGATGATGAGCCCGCCGGCGCTGCCGCAGGCGGCCGCTCCATCGCAAACTACAGCCACGCCACCGGCACAGAACGCACCGGCGCGGACGGCCGTGTATCCACCGCTGCCCGAGACGCCGGTTGCCAAAAGCGAGGGGCGCTTCTCCGGCATCAACCGCAATTACCTGCCGTCACGCATCCCGGACATCAATCTCGGCAACTCCGATCGCCTGGACGCGTTGATGAAGGGCGGCAACATCTATCTCTCGATTAATGACGCCATCGCGCTGGCGCTCGAAAACAATCTGGACATTGAGATCCAGCGCATCAGCCCGGCCATCGCGGACGCCAACATCCTGCGCGCCAAATCGGGCGGCCCGCTGCGCGGCGTCACGCCTACCGTGCAGAACGGGCCGCAAAGCGCCAGCGCCGCCAATGCGGGCAGCGGCGCCAACGTCGGCATTTCAAGCAGCGCGGCCTCGCAGGCTTCGAGCGTTGGCAACACCAGCGGCGCGCTGATCCAGCAGACCGGTTCCACCATCCCGAATCTGGATCCGGCCGTTCAGGGCGTGCTCAACTTCGGCCACAGTTCGACGCCCCAGACCAGCACCTTCGGCACCGGCACCAGCGCCTTCGTCCTGAATAACGACATCGGGCAGCTGCAATACACTCAGGGTTTTTTGACCGGCACCTCCGTGAGCGTGGGCTACAGCGACGTCTATATCCGCTCGAACAATCTGCGCTCGGACTTCAATCCATCGCGGTCGGGCAGCTTGACGCTCAATTTTACGCAGCATCTGCTGCAGGGTTTTGGCGTGGCGGTGAACAACCGCAACATCCGGATCGCGCGCAACAACCGCGAAGGCGCCGACCTGCAATTCAAACAGCAGGTGATCGCCACCGTGGCCAATGTCATGGATCTTTACTGGGACCTGGTTTCGTTCAACGACGACGTCCGGTCGAAGCAACAGTCGCTGGCCTATAACGAAAAGCTCTTTAACGATAACAAGCGCCAGGTGGATATCGGGACCATGGCGCCCATCGAGATTGTGCGCGCCGACGCCGCCGTGGCCAGTTCGCAACAGGACCTGATACTGTCGCAGACGCGCGTGCTGCAGCAGGAAACCATTCTCAAGAACGTGCTGAGCAAAAACGGCGTGGCCAGCCCCACCCTGGCCGAAGCCCACATCATCCCCACCGACCGCATCCGCATCCCGGACGTGGAGCCCATCGAGCCGTACCAGGATATGGTGGCGCAGGCGCTTCGAGCGCGTCCCGAAGTGTCCTCGCAGCGCATTAACATCACCAACGCCGGAATCAATTTGAAAGGTTCCAAGAGCCAGCTGCTGCCTACGCTGGATGTCTTCGGCTCTATCGGGAACAATGCTTTGGTCGGTACGCCCAACCCGCTCGAGAGCAACATTCCGGGCTTCACGTCGGTAGCGAACCCCTATTTCATTGGCGGCTACGGCACGCTGTTCAGCCAGTTGTTGGGACACAATTTTCCGAACTATTCGGCCGGCGTGCAACTGAATATTCCGTTGCGCAACCGTGCGGCGCAAGCCGACTACATCCTGGACCAGTACACCCTGCGGCAGCAGGAGCTCTCCTTGCAAAAGCTCCAGAACCAGGTGCGGCTGGATGTGCAAAACGCGATTATTGGATTGCGTCAGGCGAGAGCCGTGTACCAGGCGGCGGTCAAAGCCCGCATCTTGCAAGAGCAGACGCTCGATGCCGAGCAGAAGAAGCTGAACTTGGGCGCCTCCACCATTTTCCAGGTGATTCTGGTGCAGCGCGATCTGGCCAACGCGCAGGCGGCTGAGGTGAGCGCCCTCAGCAACTACAGCAAAGCCCGCGTCGAGATCGACCGCGCCACCGGGCAGTTGCTGGCCAACAACAACATTTCGCTGGACGAGGCGTTTCGCGGCAAAGTCTCGCGGCCGCCGGCGCCCCTGCCGCAATAGTCGCGGTCAGCTCCGTTTGCCGCGCCGCAGGGCTTTGCGCGCGCGCTGGACCAGCTCCTCATTCGTGGGCTCTTCCAGAACTTCCAGATCGAAGGAGAAGCCGCGCACCGATCGGATTACGTCGCGCGGATATTTCGAGACCAGCAGAATCGGCACATTGCGCTGCCCTTTCACTTTTTGCGCCAGTTCCGGCCCGGTCAGGGAGTCTAGAATGACGCGGCAAATAACCAGATCGATCCGCTGTTGTGGATCGGCGCAGATTTCCATGGCGCGCTCCCCGTCCTCCGCGGGCAGGACTTCAAAACCAGCGTCGGCCAGCGCCGCGTGGTACAAGGTCTGCTCGGGTTGCACCAACAAAACAACAGGATCATTCAACGCCAGGGTTGCACCTCAGGGTCAACGACTCTATCACGGAAGACGGCGGAGTGGAAATATATACCGCCCACATCGGCCGCGATTCAAGTTTGGCAAACAAGGTGCTAAGCAGGAAGCGTGATTCGATTTACTGGGCTCAAGGCAAACGCGATTGTTTCCCCGCTGTCGCAATCCCGCACTAAGCTATTCCCCTTGCAACTTCCCTAAAATTTCCGCCAAACCCCTCCCCAATCGCACCTTGAGCCTGGACAATCGTCCGGGCTTTTTCTTATATGAAGGGAGAGTTTCGAAAGAGAAGTAGGACCGGGCGGATTCGAGGGAGGAGTTGCGGTGTTCAGGCATAGCAGCCTGAGTCGCCCCAGAGGAATCCGGTGAAGCTCCTCGCGCCCGGTTCTGTTCTGATTTCAGAACAATGCGCTACAAATGTCAAGCGGCTTGAGAGAAAAGTGAGCAAAATAATACTAAGTCAGACGCGCACTCCGACGTCCGCTGCTGCTCTCCCCAGCCCGCCTGTTCCAAAAAACGAACATCTTTTCGGCATATGATATTCGCTGACAGGAGTTTCCCTTGATGCAGCGCAGAGACTTTTTAGTTCACGGAGCAGCCGGCGCCCTCGAGCCCCATAAGATTGCGGCGGCCGGCACTCGTGGTTAGCCGCCCGGTGGTACGTGCCGTCTGCGTTGCGGTTTCGGCCTTGGCGCTGCTCTCGTGCCAGCGCTCCAGCGCCAAGCGAATTGCCGTGATCCCCAAAGGCCGGGCGCACCTCTTCTGGCAGTCGGTGCATGCCGGCGCGGTGAAGGCCGCCCGTGAGAAGCAGTATGAAGTGTTGTGGAACGGCCCCGCCACCGAAACCGACTTCAACGGCCAATTGCAGATCATCGACGCCATGATCAACCAGCACGTGGACGCCATCGCGGTGGCGCCCATCGATAAAACCGTAATGATCAGCAGCGTCGACCGGGCGACGCGCGAGGGCATCCCGGTCATCATCTTCGATTCGCCGGTGGACACGCCCAATTTCGTGGCGCAGGTCGCGACCGACAACTACCAGGCCGGTGTCACCGCCGCCGAGCGCATGATCCAGATCCTGAACGGCAAGGGCAAGATAGCGATCGTGGCGGTAGAGGTCGGCGCCGCCTCCACCATGGCGCGCGAAAAGGGCTTTGAAGACACCATCCAGAAGCGCGCGCCCGGCATACAGATTGTCGACAAGCGCTACGGCAACGCGGACTTCGCGCAATCGCTGTCGGTCTCGGAAAACATGCTGACCGCGTATCCCGATCTCAATGCTTTCTTTGCGTCAAACGAGTCCAGCAGCGTGGGCGCGGCGCAGGCCCTCAAGAGCCGCAAAAGTTCCGTAAAACTGGTCGGTTTCGATTCCAGCCCGGGCCTGATCGACGATCTGAAGGCCGGAATAATCGATTCGCTGGTGGTGCAGGACCCCTTCCAGATGGGCTACCAATCCGTGATGGCGGCAGCCCGGAAGCTAGCCGGCGGCACGCCCCAGAAGATCCAAAACTTACCGCCACGCCTGGTAACGCGAGAATCGCTCTCGAACCCCGAGATGCAGAAATTCCTGAATCCGGATCTGAAGACTTACCTGAACTGATGACAAATCCAGCTGTCCACAGGCAGAGGGATCGCTGAATGATGCTGCCTTCCGCGCTCGACGCCGGCCAGGGCATTCTCCGCCTGGCGCCCACTTGGGTACCCCGCGCGCTGCAGGTCGCGGGCGGCCGTCTGCGCCTGGACCCGCGCGATCTCTACGCCTTGGGCGCCCATCGCGGCGCCATCGACGAGCGCTGGCTGGCCTCCACCACTACGGCGCAGAACGGACCCGACACCGCGCCCCATGAAGGCCAGAGCTTCTACGAATTCGAAGGCCGCCGCGAGTTGCTGAGCGACGCCATCGAGCATCTGGACGAGCCTTGGCCGGTGCTCTGCAAGCTCTTCGATAACGCGGTCCCGATCGCGCATCACATGCACCAGTCCGAGGCACAGGCGGCGCTCGTCGGCCGTCACGGCAAGCCCGAAGCTTACTACTTCCCGCCCCAGTACAACCGCATCGAGCACGCCTTCCCCTACACCTTTTTCGGACTCGACCCGGCCACGCGCCCTGCCGATGTCGTCGACTGTCTGCACCGCTGGCACCAGGGCGACAACGGCATTCTGAATTTCTCGCGCGCCTATCGCCTGCAGCCCGCCACCGGCTGGATCATCGATCCCGGCATCCTGCACGCGCCCGGCACCTACGTCACCTACGAGCCGCAGCGCAACTCCGACGTCGGCGGCTTCTTCCAAAGCATGGTCTGGGGCCGCCCCATGCCGTGGTCGGCTCTGGTCAAAGACATTCTGCCCGAATACCAGAACGATCTCGACTACATCGTGGGCCAGCTGGATTGGGAAAGTAACATCGACGCCAATTTCCGCGCGCGGCGCTTTCGGCTGCCCGAGGTCTGCACGCAGGACGAAGCGCACACCGCAAACTGGATCGTCTATGGCACGCAAAACTTCAGCGCCAAGGAGCTCACCGTAACGCCCGGCCGAACCGCGCAAATCCGCGACGCCGCGGCGTATGGCGCGCTGGTGGTGCAGGGCCACGGTACATTCGGCCCGCTCGCAGTGGAAGCTCCGGGCAACATTCGCTACGGCCAGATGACACGTGACGAGCTCTTTGTATCGTCACGCGCCGCGCAAAGCGGCATCGCCATCGAAAATAAAGGTATTGAGGATCTCGTCATCCTGAAACACTTCGCGCCGGGCAATCCGGACGCCCCAGGAGTCACCACGTGAAATTTGGAGTCAACGTATTTATCTGGACCGCCAACTTCGACCAGAGCCACCTGCCGCTGCTGCCCAAAATCAAGGCCGCCGGCTTCGATGGCGTGGAACTGCCGATGTTCCACCCGGCGCAGTTTGACGCAGCCGGCATTCGCCGCGGCCTTCAGGACAATGGTCTCGAATGCACCATCTGCTCGGTTCTGACCGGCGATTTGAACATGACCTCCGCCGACGCCGGCGTGCGGCAGCGCACGCAGCAGCACGTGCGCGAGTGCGCCGCCAAAGCCGCGGAAGTAGGCGCCACTATTATCGCCGGTCCGCTCTACTCTCCCGTTGGTTTGATGACCGGCGTACGACGCACTCCCGACGAGTGGAAGCGCGTGGTCGATTGCTACCAGGCCATCGGGCAGGCCCTGGCGCAGCACAACGTGCACATCGCGATCGAGCCGCTCAACCGCTTCGAGACCTATTTCCTGAACACCGCCGAAGACGCCGTGCGGTTATGCGATGAGATCAACCACCCCAACGTCGGCATTCTGTTCGATACGTTCCACGCCAACATCGAAGAGAAAAATATCGCCGACGGCTACCGCACGGTAGCCCGTCATCTGAAGCACGTGCACACCTGCGAGAACGACCGCGGCATTCCCGGCACGGGCCACGTCGCGTGGCACCAGGTATTTTCAGCGCTGCGCCAGATCGGCTACGACGGCTGGTTAACGATCGAGAGCTTCGGCTTCTCGCTGGGCGAACTATCGGCGGCGGCGTCTATCTGGCGCGACATCGCTCCCACGCCCGAATCCATCGCCTTCGAGGGCATCGAATTCATCCGGCGAGGCATGGCCGCGGCCAAAGCATAACCCTTAAAACCGCAGCAGTGCTAAAAACATAGTAGGGCAGGTTTCAACCTGCAGCGGGCTTGAGCCCGCCGGACCTGGTCCACAACCGAGGCTTAAGCGCGCCGCTAGTCCTTCATCGACAACTGCTTCTTCTCCGAAGCCTTAATCCGCAGCTTAATAGGCGCTGAAGCAAAAGCGTTCTGCTGCCCGCCCGCGCGCGTCTCGATCGCTCCCGCCAGCACCAGCGGCTGTTCCACCGGTTCCGCAATGGGCAGGGCCTCCAGCGTGAAGCTGCGCTGGCTCTCGGTTTCGTTGATCAACACGCCGTTCAGCCCCACGTCAGTCACGCGCACATTGGGCGGCAGGTTCAACACTTCCACGGGAACGCGGCCGGCGAAGCCGTTCTGGCGCTCGATCGAAACCTGCACTTTAGCGCGCTGGCCAGGCTCCAGCACCACCTCCTGCTGCGCCGCCGTCATCTGAATATCCGCCGCGGGCATCAGCGCGATCAGCTTCAGCCGGTCCTCCGGATTCGCGACGTGCCCTTTGCCGTCGGTCACCACCAACGGCACGGCCTCGTCCAGCTTGGCGTTGGCGTCCGCGCTCAGAATCAGCGTCGTCGAGGTCTGGCCCGGCTCAATCACCGCGGACGTGGCATGCAGGCCGGCCGGCAGCTTGTCGAGCGAGACCGGGATGGGCCCGTCGAAATCGTCCATGCGCACCGCCGTCACCGTCAGCGGAATGCGTCCGCCGGCCGGCACGTTGGGGTTGCGCGGCGCCACCGCAAGCCGGTAGTCCGGCTCGGCATGGCGCAGGCTCAAGCGGTACGGGAAATCCTCGCCGCTCAGGCCTCGCACGTCGCTCAGCCGCACGATGTATTCGCCGTCCGCCGGCGCCGTGAAGTGCAATCGCGAATCTTTGCCGTAGCCGGGACCCCCGTCGTCATTGCGGTAGGTAAGGTGCACCACGGGCAGCCCATTGCTCGCGACCTTCGCGCCGGGCGGCAAAATTTGCACCTTGTACACCGGCTTGTCGACGGCATGCGCCTCGGCCGTGGTGTCGAAATAGGTGAGCCGCTGGCCATTGAAGCCGGTCATGAGGTAGTCGTCATCGGGCCCGCGCGGTTGCGCTTCAATGCGGTCGATCTCGCCGCCTATCATGAGATAATCGCTGACTCCCAACTGCGCCAGCTGGTTGAGCCGGATGCCGCGCGAGGCTGAGTCACGATCTGACAGCGTGGTGGAGGTCTCGAGCACCGCGCGCACCGTGGCGCGCTCAATCGGCTTGCCGGCGCTGTCCAGCACTTCGAGTAGCGAGTCCAGCCGCGAGCCCAACCGCGCCGCCATTACATCCACCAGCACTTGCTCGCCCTTGGCCGCGTGAAATCGAAAATCGTGGTGCGCCGCCGTAAGCTTCCCGTTCACCGTTACGGGCGCCTTCAGCATCTGGCCCTCGCGTGCCTCGGCTTCGATCTCGGGGTCATGGCCCAGCGCCAGTTTGACTTCGTCGAAAGCCAAACCGGATGCGGCGGGCGCGCGGTACGTCACGCCGAGTGGATCGTCCCAGGTCGGCTTCCCAGTCAGCGTGACCTTGTTCGAGTGCAGATTGTAGCCATTGAGCGCAATGCTGGCCTCGCTGCCCTCGCGCAAACCCAGCGGGTAATGCGAAATCACCAGCGGCAGTTTGCCCGCGCGGATCCGGTAAGAATGTTTGGCGCTGCCGCCTTCCTGGGCATCGCTGATGCGCAGAAAGTATGCGCCGTTCTTCGGGAACTTGTAGGCCCAGGCGTTCACCGGGCGGCTGCCATCTTCGTGAAAGTGCTGCAGCAGCTTCTGGTCCTGATCGAAGATCTGCAGCGTCAGATCGAGTTTCGATCCCAGGCTGCGAGCCGCGTCCTCAAAGACCACTTCTTCACCGGCGCGGCCCGTAACTTTGAAGTAATCCACATCGCCTGGCTTCGAAATGGCGCCCGCCAAAATCGTCGGAAGAAACGTCTCGAAGGCCTCTTCCGCCGTGTTGTTGGGCTCGCGGTCCGGGCTCTCGCCGTAGTAGGGTTCCACCAGAAAGCGTCCCATCGTGGTGGTGCCGAGCGGCGTTTGCAGCCGCAGGTCCACCGGACCCACCAGGGCGTCCGGCGCCACTTCCACTTCCAGCGTTACCTGATGCCGCGGCGGCAGCGGACCTAAATCAACCGTGGACACGCCGCCGTTCGAACCCAGCCGCACGTCTTCGACGTCGGGCAGTTCCTTGGTCCGCAGAATGCGCGCGGTCACGCCGGGGCGGTTGAAATACACGTGCGTGGCGTTGGCCAGGTTCAGTCCCTCGATGGTCATCTCGACCATCGCCCCGCGCGCCACGCCCTGCGGCGATACCGAAGCGATCACCGGCGGCGTGATGCGGTTGCCGGTGGGCCAATCCGTTTTCGCCCCGCACACCGGCATCGCGCAAGCCAACAGCAGAATCGAAAAGCGCATAGAAGTCCTTCCTTATTTCAAAGCCACGTGCGACGCCGGTACGGGCATATCGTAAAACTGCAGCGAGCCATCGAACCGCCCGCACGCGAAACGCTTGCCGTCCGGCGACACGGCCAGCGACAGCACCCAGTCCGGCTGATTGGCATACGTCTTCACTTCCGAAAGATCGGCGGCATTGAACACTTTCACGGTCTTATCGGCGGAGGTCGAAATCAGCAGCTTGCCGTCCGGTGAAAACGCAACCTGCAGCACGGCATCTTCATGCGCGATCAAGGAGCGCGCCAGCTTGCCCGCCTTCGCGCCCAGCTCCCAAATCCGCAGCGTTTTGTCGAGCCCGCCGGCCGCCACAAAGTGCCCGGTGGAATCGACGGCCACGGCATTCAGGCCATCCAGCGGTTCACTCATGGTGTAGAGCCGTTCGCCCGCCGCCGGATCCCAAACTTTTACGCCGCGGTCGGCCGAGACCGAGACCAGCCGCTTGCCGTCAGGCGTAAAGGCCAGCGCATAGATGGCGTCGATATGGTCTTTCAGCGTTTTCAGCTTGGCGCCGGTGCTCGTGTCCCACACGTAGATCAGCTTGTCGTAGCTGGATGTCGCCAGCGTTTTGCCGTCGGGCGAAAAGGCCACCGCGTAGATGCAGTCGGAGTGGCCTTTGATAGTCAGCAGTTCTTTGCGGTTCTCGACATCCCAGATTTTGACTTCGCCGCGCTGAGCCGGAAGTCCCCCGGCGGCAGCCAGCAGCTTGCCGTCGGCCGAAAAGGCGACGGCGCGCACCTGCTCGGCATGGCCCTTCAGGGTCGCGACCGTGGCGCCCGTGGCCGGGTCCACCAGCCGCACTTCCTTATAAGTGCCGAGCGCCAGCAGCTTGCCGTCGTTGCTCCACGCCAGGGCGTTGATTTGCGCGTGCACCGGGCGTTTCGGCTGTATATCCGGGATTCCGGCGCGTGCGCGCGGCTTCTCCTCGCCCGCTGCCGGGGCCGGCGCCCCCGCGTCAATCCAGCGCCGGATAGTTTCGATGTCGCCCGCCGCCAGCGGCTTGTTGCCCAGCGGCATGGCCGGCGTTAGCTTGCCTGAGATCATCAGATACAAGCGGCTTTCCGCGCTCTTGCCCGGCACCACCACCGTGCCATGATTGCCGCCCTTCAGAATCGTGGCGTAGCTGTCCAGATCGAGACTGCCCATCTTGACGTTGGTAGCGTGGCATCCGGCGCAATTGGCTTCAAAGATGGGCTGCACGTCTTTCGTCAACGAAGGGGCATCCGCCGCCATCGCCGCCGCGGCAACGGCAAAAACAAGTAAGCATCGCATGGGCATTAATGGTTGAACAGAAATTCCTTGCCCGTCAGCATGGCCCACAGCATATCTTCGATGGCCTTCTGACGTGCGTCCTTCTGCAATTCGGACGATCCCGTTTGCACCCGCGCGCCCTGCAGCGCAGCCAGCATCGGCTGCTTCTCTTCAGCCGATGGATAGCGGCTGTAGGCCGACAGGAACACGTTGTCGAGCAGCCGCGAATCCGACAGCCCCAGCTTTAGCGCCAGCGCCGGAAAGCCGTCGGGCGCGCTCAGCTTTTTGTTCAGCGTGTCGCCGTTGATCACATGCAGCGCCTGCGCGATGCTGGGCACCGTGGAGCGCTCCGCCGCGTCGCACAATATGCGTTTCGGCCGCCCGAACGAGGTCAGGAACTGCGACTTCACGCGCGTGTCCGGCAGCTGCAGCGCGCGCGTGCCCAGCGCGTAGCCGTCAAACTTCGTCGGCACGCCGGTAACCTGCGAAAAGGCGTCCAGCAGCACTTCGGCCGGCAGCCGTTTGACGATGTACTTCGAGTAGTATTTGTTGTCGCTCTGGTTGGTCGCGTTGGCGTCCGAAGAAAGCTGGTACGTCTCGCTGTTCATGATGGTCCGGACCAGATACTTCATATCGAAGTGGTGCGCCACGAAATCTTTCGACAGCGCCGCGAAGAGCTCTTCGTTCGAAGCTGGGTTCGTCGCGCGCACGTCATCGATCGGGTCCACCAGACCGCGTCCCATAAAGTTGCCCCAGATGCGATTCACGATGGCGCGCGAGAAGTAGGCGTTGTTGGGGCTGGTCAGCCACGCCGCGAAAGGCAGGCGGCGATCGACCGTGGAGGTCAGCGACAGCGCCGGGGCATCGAGCGGCGCGGGCGGCAGCGGCCGCAGCAGCCGCGGATGGTTGATGTCGCCCGAAGCCTTGGCGAAGATCACCACGTCGCCCGGCTGGTCGCCGTTCTTCTGGCCGATCCGGGAGAACAGGTTGGCCAACTGGAAGTACTGCTTCTGGGTCCACTTCTCCAGCGGATGATTGTGGCACCGCGCGCACGTCAAACGCTGACCCATGAACGCCAGGGTCATGTTTTCGGTCAGGTCGGTGGGGTCTTTGTGCAGCACGAAATAGTTCAGCGCGCCATTCTGCAGCGTGTCGCCGGTGCCGGTGAAGATCTCGCGCACGAACACGTCCCACGGCTTGTTCTGCTGCACGCTGTCGTGGATCCAGTTATAAAAGGTGCGCATCGCGTTAGGCTGCAGCTTGCGCGAGGACACCAGCAGCAGATCGGACCATTTGTACGACCAGTAGTCGACGTACTCGTCGCGTTCGAGCAGCGCGTCGATCAGCTTGCTGCGTTTGGCCGGCGAGCGATCCGCCAGAAATGTTTCGACTTCTTCCGACGAAGGCAGGATGCCGGCCGCATCGATGTAGGCGCGCCGGATAAAGGTGGCGTCGTCGCACTGCTTCGAAGGGGCGATGCGCAGGGCCTTCAGCTTGGCGAGGATGAAATCGTCGATATAGTTGTGGCGTTCAAATTCGGTATAGACCTTGGGGTCGACCGGGTTGGCGAACGGCACGGCCAGGCGCGAGTAAAGCACGTGGCTCGCGTAATAAAGGGTGATGGCCGCCTCGCCGCTGCCATTCATCTTGACGTGACCCATGTCGTCGACCGTGGCCACGCCTTCGTCGCTCGACGCAAACTTAACCCAGCGCGTGACGTCGCGAATATTGCCGTCGCTATAGCGCGCGCGCACCACCAGTTGCTGCTCCGCGCCGGTCTTCAGCGTGGCCGACGCCGGGTAGACTTCGAGAGCGGTAACGCGGGGATCGGTCTCGGCGGGCGGCGGCGTGCCGGCCGCGATCCATTCGGAGATCACGCGATATTCAAGCGAGTTGACGGCGAAGCGTTTGCCGCCGCCATGGGGAATCGCCATCGTCGGCTTCAGCAGGATCAGGCTGTGCGACGGCGCCGAAAGCGACACCCGGCGTCCCAGAGACTGCCGCGTCAGAGTGTCATAATCCACGTCGGGATCGTAACCGCGCAGCGTCAGTTTAAAGCCGTTCTTGCCGGCCAGCGCGCCATGGCAGGCGCCCTGGTTACAGCCCATCTTGGTCATCACCGGGATGACGTCATTGCGGAAGCTCCAGGTGAAGTTCTCCTTCACGCCCTTCACTTCCACCTTGGCCGTTGCCGTGTGGCCGTTGGCCGCGGCGGTGACCACGGCGGCGCCATCGCTCATCGGCGTAATCAGGCCGGTGGCGTCGACGCTGGCGATTTGGGGCGCGGACGAGGTCCACTGCGCGCTCCGCGTCCAATCTTCGGAATGGTCGTTGAGGGTGGCCTCAGCGACTAACTGATGGCGCGCTTCGGGTCCGCGCAGCACGATTTGGTGGGGCAACAACTCAAACGAATCGGCAGCCAGGCAAGGAAGCGCGAGAAGGAAAACCAAAATAGTCCGCATGCGCGCCTCAAATTCTATCACCCCAACCACCCATTGATAAGGACCCCAAAACGCCCCCGAAAGGTGCTCTGGCTACAAACCCATTAGTAGCCAGAGCACTTTTCCCGTTCCAAAATGAAACTCAAAGGTGCTCTGGCTACAAAGGCATTTGTAGCCAGAGCACTTTTCGGCGGGGTTCGCGGGCGCGTTAATCTTAAAAGATGTCCTCGGCTGTTCTAGAACCGCCCTCCGCCGACCTGGTCGCCAAATATGAGCCCGTGATCGGGCTCGAAGTGCACTGCCAGCTGGCCACGCGCTCCAAGATCTTTTGCTCCTGTCCCACTAGCTTCGGCGCGCCGCCCAACACTAACGTCTGCCCGGTCTGCCTGGGGCTCCCCGGCGCTCTGCCGGTACTCAGCCGCGAAGCCGTCGAACTGGCCGTCAAAGCCGCGCTCGCGCTTAACTGCCGGGTCAACCCGCTCTCCCGTTTCGCGCGCAAGAACTACTTCTACCCGGATCTCCCCAAGGGCTACCAGATTTCCCAATACGATGAGCCGCTGGCCGAGCACGGCTCCGTCGATGTTCGCGTCGACGCCGATATTCGCCGCATCGGCGTCACTCGTGTCCACATGGAAGACGACGCCGGCAAAAGCATTCACGACGGCTTCAAGGACTCCTCCAAGTACACCTACGTCGACCTCAACCGCTGCGGCATGCCGCTCATCGAAATCGTCAGCGAGCCCGACATGCGCACTTCCGACGAGGCTTTCGCCTACCTCACCGAGCTTAAGCAGATGCTGCAGTTCGTCGAGATCTCCACGTGCGACATGGAGAAGGGCCATCTGCGCTGTGACGCCAACGTCTCGGTCCGCCTGCGCGGCGCCGAAAAGTTCGGCACCAAGGCCGAGGTCAAGAACCTGAACTCTTTCCGCTTCCTGAAACAGGCGCTCGATTACGAAATCCTGCGCCAGATCGCGCTCATCGAAAGCGGCGGCCGCGTGGTCCAGGAGACGCGGTTGTACAACCCTGACCTGGGCGAAACGGTCAGCATGCGCAGCAAGGAATCGGCGCACGACTACCGCTATTTCCCGGAGCCCGACCTGGCCCCGTTGCGAGTCGGCCACGAGTGGCTCGAAGAGATTCGCTCCACCATGCCGGAACTTCCGGCGGCCAAGCGCAAACGCTTCGTCGAGGAGTATGGCCTGCGCGAATACGATGCGCAAGTGCTGACTCTAACGCGCGCCACAGCCGATTACTTCGAGGCGGCCGCCCGCGCCTCGGGCGATCCCAAGACCGCCGCGAACTGGGTCATGGGAGATCTCAACGGCCTGTTGAACGCCGCCGGCAAAGATGTCTGCGACTCGCCGGTCACCGCGGCCAATCTGGGCGAATTGGTGAAGCTGATCGCGAGCGGCGCGCTCTCGACCAAGCTCGCCAAGGAGGTCTTCACCAAAATGTTTGCGACCGGCGAGACCGCGCAAGTCATCATGCAACGCGAGGGGTTGCAGCAGATCAGCGACACCGGCGCGCTCGAAAAAATTGTTGACGGCGTGCTGGCCGCCAACCCCAAACAAGTGGAGCAGTATCGCGGCGGCAAAACCGCCGTGGCGGGCTTCCTCGTCGGGCAGGTCATGAAGGCCTCCCGCGGGCAGGCCAATCCCGCCACCGTCAATGAAATTCTCAGCCGCAAGCTGGCATCGGAGCAGAAATGATCGAAGTAGGCCAAACCGCACCCAACATTCTCTTGGAGACCGACACCGGCGAAGATTTCGACCTCGCCGCTCACCGCGGTCAGAAAATCGTACTCTATTTCTACCCGCGCGCCGATACGCCCGGCTGCACCGTCGAAGCCTGCGAATTTCGCGACAATCGCGAGATCGCCAAGAAGGCGCTGGTCGTCGGCGTCTCGCCCGACACGCCCAACGCGCAGGCGAAATTTAAGAGCAAGTTCGATCTCAACTTCACCCTGTTGGCCGATGCCGACAAGAAGGCCGCCACCGACTACGGCCTGCTCAAGGAAAAGAACATGTACGGCAAGAAGGTGATGGGCGTCGAGCGCACCACCTACATCATCGACGAGCAGGGCAAGATCGCACACATCTTCCCCAAGGTAAAGCCCGAAGGCCACGCCGCCGAGGTATTGGCCGCGCTCTAAACTTACTGCTTCTCGTAAACCATCGTGAAGCTGATCGGGTCCCCTTTGCCGTCCGTGCCGTTGTTGGTGGTAGTCATGGTCTTGCCATCCTTCGAAATCACGGATCGCGCGGTGGTGCTGTACTTGTCACCCTTGTTTTTCAACTTGGCCGTGTAAGTGTTGGCGTTGGCCTTCTTGATGGCAATGGTGTCGTATGGGGCGCCGGTCACGGGATATTCCTTGCCGTCATATTTGGCCGTGTAACTGGCGTTGATCGGCGTACCATCCGCCCGCTCTCCGGTGGTCGTCACTTTCACTCCGCCGTCCGATGCTTCCCGCGTCGAAGTCAGGCTCTTGACAGGGGCCGAGGGAGTGAACTTCGACTTCTCCATATTGAGTTTCCACGTTCCGAGGGAATTGTCAGCGGCAAACGCTCCCATCGCGGTGACCGCCAAGCCAACAACGAGCGTCGTCAATAGTTTTCTCATCGCCTCTCCTTTTTCACGCCTTGAACTTGCAGCGCGAAGCATATATTAAGAAAGCATGCGATGCAACCGGAAAATCACCGGAAAGTCGCTGCGGCGGCTCCCTCAGGCTCGCTTGAGCCGGATCAGAGTAATCTCGGGGGTAGCTCCAATGCGTGCCGGCAGGCCGATCGTCCCGATGCCGCGCGTAACGTAACAGCTCCGCTCGCCTATTCGATACAGACCGGTCACGTAGCGCGTGTAGAAACGCGCCGGGTTGACGCTCTGGTCCAGAATTTCCACTGTGACCTGCCCACCGTGGGTGTGGCCCGCGAAGGTGACGTCAAAGCCCTTCCGCGCCGCTACCGGAAACACGTCGGGGTTATGCGACATCAGGAAATTGGGCATGCCCGGAACGATCAGCTTTTCGGCGCCGGCCAGGTACAGCTCTTTATGGCCCGCCCTCTGGTAATCCACGCCAGCCAGGTTGAATTGGCCTTGCCCAAACTTCAGGACCCGGTTCTCCATGCGCAAAAATTGCGCTCCGGAGCGCGCCGCCAGCCTTTGCGTCAGATCTTCCGAGCCCGCGTAAATTTCGTGGTTGCCCATGCAGCCATACACGCCGGCATCCGCCTTCAACCGGACCGTCTGACGCACCGCCGTGGCCACCGGATCGCCCGCGCGCGTGACCAGGTCCCCCGTCATCAGGGCGATGTGCGGCTTCAACTCATTGGCCGCGTCGATGGCGCGCGCCAACTCCTTCTCGCTCAAGAAAGCGCTCAGATGGAAATCGCTGACCTGCAGTATGCGCAGGTTCTCCAGATCCGGATGCAGCCCGGGCACCGCAATTTCCCTCTCGACCACGTGAAAATCGGTGCGGCCGATCAGCGCCCCGTACCCGATCGCCGCCGCCGGCGCCGCAATCGCGGCATAACCAATGCTTTGGAGTGCGCGCCGCCGCCCGGTGTCCGCAATGTCCTCCGCCGTGCCGCGCGCCCACCGCCGCCAAATCCGGTACACGACATAACTACCGGACGACGCGAACAGCCACAGGGAGGTGATGGCCTGAATCACGCCCACCGCGTGCGCCGGCAGCGCGAGGTGCATGGTGAGTGCCGGCGTGCTGAACGAAGCGCCCAGCGCCAGCAGCGCGGCCCATGTTTCCAGCAGTACGGCCAGCCCCAGCATGGTCCCTTCGCCCCAGCCGCGCGCCCGCGCCCAGCGCCAGACCGCCCGGGCCATCAGGAACTGCACCACCGCCATCGGCACCAGCGTCAAAAAGTCAATGAAATAGCTACCGATCGGGCGCATTCTCTGGCATGTTCCTGTGGCTCTGCTGCTGGTGCCAGCCGTGGGCCACAATCGCGAGCCCAGCCAGCGCGGCGGTTTCGGCTCGCAGGATGTTGCCCCCGAGCGACATGGCGCTCCAGCCGGCGGCGTTCATCACCGCCCGTTCCTTCTCGGTCCAGCCACCTTCGGGTCCAATCGCTAAAGCCATGGACTGCTCTTTCCATGGTACCGGAAGGGCTAGCGCCAAGGCGCCCGATTCCTCCTCCAGCCGCACCCGAAAGTCATACCGATGTTGCAGGTGCGTAGTTAACCCCACCGGATCTTCGATCGTAGGTAGAAACCCGCGGCGGGCCTGCTGGCTGGCCTCAAGCGCAATACGCCGCCAGCGTTCCACGCGTTTTTGAGCCGCATGGAAGAGCCCGTGCTCGCTGCGCTCGGTCTCGACCGGGACAATGCGCGCCACCCCCAGCTCCGTGGCCTTCTCGATCATCCACTCCAGCCGGTCGAACTTAATCAGCGCGCACACCAGCGTCACGGGCGGGGTCGGCGGCCCAGGGTCGAGCTTCGACACAATCGCAAACCGCACCAGATCTTTGCGGGCTTCCTGTACCTCCGCCAGATACACCTGGCGGTCGTCGCTGATCTCGAACTGCTGGCCCACGGCCACCCGCAGCACGCGTGTCAGATGATGCGCTTCCTCGCCGGCGATCTCGGCGCGGCCGTTGCGAACTTCATCCACGAAGAAGCGTCTGCGTGCCATGTACAATGATGTTCGCATTTCATGATTGCCCTGCTGCGCGGCACGTTGATCGAGAAGAGCCCGAACCAGGCCATCGTGGAGGCCGGCGGCGTCGGCTACGACGTCATGATTCCGGTTTCGACCTTCACCGGCCTGCCCGCTACCGGCGCCGAGGTCCGGCTCAAAATCCACACCCACGTGCGGGAAGATGCCCTGCTGCTGTACGGCTTTCTGACCGCCGACGAAAAGACGCTGTTCGAACGGCTGATTGGCGTCAGCGGCATCGGTCCCAAGCTGGGCGTGACGATCCTTTCCGGACTGCCGGCGGGCGACCTGATTCGCGCCATCCGGGGCGGGGAAGTCGACAAGCTGGTGCGCATCCCCGGCATCGGCAAGAAAACCGCCGAGCGCATGGTGCTGGAGCTGCGCGACAAACTGGCCGCGCCTTCCTCGGAAGGACCCGCGGCGGAACACGCGCCCGCGCTCAGCGATGTCGAGCGCGACGTGCTGTCGGCGCTCACCAATCTGGGCTGTGCCAAGCCCGCCGCCGAAGCCGCTCTGAAGAAGGTGCGCGCCACGCGCCCGGAGCTCACGGCCTTCGAAGTCATGTTTCGCACGGCGCTCGAAATGGTACGCCCCTGAAGCGGCAGGTTGATACCAATTCGCTAATCTAGCTGCATGCCCGAAGCGCGCGTGATCTCGCCCAATTCGACCGAGGAAGACGCTCAGTTTGAAGCCGGCCTGCGACCCCATCGGCTGCGCGATTTCACGGGCCAGTCGCGCCTCAAGGAAAACCTGGAAATTGCCATCGACGCCGCCCGCCGCCGCGGCGAAGCCATGGACCACGTGCTGCTCTACGGCCCGCCCGGCCTCGGCAAAACCACCCTCGCGGCCATCATCGCCGAGGAGCTGGGGGTGCCGCTGCAGCAGACCTCCGGCCCGGTGCTCCAGAAGAAGCTGGACCTCTCGGGCATCCTCAGCACCATCCAGCCGCGCCAGGTCTTCTTCATCGATGAAGTGCATCGGCTGTTGCCCGATGTCGAAGAGATGCTGTACTCGGCGCTCGAAGACTTTCACCTCGACATCCTGATCGGCCAGGGCCCCGGCGCCCGCACCCACTCCATTCCGCTGCAGCACTTCACCGCCATTGGGGCCACCACGCGGCAGGGCCTGTTAAGCGCCCCGCTTCGTGGGCGGTTTGGCCTGGTGCTGCGACTCAACTACTACGATGTCGATGAGTTGGCGCTCATCGTGAACCGGTCGGCGCGCCTCCTGAACGTCCCGATCGAGACCGAGGGCGCGGCCGAGATCGCCCGCCGCAGCCGCGGCACGCCGCGTATCGCCAACCGCCTCTTGCGGCGCGTCCGCGACTACGCGCAAGTCCGCGCCGACGGCCGCGTGACCCTCGAAGTCGCGCAGGTCGCCCTCGATCTGCTCGAAGTGGACCCCTTTGGCCTCGACGAAATCGACCGCAAGATCATGCTCACGGTGCTCGCCAAATATCGCGGCGGCCCCGTCGGCGTCGGCACCATTGCGGCCTCCATCGGCGAAGAGGCCGAGACCCTCGAGGAGGTCTACGAACCGTATCTCATCCAACTTGGTTTTCTCCATCGAACTTCCCGCGGCCGTGTCGCCACGGCCCGCGCGTTTGATTACTTCCATATTGATCGGCACTTTGACGCCGAATCTCCTCAGCCAGGGCTGTTTTGAAGAAAATATATCTCGGCCTCGGCTCCAACGTCGGCGACCGCCGCGCCACGCTGGACCGCGGCCTCGAGGCCCTCAACACCCCAGACCTGCGCATCCTGCGCGTGTCGCCCATCTATGAAACCGAGCCGCAGGGCCTGCGCGAGCAGGAGTGGTTCCTGAACCTGGTAGCCGAGGCCGAAACGTCGCTCTTCCCGCGCCAGCTGTTACAGCGCATCCGCCGCGTGGAGCGCGAGTTCGGCCGTAAGCGCACGGTAGCCAACGGGCCCCGCACGCTCGATATCGACATCCTGTTTTTCGCCCGTTCGATCATCCAATCGGCGGATTTGCAGGTGCCGCATCCACGCTACTCCGAGCGCCGCTTCGTACTAGCGCCGATGGCCGACCTGGCCCCCGACTGGCGCGATCCGCAGAGCGGCCGCAGTATGCGTGCTCTTTTAGATGATTTGCAAGGCCAAAAGGTTCGGCGTGTCGAAACAACGAGCACGCCCTAGTCTAGTGGGGCAGGTTTCAACCTGCCCCACATTTCCAGTAAGTAAATTCAATTGGCATTGCTCGTGCAATGGCATTTGGAAGAGGAAGCCCGTTGTCGATGAAAACAGAGGTCAGAAAAGTGGGATCGACGTCGGTGCTTTCGATTTCCGGCAAAGTTACGGTGGGCGAACCTTCGCAGACCTTGCGCGCGGCTTTGGATCAACTGGTGCTGGACGGCAGCAACCAGATCGTCTTGAATCTGTCGGACGTCCCGTTCATGGATAGCGCCGGGCTGGGCGTTCTGGCTCTCAATTTCGCGAATACCAAGGCCGCCGGCGGGATGTTGAAGCTGGCCGAACCGCAGGAGCGCGTCAAGGAAGCGGTGGAACTGGTGCGCTTGAACCGCCTGTTCCCGCTGTACGCGACAGAGCAGGAAGCCATCGACAGCTTTAGCGATAACGCAGCGCCATCACCGTAACGTCGTCGTTCTGCGTGGCATCCCCGCGGAAGCTTTCGAGCTTCGCGAGCACGCTTTCCACGGTTTGGCGCGCCGGGCGCCCCGCGGCTCGCAGCGTCTGCTCCAGGCGCCTCTGCGTGAAGTGCACGCCGTCGGTATTCTCCGCATCGGACACGCCATCGGTATAAAGCAAAAGCGTTTCCCCAGCCTGCAGTGTCAAATGGCACGTCCCGACCTCGACATCATCGAAAAGCCCGAGCATGGTGCCCCGCACATCCCGGAACAGCACCGTCTCTCCGCTGGCTTTGATCAGGAACGGCGGCGTCTGTCCGGCCACCGCGAAATCGACCGCCCCGGTCTCCACATCCAGAACGCCGTAGAGCAGCGTCACGTACATCTCGCCGGAACGCTGCCCGCCGAGCAGCCGGCTCACGGTCTCCAGGCATGCTTGCGGCGTGGCGCTTTGCAACGCCGCGCCGCGCAACAGCGTGCGGCTGACGGCCATGTACAACGCCGCCGGAATACCTTTGCCCGAGACGTCGCCGATGGCGAACCCCACCAGCCGGTCGCTGATCGCGAAGAAATCGTAGAAGTCGCCCCCGACCGTGCGCGCGGGCAGCATTTCCGCATAGATCTCGTAGCGCGGATCTTGCGGAAATTCACTCGGCAGAATACTTTGCTGGATGCGGCTGGCGATGCTC
>DOZZ01000080.1:19618-22710 GCA_003517725.1 Bryobacterales bacterium | reverse complement strand
CCGCGGTTCATGGCGGTTCGGATATTCTGCATATCGTCGTAGGCCGTGACGATGATGGTGCGCAGCAGCCGGTTGAGTTCGCCGATGCGCGTCAGCAGCGTGAGCCCATCCATCACGGGCATGTTGATGTCGCTGAAGACGATTTCGAGGGAGGCATCGGCGCGCAACTTGTCGAGCGCGTCCTGGCCGTTCGAGGCAAACACGAATTCCAGATCGCCTTCGCGGATACGGTGACGAAACTTTTGCAGGATCAGCGATTCCAGGTCGGGCTCGTCATCGACAAAAAGAATTTTCAGCGGCATGGCGTCAACTGGCTGAACTGGAATGCCGCGGGAGCGTCACGATGAACTCGGCAAACTCGCCTTCCTGCGTCTCCGCACGAAGAGTTCCGTGATGCTCCTGCACCACGATCTCGCGGCTGATCGAGAGGCCCAGTCCGGTGCCGGAGCCCGAAGGCTTGGTCGAATAAAAGGGCTCGAAAATCTTGCCGAGGACCGCGGGCGGGATACCCATGCCATTATCGCGAACGCGCACTTCTACCTCTTCATCGCCGGCGGAGCGAGTCGAAGCCGTCACGGTGGGCGCAAAGCCTTGATCGCTCGTCTTGCGCTTCTCGTTGACGGCGTAGAACGCGTTGGCCGCCAGGTTCAGAAACACGCGGCTCAGGTCCTGCGGAAACACTTCGACATTGCCGACGGCCGGGTCCAAATGCATTGCAATGGCGGCATTGAAGGTCATGTCCTGCGAGCGCAGGCCGTGAAACGCCAGCTGCACGCACTCGGTCAGCAGCGCGTTCAGGTCGGCGCTCTCGCGATCGCCGCCGCGTTTGCGGGAATGCATCAACATGCCGCGCACAATGCGGTCCGCGCGTTTGCCGTGCTCTTCAATTTTGTCGAGATTGCCGCCCAGGCTCTCAAGCAGTGCCGCGGCTTCGGCCTTATCGCCCGCATCGATGGCGCTCTTCAGTTCACCCAGCAGCTCATTCGACAGCGCCGCGAAATTCGTCACGAAGTTCAACGGGTTCTTGATTTCATGCGCAATACCGGCCGCCAGCGAACCGAGCGATGCCAGTTTCTGCTGCGTCAGCAGCTGGTCCTGCATGCCGCGCAGGTCGCGGTACGCTTTTTCGAGCTCTTCGGTGCGGCGGCGCTGCTCGTCGCGCAGAGCTTTCTTCTCAAAACAGGCTTTGAGCCGCGCCCGCAGCAGCACCGGGTCGAACGGCTTCGTCAGATAATCCTCGGCCCCGCCTTCAATGCAGCGGATCACGCTCTGGTATTCGTCCGAAGCCGAAATCATGATCACCGGAATATCGCGCAGCAGCGGATCGGCCTGGATCAGGCCCAGCGTGGCGAAGCCGTCCAGCTCGGGCATGCGCACATCCAGCAGCACGATGTCGAAGGGCTCGGACCGCAGCAGATCCAGGCCTTCACGGCCGTTCGACGCGGTGCACACGGCATAGCCCTGGCGTTCGAGTTGGTTCGACAGCACCTCTCGATTGCGCCCGTTATTGTCGACCACCAGCAGCTTCACGCCCGCCGGTTGATCGCGAACGCGGACGGCGCTGCTCTCGGCCGAATCGATGCTGATGGCAGTCCGGCCCGCCGAGAACTGCGCCAGTTCCGAGGCCGCCGTCAGAATGTGGCCGGCGAAGGGCTGCAGAAAAGCCTCCGCCCGGCCGGCGATGGACTTCGCGTGACTGAACAGCCGCATCGCGGGTTCGCGCAGCCCCTCCTGCACGTTGAGCAGCGCTTCGGCGTCCAAAATCTGGAGAGATGGCGGCAGCAGTTCCTGGATCAGCTTGACAATGTTGTAGGCGGAGACGTGGATTTCCTTGAGCGGTGGCAGCACGTCGGGCACATTTTCAGCCGTGGCATCCTCAATCAGCATGTCCGCGTAGCCAATGATCTGGTTGAGCGGCGTACGCAGGTCGTGGCGTAAGGCCGCGGGCGCCCTGCCGGCCTCGGTCACGGGCGAAATCGGCGAGACTGCCGCGTCAGGATTCACGTTCAAACTGCCGCGCGTGAGCGGGCCACGACGCCGCCGATCTTCTGGATCAGGGCAGCCGACGTGTAGGGCTTCTGAATGAAAGCCGAGACGTTGGAGCCGAGAAAGTATTGCATCACCTGCGATTCGCCGTAGCCGCTCGAAACAATAATCGGAAGATCCGGGCGAATCTCCCGCATGCGCTTAAAAGCTTCATCGCCGCTCATGCCCGGCATCATCATATCGAGCAGCACTACGGAAATGTCTTTGTGCTCGGTCAGCAGACGCAAGCCTTCCTCACCGCTTGCGGCGAACAGAGCCTCCAAACCCCGCCGTTCGAGGACCGCTCTAGTAGTCGCGCGAACCACCTCTTCATCATCCACCACCAGCACGCGCACGTTGTCGGCTGCCGGCGCCGGCACGGCGCTCTCGGAAACCGGGCGCGCGGCCCTGGCGGTAGCCGGCAGGTACACCCGGAAGCCGCTGCCCTGACCCACCGCCGTCTGCACCTGAATGGTCCCGCGGTGGCTCTTGATGATGCCGAGCACCGCCGCCAGACCCAGACCGCGGCCGGTGAATTTGGTGGTGAAAAAAGGATCGAAGATGCGGGCCAGCACCTCGGGCGTCATGCCGCATCCGGTGTCGGTGACCTCCAGCAGAATGTATGTGCCGGGCGCAAGTTCACCGCGGTCGAGCGCCGCCACATCGCTCTCGCCCAGAGTGCACTCGCGGGTGTGCACCGAGACCGTGCCGCTGCGCGGTTCTCCAATGGCCTCGCCAGCGTTGATCACCAGGTTCATGATCACCTGCTGCAGCTGGCTTGGGTCAGCCTCGATCCACGGCAGATCGTCTGCCAGTTCGGTATGGACGCGCACCGTCTTGGGCAGCAGCGTATGCATCAAATCCGCGGTTTCGCGCACCAGGCTCGAGAGCTCGACGGCGCGCGTCTCATAGCGCCCTTTTCCGGCATAGGCCAGCATCTGGCGCGTCAGGTCGGCGGCGCGCTCGCTGGCCGTCACCACAAACTCCAGCTTTTCACGATCGCTCGCAATAAGGTCGGGGGAGTCCAGCACCAGGCTGGCATTGCCAAGAATACCGGTCAACAGATT
>DOZZ01000080.1:15184-19462 GCA_003517725.1 Bryobacterales bacterium | reverse complement strand
AACTTCTCCTCGGTCCTCTGGCGCTCGCTGATATCGGAAAACATGATGACCGCGCCCTCGATCTTGTCATCCCCTAGGATCGGGTTGGCCGAGTATTCGACCGGGAGCTGGCGGCCCTCTACGTCGATGAAAACTTCGTCCACGACGCGGCTGGCTTCTCCATTGCGCGCGGCGCGCAGCATGGGGCATTCGCTCTCCGGAAACGCGCTGCCGTCGCGCCGCCGGTAATGCACCAGCCCATGAATCGGCTGCCCCAGCAGATCTTCGCGCGAGTAGCCCAGCATCTTCACGGCGGCCGCGTTGATGAACGTGCAGCGGCCGTCGCGATCGATGCCGAAGATGCCTTCTCCGGTGGATTCCAGCAGCAGCCGCAGCCGGTCGGCCAGGTGCGCCACTTCGCGCTCGGCCTCGCAGCGCCGCAGCAGCGCGCCGATACGCGCTTTCAGAATCACCCGGTCAAACGGCTTTGAGATAAAGTCGTCGGCGCCCATTTCGATGCAGCGGGCGACGCTCTGCATTCCGTCCAGCGCCGAGATCACGATCACGGGCACGCCGCGCCGGCGCGGGTCGGTCTTGATCTCGGCGAGCACCTGAAAACCGTCCATCCCGGGCATCACGATATCGAGCAGCACCAGATCGAAGCGCGTGTGGGCCAACAGGCGCAGGGCTTCCGGCCCGCTAGCGGCGGTATCCACGGAATAACCCTGCCGGTTCAACTGCCGGCTTAGAAGATCGCGGTTACTTTCGTCGTCGTCCACTACCAGCAGATGCGCGGCGTTTGGAGGAGGGCCGTCTTCGCGCGGCTCCGGCGCGGCCACTTGCGACGTGCGCGCGGATTCCAGGTAGGCTCGCAACACGCCGGCCGCGCCGCGGATGCGAAGCATGTCGGGCACCGCGAAACCCTCTTTATCGATCAGGTGCGAGGTGCAGCTCAGAATACGGTGGATGGGCCCGGCGGCTTCGCGCTGCAGCGTCTCCAATGACTCGGCTTCCACGCTTTCCTGCGCCGGCGTCAGGTTTTTCTGGATGGACTGCAACAACTCCTGCGCGGCCTGATGGATCTCGCGCAGGGCGTCGGCGATGCCCGGGCGATGCTGTTCGGTGGCGTCCTCCATCAGCATCTCGGAGTACCCGACGATGTGGTTGAGTGGAGTCCGCAGCGAATGGCGGAAATTAGAGATGTCGGTCATGCCTGATTGGCGGCGGGCAATGGCGCCCGCCGCGCCAGCAGCGACTCGATCTTCTCAAGTAGCCGCGGCATATCGACCGGTTTGGTGTCATAGTCATCGCAGCCCACGGCGCGGGCGCGCTCCTGGTCGCTGGCCATGGCATGCGCGGTCAGGGCGATGATCGGAATAGTTCGCGCGTCGGGCATCTGCTTCAGTTGCGACGTAGCATCCCAGCCGCTCAACACGGGCAGGCTCATGTCCATCAGAATCAGATCGGGTTGCTCGCTGCGGGCAAGCTCAACGCCGGCGGCTCCATCGTTGGCACAGATAACTTCATAGCCTTTGCGAATGAGCCGCCGGGAAAGCATGTCGCGGTTCAACTCATTGTCTTCCACCAGGAGGAGCTTGGGCATGGCTAACCAGGAGGGTGGAGCAACCCGGATACCATTCCGGCGACAACTTGAACTTCGGGCTATTTCACACGCGACGACATGGCTTGACGCAGGCGAGCCTCGGCTGCGGGGCTCCAGTAGGCGCAATCCAGCTGCAGAAACACGGACGTGTAGGGTATTGCCTCGGTTGTTTTGATAATCAATACCCGGTAGAGTTTACCGGCCTGGTCCAGGCGCGAGATGATCTGTTCGTGTGGCACGGCTTGGAAGGAACGGCCGCCAAGGACTTGGTCGAGCTTCTGCCGGAACAGCATCACGCCGGGAGCATCGTTCTCCGGTACCGAGGCCAGTTCCAGATCGCGCCACACGATTGGCGTCACGTGACGCGCGTTATGCAATTGGTGCAGCACGGTTTCGAGCACGGGCAACAAGCCGGCATCGACCACGATAGTTTCGACCCCGGCGCCGGATTGGGCGGGGTAAGCGGAGTCGGCCACGACGATCCAGTTGCGATGCCCAAAAAGCGCAATTCGCGAGTTCAGTTCCTGCTGCCAATCGGCAGCGGCGGCCAATAACGGCAGGAGCAAGGCGGCGCAAAGCAAAGTAAGGCGCATTTCAGCAACCGATCTTATCAGCTGCAGCCAACGCCGGACACAAACGCCGATGGGCCGCGCCACAGGCGCTCACCGTCCTTCGATATTGTTCAATGATATCCTCCGTCGAGTGCAGGTACATTGGTTTAGCCGCGATGAATCTCTACCTCTCCCTCTCTGCGCTGCTCCTGGCCGCCCTGCTCGAAGCCGGCGGCGACGCACTCATACGCGCCGGACTCCACGCCTCGCCACTGCGTCGCGCGCTACTGTTCGGCGCCGGAGCCGTCGTGCTGTTCAGCTATGGCTATGCCGTGAATGCTCCGCCCTGGCAGTTCGGACGTCTGCTGGGCATCTACGTAGTGATCTTTTTCATAATGGCCCAACTCATCGCCTGGCTCGTCTTCCAGCAGCGCCCCAGCGGCGCGGTCTACTTGGGCGGCGCCTTCATCGTGGCCGGTGGCGCGATCATGACATTAGCGCGCTAAGCTTCTTAAACGCCTTCTCAAGCTTCTGCGGCTTCTTCAAAACGTCGGCAAACAAATCGCCGCGTTCCTTGAAACGCGCCATGGCATTGCGAATGGTGAACTGCTTCGGGTCGAGACCCGGCGCCACCTCGCTCCACTCGAGCGGTGTCGCAACCGGCGCGGCATCGTAGGCACGCGTCACGTAGGGCGCCGCGATAGTCTTGCCTTCGCCATTTTGCAGGTAGTCGAAATAGACCCGTCCCTTTTCCCGCTTCGACACGGAACGCGGCGTAGTGAACAGCTTGGGACGCCGCTCGACCACGATGCGCGCCAGCACCTCGGCAAACTGCCGGCTCTGCTCATAGCTGTAGATAGCCTGGATCGGGATGTACACGTGCAGGCCATCGCCGCCTGTTGTCTTCGGATAGCCGCGCAGCCCCAGCTCGTCGAGCAGCGTCCTCACCAGTTGCGCCGCTTCCACAATCTGGTCGAAGGAACATGCCTGCGGATCCAGGTCGATCAGAATCCAGTCAGGGTTGTGGATCGTCGGAACGCGGCTCTGGTACGGATTCTGGTCGATGCACCCAAGGTTGGTCAGATACAGCAGGCTGGCGCGATCTTCGGCCACCACATAGCGAATGTCGTCGACCATCTCAAAGCGCAGCCAGCTCGGAAAGCTTTCGGGCGAGCCTTTCTGGAAAAAATACGGATGGTCGATGCCATTGGGATAGCGCTTTAACGAAAGCGGCCGGTCCTTCAAATGCGGAAGCAGCAAGCTCGACACGGCGTCATAGTAATTCAGCAGATCGCGCTTGGTATAGCCTTCGCGCGGGTAGAAAACTTTATGCAGATTGGTCAGCTTGAGTGTGTGGCCGTCAACCGTGACGCTCGCTTCTTTGGAGGACGAGTCCAACAGACCGGCCCTTTCGGGCTGCTTCTTCTTGCTTTTCACGGCCGTCGGCGCTTGCGCCACTTCCCGCCCGCATTTCTCGGGCGGCACGTCGGTGCGCAGGCCCATGTAAACCGGCGCGCGCAGGATGCCGTCTTTGGTGAACTGCGAAAATTTAATTTCGCAGACCAGCTTCGGCCGCAGAAACACCGAGCCTTTGGGCAGCTTGGGAGCATGCTGGAACGGCGATGTTTTGACCACCAGCGGCTGCATCAGTTCAAACAACTGTTTCAGCGTTTTCTGGTTGAAACCGGTGCCGACGTTGCCGGTATAGACCAGCTGGTCTCCTTGAAACAGCCCCAGCACCAGCGAGCCGAAGTATTCGCGCTCCCCCGGCGTGTAACCGCAGATGATAAACTCCTGCTCCGAGACTGCCTTCCACTTCAGCCAGTCGGAGCTGCGTCGCGGCTGGTAGGTGCTCGTGATGCACTTGGCCACCAGACCTTCGAGTCCGTGTTGCTTGGCCACGCCGGTCAGCTCCGGCGCATTCTCGAAGAGCGTCGACAGCGCCACGGGCTCCTTGGGCTCGAGCACGCGCTCCAGAATCTTGCGCCGTTCCTGAAACTCCAGGTGGCGCAAATCGTAACCGTCCAAATACAAAATATCGAAGACGAAGAGCCGCGCCGGGTTGGTGCGCGACAGATGCGCGATGGCGGCGGCATCGGAGGTCATGATGCGCGGCTGGATTTTCTCGAAGCTCGACACGCCCTT
>DOZZ01000080.1:14759-15058 GCA_003517725.1 Bryobacterales bacterium | reverse complement strand
CGGTTGCCGGTACGGCTCAGAATGCGCAACTCGCTCTTATCGACAAAGCACAGCGCGCGCACGCCATCCCATTTGATCTCCACCTTCCACTTCGGGCCGGCCGGAAGCTGCGTCACCAGGGTTGCGGCCATTGCGGAAATGGTTTCGGGCATCGGAGCTTTGCGCGCGCCGGGCGGCAAGTCGGTTTTGGCCGCGGGCTTTTTAGAAGCCGCCGCGCGCTTCTTAGCCGGAAGATCTTTGGCGATCTCCTCCTGCGTGCGGCCGGTCAGAATGCTGCGCGCGTGGTCCTCCGTATCCCA
>DOZZ01000080.1:12585-14542 GCA_003517725.1 Bryobacterales bacterium | reverse complement strand
CGCCCTTTCATGAGGACCAGCGCGAAGTCTCCGTTCAACTTCTCCCCATGCAGCCGGAACTTGAAGTCGCCGCGCTCCAGCTGCTTCTCGGGCGGCAGGTCGCCCAGCATCTCAAACGTGCCGCGATCCCACAACATCACGCTCCCAGCCCCGTAGTTGCCGGCCGGGATGTTGCCCTCGAAGTTGCCATAGTCGAGCGGATGGTCCTCCACCATGGCGGCGAAATGTTTCACGGATGGATCGAGGGTCGGTCCCTTCGGAACGGCCCAGCTTTTCAGCGTGCCGGCGATCTCCAGCCGAAAGTCGTAGTGCAGATGCGAGGCGTGGTGCCTCTGTACGAAAAAACGCGGGTTAGCCGTACTTTTGGCCGAAATCGGCCCGGGCTTGGGCTCCGGAGTCTCCTCAAACCGCCTTTTCCGCGCATATTCTTTCAAAGACATAACGGTCGGTTCTTCAAGCACGCGGTAAGGGACCCGGGTCAGACATCTTTTCGCCGCTTTTGCGAAAAGATGTCTGACCTGCATTACCGAGACGGTCGAGCACCGCGAAATCCGGTTCCTTTGACGCCTTCGCCCGCTCCAAGGTGAGCCGATTTATCGCTTTCAGTAGAGTCGATGACAATCCGCCGCGACGGTTTTTTCTCGCCGCGCAGAATCGCTCCCACTTTACGAATACTGCTCAGCAGTTCTTCGAACACCTGGCTTTTCATAAACGAATCCTATTGAGAGCCGCCGCTCCCCACCCGCGCCACTCAATTATTGCAGCTGAGCTATGTACGAAAACGGGTGGTCTGCCCTGTTTTTGAGCACAATTTGGGCCTTTTCGCGCATATTCTTGCAAAGACATAACCGGTGGAAATGTTCTTGCTCTAAGATATACGTTGTAAACGCAAAGTTGTCAGCCCGCCCACTGCGGGCAGTGAAGGAGATCACATGGCCAGCAGCGTATGGAAAGGTCACATTACTTTTGGACTGGTGTCGTTCCCCGTGCGGCTGTCGGTGGCGGCCCGCGGCGAGACCATCGGCTTCAACCAACTGCACAAAAGCGACGGCTCCCGCATCAAGCAGGTGATCTACTGCCAGACGGAAGACAAGCCCATCCCACGCTCCGAAATCGTCAAAGGCTACGAGTACGAAAAAGATCGCTACGTCGTGATCGACGACGAGGACATCAAGAAGGTCGCGCCCAAAACCGCCAAAGTGATGGAGATCCTGGAATTCGTCAAAGGTTCCGACGTGGACCCCGTGTACCTCGAGAGCTCCTACTTCGTCGCCCCCGAGGAGGGTGGCGACAAGCCCTACGCGCTGCTGTTCGAGGCCATGAAGGAGAGCGGCTACTACGGCGTGGCCAAGGTCGCGATGCATAACCGCGAGCACATCGTAATCGTGCGGCCCGCCCACAAAGGCCTGATGCTGCACACCATGTACTACCGCAGCGAGATTCGCGCCACGGAGGAATTCCGCACCGACGTCACGCAGCTAAAAGACAAGGAGCTGGCCCTGGCGCGCAACCTGATCGAGTCGCTGGCCGAGCCCTTCGAGCCCGAGAAATACCACGACGCCTACAAGACCAACCTTGAAAAGATGATTCAGGACAAGATCGAGGGCCACAAAATCGTCGAGACGCCGACGCCGCACATCGCGCCCGTGATCGACATCATGGAAGCGCTCAAGAAGAGCCTGGAGCAGCGCAAGCCGGCAGCCAAAGCTTCAGCGGTATCGTCCGAAGCCGAAGAGTCGGCAGCCTCAGTGAAGCGCCGCGCCGGTCAGAAACGGGCCAGCAGATCTTCGGCGTAGAGCGCGCCCTGCGGTTCGTCTTCGTGCTTGAAAAATAGGTACAGGTCCAGGTTGGCCGCCAGCAGCGCGCGGGCTCGTTCGGCGATCTCGTCTCTCTGCGCCGCCGAATACTCCGCTTTGCGCAGCCGATAGTACACAAAATCCGCCGTGATCACCTCGGG
>DOZZ01000080.1:7302-12396 GCA_003517725.1 Bryobacterales bacterium | reverse complement strand
AACTGCAACAGGTGCGTAATCCACATCGGTGCCTTCAGCGCAAAAACAAAATGCGCCGGCGTGCTGGCCACCCAGTTCTCCAGAACCGCGCGCGAGGGCAGCCGCCGGAACGTGTAGTTCACCTCCACGCAGTTCAGGCGCGTGGCGTAGTGCTCCAGGAATTTGGCCGCCGGCAGCTTGGCCGGATAGAAATCCGGCTTCCACGAGGGATAGGCGAAGCCCGAGGTCCCGGTATACAAATGCGCCATGGTTGATCCGACGATTATGAGGCTTGTTAAGATCAGAGTCTATGTTGCGCTTGCTCCTGCATTGGCTGCTCAGCGCCGTGGCGTTGATTCTGGTTTCGAACATTGTCCGCGGCTTCGTGGTCACCAGCTTTATCGCCGCGCTGGTCGCGGCCGTCGTCATCGGCCTGGTGAATGTGGTGATCGGCTGGCCGCTAAAGCTGCTGACCTTCCCGCTGGCCTTCCTGACACTGGGGCTGTTCTACCTGGTGCTCAACGCCATCCTGCTGAAGATCGCGGCTGCCTTTGTGCCAGGCTTCCAGATCCAGGGTTTCATGCCGGCATTCTGGGGCGCGATCGTGTTGAGCCTGATCAATATGGTGTTTCGCTGGATGAGCGTCTAAAACGATGACCGATTTCCTGGCAGCCTTCGATGGCTTTGAACTTAAGGTGCCGAAGTGCGAGTTCGGCATCGGCGCCGTAATCAACACTCTCGCGGCGGATAAACTGATCGCCGGCGTGCATCTCACGGCCCTCCCGATCTGGCCCGACGACCGCGGCGTCTTCCTGGAAGTAATGCGCGCCGGACGCGGCATGGTAAGCGAATTTCCGCTCGAAACCACGCAGGTCTCGGCGGCCATGAGCTATCCCGGGTCGATCAAAGCCTTCCACTTCCATCTGCATCAGACCGACTGCTGGACCCCCGCATTCGGCATGTTCCAGGTTGTGCTGGTGGATTTTCGCCCCGATTCCGAGACCTTCGGGCAGCGCAACACGCTCTACGTGGGCTCGCTGCGGCCGTGGCAGATCCTGATTCCGCCCGGCGTCGGCCACGGCTACAAGGTCCTCGGCACCGAGCCCGCGACTTTGATTTACGCCACCAACCGCTTCTACAATCCGTTGGACGAGGGCCGCATCGCGTACAACGACCCTCGCATCAACTACGACTGGACCTTACAACACAAGTAAAATTCACGCCTTCACGAACTTCAGCGAGGCCGAATTCATACAGTAGCGCAGCCCGGTGGGCTTCGGGCCGTCTTCGAACACGTGGCCCAGGTGAGCGTCGCACTCGGCGCACAGCACCTCATTACGCGACATGCCGAAGCTCATATCGCTGTGGCTCTTGACGTTCTCCTGGGCGATCGGCTGGTAAAAGCTCGGCCAGCCGGTGCCGGACTCAAACTTCGTGTCGGAGCTAAATAGCGCGTTATCGCAGCAGATGCAGCGATACAGGCCCTTCTCGTGATTGTTCCAGTACTTTCCCGTGAAGGCAGGCTCGGTACCGGCCTCGCGCGTGACGTGGTATTGCTCAAGCGTCAGCTTCTTCTTCCATTCTGACTTGTCCAAAACGACTTTGCTCACCTGAAGTTTTTCCTCCCTCACGCCATTGTCTTTGAAGCGGACCACGGTCACGGTGCCGCTCTTGCCGGCAGCCCATGCCGCGGCCGACGTGCCACAAGCGATAGCGAAGAATGTGCGTCGAGTATGATTCACGGGGTCGCCTGTCTACCAGTTTAGTTGCCGGAGACACGGGGAAACTTTTCGGCTTAAAGACGTGACGGCTTCGGTAATGTAGGACAGGCAGCCCCTTCGCAAAAGCGGCGAAGCGGTGTCTGTCCCTGGGTCCGGTGCGGATCGCCTCGAATTATACTTTGCGGAGCTTGGTGACCCGTCCCACTTCCACCCACTCGACCACGAATATGTTCCCCTTGTGATCGAAGCAGGCCCCGTGCGGGCACACAAACTTACCCGCCGTGAAATGGTCTCGCGACAGCTTACGTGTGTCTTTCCATTGCGACTGCGAATCGTCTCCCAGATGCGTGATCACCTGGTTGTTGCGATCCAGCAGCGTCACGCGCGCGCCCAGATCGGGCACCACCACGTCGCCATTCTTGTAGATGTCGAAGTTGCACGGCAGCGGCGTACCGTTGACGAAATCAATATGCTTGCCGTCCAGCGTGAAGCGCTGTATGCGTGCATTGCCGCGGTCCGCCACGGTCAGAATCGGCGTGCTGCCGCGTTCGTCCATGATCAGTCCGTGCGGGCAATTGAGCTGGCCGGCTTCCTTGCCGGGGCCGCCGAAGGTCCGTATATACTTGCCGTCTTTGTCGTACTGGTTGATGTAGCTGGAGCCGTAACCGTCGCCCACGTAAACATCGCCGTTGGGCGCGATCGCGACATTGGTCGGGCTGTATTTCTTCTTCTTACCGGCGGCATCCGGCTTGTAGGCTTCCGACTCCTCGGGGTAGCCGAGGCTCCAGACCTGCTCGCCGGTAAGCGTGGCTTTCACCACCACGCCGCGCGCCGTATCGCACAGATGCAGGAACTGCTGCTTGCCTTCCGTGCGTATGTGCAGGCCGTGCGCGCCGCCCTTGAACTCCTTGCCCCACGAGCGCACGAACTTGCCTTTGGAATCGAAGACCACCATCGAATCGTGCGATTCGCTGGCGGCATTCACGGTGTGGTGAATATAGATGTTGCCGTGGGCGTCTTCGCAGACGCCATGGGTGTTGCCATATTGGATGCTGGCGGGCAGGGCCCCCCAGTCATGTGTGGCTTCATAGCGATGCGCGCCGGTGCCCAGCACGGGTTTGGCGCTGCCGGATTTGTTAGTCGCGTGTAGGATCAGCGGGGCAGCTGCCGCCGAAAGAAAAGCACGCCTGGATGTTGGCATGACCATCAGACTATCACAGCTGGTTTTAATGGATTACAGCTCACGTTTAAGGAAAGAACAGATCTGGTAACCATCCAGAAATTTGAACGGCGATTCGCCCATGGTGTAGTGCCCGCAGGGCAGTTGCACGATCTTGCAATCCAGCTTGCGCGCGGTCACGTGTTCCACTACCATTTTTGAAAATTTCAGCGGAAACGTCGTGTCGTAGGTCGTGTAGATGAATAGCGAGCGCTTGGTCAACGCGGCAAAGCGGTCCAAGTAATGCACCGGGCTGACCACGTCCCACACCGCGCGCAGGCGATCCAGATCGATATGGTCTTCAATGCCCTGCCGAATGTGCTGCGTCGAGAGTCCTTCCCAAATCACGTCCGCAAATAGCGTGGAGCAGTGGTTGAACACGTTGACGCGGAAGCGTGCATCGTGGGCGCTGGCCATAAATGCGTAACACGAGCCCAGGCTGGTGCCGCAGATGCCGATCTCTTCATAGCCGCGCGATCCCAGCCAGTCGGCCATGGCGCGCACGTCGATCACGGCCTGGCGCGTGGCCTCGATGGTGCGGCCGATATTGGACGACACCGCATAATCGGCGCGCTCCAGTTCCGGCGGCATGCGGCGGTCGTGATAGGGCAGGCTCAGGCGCACTGCCGAGATGCCCAGCATGGCGATGCCCTTGCACAGCGCCGCGTGCTGCTCGGCCGAAGCATTCCAGTGCGGCAGTACGATGACGGCTTTGCGCACCGGCGGCCGGCCGGCCTTGCGCCGTCCCGGGAAATAGCGCCCCCATACTGTGTCGTTCTCCGGATAAGGGCTCGGCACGGGGCTCGCAAAGCTCAGCATCTCGCCCTCCAGCCTGAAATCGCGCGGCGTCTGGTAGCTGAAGAACTCCTGGCTGTCGCGAATGGCCTCGGCGTTCATCAGCCGCAAATACTGTTCCGGATCGTGCCCGTTACGCGGCAGGCGCCGGGCCGCGGGCCACTCGCGCGCCCACTCGAGCCCCCATTCAAAGGGCCGGACCACCCGGTTGGTGGAGCGGAACGCCAGCTGGTTTTCCCAGGCATTCATCTTGCGGGCGTACCACTGCTGCAAAGGATTCATCTGGTCGGGGACGCTTCCAGTTTACCTATACTGAACTGATGTCCGCCATGGGAGACCTGATCGCACGCCTGTCTGGCATCGAGCAGCTGCGCGTAACACGCGATGAGCCCCTCAGCCGGCACGCCCGCTTCGGCATCGGCGGCCCGGCCGATGTGTTCGTCCAAACCCGTTGCGACGAGGCCTTCGCGGCGGCCTTGCGCTTGTCGGCGGATAGCGGCTTGCCTTTCGTAGTGATCGGCGGCGGGTCGAACCTGATCATCGCCGACGCCGGCTTCCGGGGGGTCGTCCTCCAACTGGCGGCCAACCGCATCGAGCACCAGGGCGCCGTCGTGACGGCGCAAGGCGGCGCCGTGCTGCAGGATCTGGTGGACTACTGCAACGCGGCCGGCCTGCGCGGGCTCGAAACCATGACCGGCATCCCAGGTTGGGTGGGTGCCGCTGTCTACGGCAATGCCGGCGCGTATGGGCGCTCCATCGCCGAGAGCGTGGCGAAGGTGCGCTTTCTCAACGGCGCGGGCGTGCGCGAATTCAGCCACGCCGAGTGCCGGTTTCACTATCGCGAAAGCATCTTCAAGCGCCAGAAGGCCTGGATCATCTCGTCCTGCGAACTGCACCTGACGCCGGCCGATCCCTCGGAACTGCGGGAGGTCTCCGGCAAAATCCTGAAGATCCGCAACGAGAAATACCCGCCCGATATGAAGTGCGCGGGCAGCATCTTCAAAAACTTTCTATACGCCGAGCTGCCCGCTGCGGTGGGCGAAGCGGTGCCTCGCGGCGTGGTGCGCGAAGGCAAAGTGCCGTCGGCCTATTTTCTGGAACAGGTAGGCGCGAAGGGCATGCGCGTGGGCGACATCCAGGTGGCCAGCTACCACGCCAACCTTATTTACAACGACGGCCACGGCACGTCAGCCGACGTGGTGCGCGTGATCCGGGAACTGAAGTCGCGCGTTCGCGAGCGTTTCGGAATCGACGTGGAAGAAGAAGTGCAGTACGTGGGCTGGTGACGGTCACAACGATTCAAATTTAGAAACCAAACAACTTAGCTTGATTTCTACGCGAGCCCCAAAATCTCCACTGCTACGCTCAACGCAGTAAGAG
>DOZZ01000080.1:5531-7200 GCA_003517725.1 Bryobacterales bacterium | reverse complement strand
GCCTGCGAAAATTCTAGATAAAGTAGCGGGGTAGTCCGGTCGCTAGGTTCCAACTGCCATTCTTCCGGAGTGGCTTCTCGCAAGAGGAGCCAGGGTCGGAAGTCCCGGGGGCGCCCCCGCGGAGCAGTTCTCAGGACATCCATGCCTGTAGAACAAGCTTCAACGCTTCGGGAAAGCGAGCCCAGGCCGAAGTGTGTCTATGCGGCCTATTCGCGCAGGACGCAAAGAAAATCCCCGTTTCCGGCTACTATTTAGGCATGTGGCTTCGAAATCTAGCAATCGGCGCGGCGTTGGTGATGACAGCCGCGGCGTCATCCATTCCCGATCCCGCGGTCGACGTGCCTGTAACCAAAGACAAGCAGACGGCCGTTTTTTCAGGCGGCTGTTTCTGGGGCGTCGACGCCGTCTTCAAACGCGTCAAGGGCGTCGGCAAAGTGGTTTCCGGCTACTCCGGCGGCGAGGCCAGGACCGCGTCCTACGACATCGTCAGCACGGGTCAGACGGGCCATGCCGAGTCGGTGCAGGTCACCTACGACCCGTCCGTCGTCACCTACGGCAAGCTGCTAAAGGTGTTTTTCGGCGTGGCGCATGACCCCACCGAACTGAACTATCAGGGCCCCGACCACGGCACGCAGTACCGTTCCGCCATCTTCTACGCGAATGAAGACCAGAAGAAGGCGGCCGAGGCGTACATCGCGCAGTTGAACCAGGCGCATGTCTACCGCAAGCCCATCGTCACGCAGGTGACCCAGCTCAAAGCATTCTATCCAGCCGAGCCGTACCACCAGAACTACCTGGCGATGCATCCCAACCAGCCCTATATCGTTTACAACGACATGCCCAAGCTGTCGCAGTTGAAAAAGCAACTGCCGGAGCTGGCGAAATAACCCGGTCTACACGGGTCAAGTGCAATCGCTAGAGCGGTTCGTGACATCCGGGGCTGAAAGCTCGGTATGATGAGGATGCGTCCATGAGTGTTTTTGTTGTGCTCTCGCCCGGTCCAAATCCGGTCCTCGAATCCACGATCCACGAGAAATTCGCCGACGATTATATGCTCGTTAGCGAGGGGCAGTGGCTCGTCGCTGGCGATGGAATAGCAAAAGACATCTCGGACAAATTGGGTATCACGGCCGGCACGGCTGGCCATGCCATCGTCATCACAATTGGCGGCTATTTCGGGTACGCGAACAATGCCGTTTGGGAATGGCTTGCGTTGAAATTGACGGCAGGCCTCCGGCATGCCTCCTAGAACCGGCCCAAGAACAGCCGGTGACCCCGGCACCCCGAACGCGCCAGTCACTCCGCCCGCCGGACAGGGATATCCGCTAGCGGCCTTGGATCAAAGTTTTGTTCTCCAGATAATTCTCGACCTGAAGGCTTCGGTTTCGAGGCTGGATCAATCTATTTCGAATCTCCATGAACAATCGCTGAAGCACGACGCGAAGCTGGATTTGATAAGCCAGGATGTTCATACAGCAAAAAGAATTGTCGCTGTTGCGTCATGGGCCATCATGTTCATAATCGCTCTAGGCGGATTGATCTGGGCCATCACGCATCATTCCTAGCTAATTCCGTCAAAGAACCGCTACGCACTGGACGCGCACCGCTACATCGTCTTCGTGATCTTACTAAGGGTGCGCGGGCTATCCGGATCGAGCCCCTTCTGCGC
>DOZZ01000080.1:0-5368 GCA_003517725.1 Bryobacterales bacterium | reverse complement strand
GCTTCCGTGTTTTTGCGGTCCGTCAGGATAATCGTCTCGGCGTGCAGCGCCTTCATCCTGGCCGCGAGCTCCTGGATAGAAGGCCACGTGACGCCCGACGGCGCGAACAAAAATCCGGGAAAATTGCGCTCAATCAGCGCAATCGGACCATGAAAGAAGTCGGCCGACGAGAAGCGCTCGGCCACCACGTAGCAGGTCTCCATCAACTTCAGCGAAAACTCCAGCGCATTGGCGTAGTTGAGCCCGCGGCCCACCACCACCGCGTAGTCCATAAAGCGATAACGCTCGCTGAGCACCGCAATCTCAGCTTCCAGCCGCAGCGCCGATGCCGCCGCCTGGGGAATTTTCTGCAGCTCATTGAGCCGGATGCGGCCGCCCAGCGCGTACGCCAGCAAGTACATCAGCATCAGCTGGCTCGAATAGGTTTTGGTGGCGGCAACGCTCTTCTCCTTGCCCGCGCGCACCAGCCAGACATGGTCGGCCAGGCGCGACATCGCGCTCTTCGGCTCATTGGTGATAGCTAACGTGACGGCGCCCTGTTTGCGCGCGGCTTCGAGCACGCTATTGATGTCGGTGGATTCCCCCGATTGCGAAATGGCCACCAGCAGGGCGTCGCGATAGTCGATCTTGGCGCCATACAGCGTGTGCACCGAAGGCGCGGCCAGCGAAACGGGGATGCCGGTGGTGATTTCGAGCAGATAGCGTCCAAACTGCGCGGCATTGTCGGACGTGCCGCGCGCCGCCAGCACCACCAAGCGCGGCTTGCGCCGGGCAATCAACTGGCGGAAGCGTTCGACGCGCGGCAGTTCGGTTTGCAGCGTGCGTTCCAGGGCCTCCGGCTGCTGCCGAATTTCATCGAGCATTCGAGACATGGGTAGAGCATACCGCAGTGTATTGCGAGCTCTAACCGCGCGCCAGTCGGCTCAGCACGATCAATTGGCCCAAGTGCCGCTGCGTGTGCTCGGCGATGTGAAACGCCAGGCCCAACGCAGTCACGGGAACACGCGCGCGCCCCACATAGCGGGTGGCGTTGAACTCGCTTTCGGGAAGCGCGCGAATCTGGGCCATGACGGCGGACACCGCGCGTGTAGCCGCCGAGACCATAGCTTCCGCCGCGGCGCCCGGTTGCTGCTCTGCCGCCAGCGCCGCGAGCTGCCCTTCGTTCAACGCCTCGCCGCGCAAATACGTAGCCAGCCGATCGACGCTCCCCGCGATATGTTGCAGATGGAAGCCGGCCGGCGCGCAAGCTCCGGGGCTGGTCCAGAGTTGAGCCGTAGTAAGCCCGGCAGTAAAGCGCGGCAGATCTTCCAGCACCTGTTCCAATGCACGTAATGAGGGGGCCAGCAGCGGGTTCGTGTCAGGCAGGGGGCCGCGCAACCAGGGTTCCATGGGACGTTTTTCGCATGAAGGTGGCCATCACGGCGTCCTAGCCGTGTTCCTTTGCTACCTGCTTTGGAGCCCGGTCGAGGCAGCCCATAGTAGCCTACAAACGAGGAAAATACGCTATGTCTAATTCTCGCCGAAAGCTATTTCTCATAGGTCTCTTCGTGGTTCTGGGAATGGCTGCGCTCTCACCGGCTCTTTCAGAGCAGCAAAAAGAACCTCCCACGACGCATGTGGTAGCGATTCCGAGTTCCCGATACGCCACCTGTATGCAGAATATAGAGCTGTTTACCAAACCTCTTTCGGAGTCCTTCGTAGTCATAGCAGCTGTTTTTGCCGCCTATCAGTATTGGCGAACGGTCCGCACAAGGCGCTCTGAATGGCTCTTTTCGATGTTCCACAGCTTTTACCAGACCGCTAAATATCAGCGGATCCGGTCGCTTCTTGACTGGCACGAGGCTCCCGAGACCCTCCAGCTTATGGCGGAGGTCGAGAATTTAAGGAACACTCCTGATATCCAACGCTTTAATCGCTATCTAAACTTCTTTGAATTTGTTGGCGTCTTGCGGTATCGCGACCAACTGACGGAGGATGAGGTATGCGACCTTTTTGAATACGATCTAAAAAATTTGAACCGCCTGCCCGTCGTTAGGGCCTACGTCGAAAAACATGGTTTTGAGCGTTTGAACCGCCTACTGAGTAGAATAGAAGTGCAAGAGGCGAAATCATGACGAGCGCGAGCCGGAACCTGTTCGTTTACGGAACTCTGCGGCGGGGCGCCGATAATGAGTTCGCTCAACTCCTCACAAGATCCGCGAAGTGGGTGGGTGGCGGCCAAGCCCATGGTCGCCTTTACCTGGTAGGCGACTATCCTGGTTTCATTGCGTCGCCAACATCGGGCGATTGGGTTCGGGGCGACGTCTACGAAATTCGGGATACTGACGCGACCTACCCAGATCTTGACAGCTATGAGGGCTGCGGCTTTGACGACCTGGAACCTCACGAATACCGAAGGATCGTCATCCCCGTCCGTCTTGATTCCGGCAAGTCGATAAGAGCTACTGTTTACGAATATCAGCGCAGCGTCGCTGGCAAGCCGCATATCGCGTCGGGCGATTATCGCGCAGCTCAGCATGAAATGGCGAAGCTCAGCGGACCGCGTTAGGCATCTACAGCGGTGAAACCGTGCGCGTCTCCGTGCCCACCCGCACCTCGCGCGTCACAATCTGATCCGGCGCCAGCCCCAGCAAACGCGGGCGGATTGCAATCAGCAGATGGTTGCGCTCTTTATCGCGCGTGTAGTGCCGAAACAGCGGGCCGATCAGGGACAGGTTGCCCAGGCCCCACACACTGGTCCAATTCTTCGAAATGCCTTCCGTGGTCAGGCCCGCTACCAGCGCCCATTCGTCGTTCCTCAATCGCACCGTCGATGTTATTTTGCGGCTCGAGATGATCGGAATGCCGTTGAGCCCCGCGCCGCTCAGGATCTTGAACTCGCCGTCCAGATCGAGCGTGGTCTCCTGCATGTCGTGAATGTGCGGCGTCAGCTTAATCGTGATGCCCAGGTCCTCGAACGTATAGGAAGGCGGCGGCGTGTAGGTTTGGCCCGCGCTGAATGAGGCTGGGCCGAAGTAACCGGCGGTCAGGATCGGATAGCGATCACCCACATGCAATGTTGCGGCCTGCCCATCGGAGGAGCGCAACTGCGTTTTTAGAAGCAGGTTCGCCTTACTCTCCGACAACGTGGCGATCAGCGACATGTCCGCCACCCCGATCCCGAACATGGTGCGGCCGCCGCCAATCGTCACCAGATTCTGGAGCGTAGACCCGATCGTGCCGGTGCCGCGCAGCACATGGCCCAGATAGGCCACGGAAAAGCTGTTCTGCCAGTCGATGCCGATGTTCAACAGGTCGGACTCGCTGACCTGCAGGAATTCGACATCCGCGATGGTCTGGGCGCGGTACGCCAGCAGGTCCTCGATCACGGCCTGCGCCGCCAGCGCGCGCGAGACCCGGTCGCGGATGATCAGGAAATTGGTCTTGGTGTCCCACGCGATTTTTTCGACGCCGACGGCCTGGCGTACGGCCTGCGTGATCTCGACCAAGTCGCGATTCTGCAACGCGGTCGGGACCGGCGTAACCACCGTAACCGTCTGTTCCAGGTCATTGCGCTTGGCCGGCGTATCGCGCGCGACGAGCATTAGGCGCGGTCCCAGCGGCACAAGAAACGAATTGGTCGCGGCTTCGAGTAAGTGCAGCGCCACCCGATAATCCGCCGGGCCAATATGAAAATGGATGGGCGGCCCGGGCTGGTAGTCGCCATCGAACAAGACGTCCAGTCCAAACGCGCGGGCCACCTGCTCGAACAACTGGCGATCGGTGCCGTCAAACTCCACCGGCAGCGTGCCGGCGGTGGCCTGTAGTTCCACCGGCGGGCGCGGCTGGCGGGCCGCGGCATACTCGCGCTCGGTCAAGCTGTCGAACACCTGCGCCGGATCTTCGGCGGGCAAGTTCAACTCCGGCGCCCCGGCGCTAACTTGGGGCGGCGACTGCTCGGCGGCCTGACGCCGAACGGCTTCGGCGCGGCTGGAATAGGTGCGGTTGGCGGGGTTGGCCGCGGCGGCTTGCGAATACAGCAGAAAAGCCTGCGCGAACTGCCCGTGTTTCTCGGCCTTGCGGGCCTGCCGGTAAAGGTGCGAGGCGGTGGAGGCATCGGCCAGCGGGGCCGCCGCCAGCAGCAACGCCAGAAAACAGGAGAAGACTCGCACTTTAATAGCTGACGCGCCGGAGCCGCAATTCGTGCACCGCGCATGCGATTCTTAAGAAACCGGCCATGCTGCGGAACGTAATCGAACCTATCCGGCGCTACCTGAGTCACGACTGGATTCACATTGTGATTCCAGCCGGCGTGCTGCTGCTGACCCTGATCGGGGCCTCGCTGGTGCGGCGGCTGCTATTCCGCGTGATCCGGCGCATGGCAGCCACGGCAACCAGCCAGGCTGGTCCAATCCTGATCTCGACTTTGCGCGGCCCCATTATGATCTGGGGCCTGATTCTGGGCCTGCATTTCGCCACGCAGACCTCCGAACTGCCGCCGCGCGCGCTGCATTACATCGCCAAAAGCCTGTTCGCCCTGTGGCTGATCTCCATCACCATCATGGTGTCGCAACTGGTGGGCAACCTGGTCCGGCACTACGGCGGCCGCTCCAACGGACAGATGCCCGCCACCAGTCTGACCAAAAGCCTCGCCCAGATTTTCGTGGCCGTCATCGGGCTCCTGATTCTGCTGAATCACTTGGGCATTTCGATCACGCCGCTGCTGGCCACCCTCGGCGTCGGCGGCCTGGCCGTGGCGCTGGCGCTGCAGGACACGCTGTCGAACCTGTTCGCCGGATTTTATATTTCGATCGCGGGCCAGGTCCGGCTGGGCGACTACATCAGGCTGAACTCGGGCGAAGAGGGCGTCGTCGCCGACATCAGCTGGCGCAGCACGATGATGCGCACGCTGGGCCACAATCTGATCATCGTGCCCAATGCCAAGCTGGGCCAGGCCATCATCACCAATTTCAATTTCCCTAACCAGTACCTGGCCGTGCAGGTAGCCGTCGGCGTCGGCTATGACAGCGATCCCGACCAGGTGGAAGCCGTGTTGGTGGACGAGGCCGTGCGCGGCGTGGGGCAAATCTCCGGACTGCTGGCGGAGCCGGCGCCCAACGCGCGCCTGAACCCCGGTTTCGGAGATTCCGCGCTGCAGTTCACGCTCACTGTCTTCGTGGCGGAGTTCGCACAGCAGTTCGCGGTGCAGAGCGAAATGCGCAAGAGAATTCTCAAGCGCCTCCGCGTCGAGAAGATCGACATGCCGTTTCCGACCCGCACCGTTATGGTGCGGCAGCAGCCGTCGCAATGAAGTAGTCGGCCAGGCGTTTGGCCACATAGGGCACGATAGCGGTCTGCTTGCTGTTATCGCGCGTGAAGATCACGGAGA
>DOZZ01000272.1:11025-11201 GCA_003517725.1 Bryobacterales bacterium | reverse complement strand
TCCACGTCGACGCGCGCGTCGTTGTTATCGCCGCTGACCACGTTATAGGGCACCAGCTTCATCTCCTGGGTCACTTCATCGAAGTGGCGGCCCATGAAGCGCTTGACCGAATAGATGGTGTTCTGCGGATTGGTGATGGATTGGCGCTTGGCAACCTGGCCCACCAGCCGTTCGCC
>DOZZ01000272.1:8838-10790 GCA_003517725.1 Bryobacterales bacterium | reverse complement strand
ATTTTGCCCATGATGTGTTAATTGCCTCCTCGAAAAACCTCAAAAACGTCTGAAGAGCGGCGTTAGTACAGTCTCAGTATGAAATATGCGCGCGATATTGTCAAGGATTCGCTAATCGTACTTCTCAAAGATGATCTGCTTACGCTCAAAGCCCAGTTCCTTCAGCTTTGCCCGCACATCATCGACCATCGCCTTGAGTCCGCAGATGTAAACGTCCACTTCACGGCGGTCGCCCAGAAGTTCGAAAAGGTGGCTTTGCACGCGGCCGGTGCGGCCGGTCCAGCTTTCTGAGGGACGGGTCAGCGTGGGCAGGAAGCGAAAATTGGGGTGGGTCCGCGCGAGCCTCTCGAAGTCGTTCCGATAGAGCAGCTTGGCTTCCTCGCGAACACCGAAGATGAGGGTATAGGGGTGCGTTTCGTCCTGGGGCAGACGGCGCGAGAGCATGCCGCGGAAGGGCGCGACGCCGGTACCGGTGGCGACCATGACGGTAGGGCGGGGCTCGCGGAAGACGAAGGTGCCGTACGGGCCCTTCAAGTCGATGCTGTCGCCGGGCTGCATGGCAAACAGGTGCGGCGAGAGCTTGCCGTCGTCCACCAGATTCAGGCAAAGCTCGACGCGGTTGCCATCCGGAAGCCCGGCCAGCGAGTAAGCCCGGGTGATGCTCTTGCCGTCGATCTCGTGGAGCAGCGAGACGAACTGCCCGGGCTGGTAGTCGAAGTCGTCGCGTTCCTGAATTTCAAAGACGAAATGGCGCGTATCGGGCGCGATTTCGAGGCTTTGGACGAGGCGCGCGGTCACGCCAGCGCCGCCTTGGCGCGTTCGACCAGGATGGCGGGCAGCGCTGGATGGCCATCAAGCGGCGGCGCCACGGTAATCTCGAGGCCCGGATGGTTTGCTTCGATGTCGCGGACCATACGCGGCAGATCGCGCTGCAGGTGGATGCCGAGGGTCAGGAAATAGGGCACGACCAGAATTTTCGATGCCCCGCGCGCGAAAAGCGCCTCCACGGCGGCCGCCAGGTCGGGCTGGGCGCATTCCAAAAACGCGGTTTCGTACAGAGGAAACCGGCCTTGTGCCGCAGCCTGCCCGGCAATCGCGTGGACCGCTTCGTTGGCCGAGCCGACGGTTGATCCATGCGCGAAGAAGATGATCCCTTGCGGCATATAAATTCAGTGTAGGGCAGGAGCTGCCGAGGGGTTTTGCCCTTACGAGGCGGGCCGGTTCATGCCAAAGCTAAAGAGCGTATCGCCCGCCGCCACTAACAGGAATTGCCGTCCATCCACCTCATACGAGATAGGCCCGGCGCTGGGGCTCGCCGTCAGGCCCGCGTGCCACAGTAACTTTCCGTTGCTCGGGTCGAAAGCAATTAAATTGGTCCCGTTGCTGGTAAACAACAGCTTGCCGGCGGTCGACAGCATGGAGGTCACGCCGTTGCCGCTGGGCCAGTCATGGCGCCAGGCAATCTTGCCGGTCTTGTAATCGATCGCGAGCAGCGCGCCGCTGGCCTCGCCAACGCCCCGGTCCAGGCCGCCCCAGCCCTCCGGCCGCTCGTCCGTGTCGGTCAGATAAAACATGCTGTACGACGTCGACGATCCTACATACAATAGGTTGGTATCGGGGCTGAAACTGGGCGCCGGCCAATTGGTGGCGCCGCTCGATGAAGGGGAAACCAGGACGCCGTCCACCGTGGGGTACTTGGCGGGGTCGGGCACAGGCTGGCCACTGGCGTTCAGCCCCTTGGCCCAATTCAGCGTATCGATCAAAGGATGCGTCAGGATGTGCTTGCCGTTGGTGCGGTCCAGCAGGAAGTAATATCCGTTGCGGCTGGCCTGCGCCAGTAACTTACGCGGCTGGCCGTCAATTACACCGTCAATCAGCACGGGCGTTTCCACCGCATCCCAGTCATGTACATCGTGCGGCGATACCTGGTAGTACCACGCCAGCTTGCCGGT
>DOZZ01000272.1:5343-8656 GCA_003517725.1 Bryobacterales bacterium | reverse complement strand
GTCCCATGGGCCGACGCATATTCATCGGGCCAGCTCTCGATGCCAGGCTCGCCCTTGCGCGGAGTGGTCCACCACTTCCATTGAAGGGCACCCGTTTCCGGGTCGCGTGATTCCAGAAAGCCAGGGTTATCCAAATGATCGCCGCCGATCCCGATCAGAATATGATTGCCTACTACGACCGGCGCCACGGTTGATGTGTAATCCAGTTTCGGGTCGGCGATTTCTATCTTCCAGCGTTCCTTACCGGTTTTTGCGTCCAAGCTGACCAGGTGACTATCGGGCGTCTCGAAGAAGAGCCAGTTCTCATACATGCCCACGCCGCGGTTGCCGATGGTGCTGCCGGTGTTCGGCGGATATTGGTAGTGCCACAGCTCGCGCCCGGTGCGCACGTCGGCGGCCCACACGTTATTCGGCGCCGTCAGGTACAGTACGCCGTTGACTAACAGCGGCGTCGATTTGATGGTAATCGGGACGCTGGCGCTGGCGGAGCTGAAACGCGAAGCCCAGGCCAGCGATAGATTGTGCACATTCGTCGAATTAATCTGCTTCAAGGGGCTGAAGCGGCGTCCCGAATAGTCGCCGTTGTAAGTGGGCCACGCGCTGGTGGGCTGCTGCCGGAGCACCTTGGGATCCAGGCCTTGTCCCAGGAGTAAACAAGTTACCAGCAAAGGGAAGAGTAGCGGTATCGATGCGCGGAGGTTCATTTCAAAGTCACCAGGTACGCCGTCATGTTATGAATGTCCGCGTCGCTATAAGTTCCGAGCATATCTTTGTGGGCCTTCAAGGGGTCGTGCACTTCGACGCGCGTCGCGCCGTCGCGGAAGAAAGAATGAAACGCTCCGGAGGCGTCAATCAGGGAGACCGCAAAATCATCGATGCGGTCCAGCTTGCCGGAGATCGACTCACCCGAGGGCAGCGTCACGGTGACGGTGGGCGTGGCCCGCTTCGAATTAGCGCCTGCGTTCCGGCGGCGCCGTGCGTTCCCCGGATAGAGCCAGCGGGATTGCAGCGAGAAGGAATCGTACTTCGCGCCGATGCCTTTCAGATCGCCGGTGACGGAGTGGCACGAAGCGCACTTGCCGGTGGTGTTGAAATACGCCTGGCCTTTGCTGGCATCGCCAGTCACGACGTTGCCGAAGGTGTAAGTCCCGCGGTGGCCCGCCGCATAGGTTCTGACGTGCAGCCAGGCCACCAGGTCGGCAATTTGCGGCTCGGTCAGGTTGAGCTTGGGCATGCCCTTGTCGGGGCGGCCTTCGCGAATCACGGGAGCGATGAGGATGCCCTTCTCGTCATCCAAAACCAGCAGCGACCGAATCAAGTCGGGCGCCCCGGGTCCACCCTTGCCGGAAGCGCCGTGACAACCGGCGCAGTATTGCGCGTAAAGCTTATCGCCGCGGGCCACGGCAGCCGGGTCTTCTTTGGAGCCCGCCACGGCAGCCGCGCCCACGCTCGCGGGTTCCTGTCCCAACGCACACACGGCCATCAAAAAGAGAAGCACCCTGGGCAGACAACGTAGTCCCGACCGACTCATCGGGACCATTCTCCCAAAGCTTTCTCGGAAAGTAACTAGCGGGTTTCCAGCCCGCCCAGCGGATTGTCGAAATCGAAGCCGAACAGCCGCGGATTTTCGCCGATCACGGCCGCCGATACGATGTAGAAGACGTAGTCGTAAGTCTCCTGGGGCACTTTCTCGCGATAGTTGGCCAGCAGCTTCCAGAAATTTCGGTCCCGGGGGTTGGCCGGCATACTGCGCACCAGCGGCAGCACGCGCAACTCGCCCCAGTTGTAGCATGACATCACCAGTAAGCCCGATGCCTGCGCGTCGCTGCTGTACAGATCTTTCAGGTACCTGGCCGCGGCTTTGGTCAGACGGTCATAATGATGCCGGTCGTCCGCCGGGTCGGGCCTTCTGAAATCCACCAGCGGGCCGATGTGCAGCCCATATTTCACGGCCGTTTCGGGAATGAATTGCCACATGCCCTTGGCGATTCCCTTCCTTGTCATCGGCCCGCTGATGTAGGGGTCGAAGTCGCTCTCCTGCAGCGCCAGGTAGAAGAATTGCGGCGGAAGATCCTGCGCCAGCAACTCGTCGGTGATGACTTTGGTATAGCCCTTGTCCTGCGCCGTGTGGATCGCGCGAGCCAGCCTGCCAGACGACTGCCATTTTTTTATATAGAGGTTGATCTCCGTCATGAACTCCGGAGGCGCCGCCAATTCGCACTCTCCGAAGATGCGGGCGACCCGCAGGATGAGCCGGTCCTGTTCCGACAGTTTGGAGTCGTAAACATGAAGCGTGGAGAGGAACTGGTCATAGCTCTTCTCCATCTGCCGGCGCCGTGCCTGGTACTTTTGAACTTCTTCCCGGCCCTGCTGGCTATTGGCATCCAGCACGGATTTCTCCACGCCCGCAATATCCAGATCCAGAGACTTCATGGAATAGAACAGATCCTGCGCCATGGCTTTCTGCTTTTTCACCTGCTGGTGCAGGTAAAATGCATACGCGCCGGCGGCCAGCACGGCACAGGCCAGCATCGCCACGATGCCGCCATACTTCCGCTTCTGTTTGGTCTGCACGCGCGCGAAGGCCTGGCGCACCATGCGGGTGTGGTCGCCCACCGTTTCACCGCTTTGCGGCTTTGCGAAGTAGCGATCGACGTTGACGATATTCGGCGCGGGCGCGGGCGGGGGTGCCGGCGCGGGCGCGGGTTCCGCTTCAAATGACACAGCCGGCCCATAAATGCCGAGCCGGACGGTTAACGGCCTGTCGAGCGCCGCCACCGCGGTGCGCTCGCCATCCACGAAGATTCCGTTACTGCTGTTCAGGTCGCGAATGCGCCACTGGCCGTTCTCAAACGCTACTTCCGCGTGAGCGCGGCTGACGTGTTCGTCCTTGATGCAAACATCGCACTCTTCCACCCGGCCGATGCGAAATGTTTTGGTGAACTGAAGCTCGCGGCGATCCGGGGAGTTAGCCCCAATGGTGACGCGTAGAGTGGGCGGCATGGTCGCCTACCGGGCCGGCATTCCCGCCGAGGCCATTTCAGCGTCTCCCGTTCGCGCGCTGGCTCTTCATGCCGGGCTCCGGCGCGGCGGGCGCGGCATCCTCCAGCGGCGTGAAATCCAGAGGCTTACCGGGCTTCACGTCGGCGACCAAAACGCCTTGCGCGTTGGTGACCCGCACGGGACTCGACAAAGCGATCACTTCCACCATCTTGCCAAACACCCCGATGCGGGCATCGCGACCCACAATGTTGAGCGTGCGGGCCTTGACCTGATATTTCGATCCGCCGATCTGGATCGCCCCTTTTTCGAG
>DOZZ01000272.1:3968-5286 GCA_003517725.1 Bryobacterales bacterium | reverse complement strand
TTGTTCAATTTGAGACGCGAAAACGCACTGCCCGTCTCAATGGTGCTGCCGTCGAAGAGAGTTGCGTTGCCAGCCGTTCTGGCCTTGTTGATGCTGAACGTGCCCTCCGACATGGCAATGCCAATGCCCAGCGCGGCAGCCGAGACTGAGGTCAGGGCCGCGGCTAAGTGCATGCAAGCCAAGCTGGTGACCTGCTTCATGAAGTACTGGATGAGCGGTTTACTTACAGCCGCTCAGGCACGACTGGTTACTGCTGCCTTCCGTAGCTAACACGGCCGAAGTGGCGCCCACGGCGGCCGCCACCACCACTCCGGCCACGACCGCACCGTTGTGGATTCCCGCGGCCGCCCCGCTGGCGCCTCCGGCAGCACCGGCTCCAGCGGCGCCTGCCGCTGCCGCGGCGATGAGAACGTTGGTCTGGCTAATGGAGGTTTTGGCGGTTCCGTGGCTTGAGTCGCTCGCGGTAACGTCGATCTTAAACGCTCCCGTACCGACCGGTTTCATGGAGGTTACTGCCGCGCGCCCGGCGTTATCGGTCACCATGCTAATGGTTCTGGTTCCATTCGAGAAGACCGCCGAAGCGCCGGAGCGGGGCACGGCAAAAATAACGGTCGCGCCGCTCACTGGCAGATTGTTTTTGTCGCGCACCTCGACAACCGGCATCACGGCGGTTTTCTTTTTCAAAATATTCACGCCGTCTTCCCCTTCGAGAACGACTATTTTCAGATCGGAACCCGTGTCTTGACCGCGAACGAGGGTGGGCATGCCCAGCCCCCCGAAGAGGCCCAAGGCAACCGTAACGCATCCCAAAAACGAAGAAACCAAATGCTTTGCGCGCATCACACTTCTCCCAGTTATTTTTGTCTCGACCCTAAATATAAACCGTGCTCAAACCGTTCCCACAATGTTTAGTTTTTCAAATCTACACTATTTTTGGCCGCGCGTCATGCTGTTGGTCTATTCAAATTGTCCGCCAGATATGAGAAACTACCCACATTCGGAATGTGAGGTGCCGTATGGTCAGAGTTCGCGCCGCCAGGCTTTTGTTAGGTTTTTCTTTGACGTGCGGCGGTCTCGGCGCGGCGCCAGCCCAGGATGAACTCTCGCCGCGAACCCTGTACTACCGCGTGAAGCCGGAGCCGGTCCCGGTGAAGGCCGCTCCCCGAAACACCCCGAAGCGGCCCAATGGCGCCCCGAACACCGACGCGGAAATACAAAAAGTCTCCATGCCCGCCGTGCCGCACCTGGGCTTTCGATATGACATCGTGCTGGTTGAGAACGGCAGCGGAACAGCGGATCCGTCTCAGCCCCTAAAAAC
>DOZZ01000272.1:3036-3779 GCA_003517725.1 Bryobacterales bacterium | reverse complement strand
TCCCCTATTCCCCTCGAGCGACATGCCGGACGAGAGCAACATGCTCCGGGCCCGAACGCCCATGCGGATCCCGCAGGAGCACTGTTTCGTGGTCAATGCACCGGCCGGCGATGAACACCTTTTTCTGGTGCTCTCACGCAATCCGGAGGGTATGCGTGCCTTGGATGAGGCCATCCGGGGCAAGCCCGGCGCCGCGCCTGCCGCCGAAGGGCGCCCCGATGCTGTGTTGAATGCTCAGATGCGCGTGGATGAGCAGGTTGTGAAGTTAAGCCACGAGCTCAAGGGCCGGGACTTGGGGGTCAAGCGGATCTCCAAACCCCTCAACGCCCAGGAGCCCGCTAATTCCGTCTATGTGGTCGACGTTTCGGATAAACCGAACGACCGGATCATCACGGACGTGCTACTGCACCACCAATAACCGGCTGAGGTCTACTGATGCGTCCCCATTCACCCGCTCTGATGATCAGCGTTTGCCTCTTATTCCTGCCCGCATCGTCCTCATCCCAGGAAGCCACGCCTCAGGTTGAAGTCGGAGTGGAGCAGCAGGTTAAGGACAAATGGGAGTCTCGAGATCTGGCGACGGTTTTCCGCGCCGCCGATGAGATCCGCTTCCGCTTCCGCTCCTCTTTTTCCGGGAACCTGCTTTTGATTAACCGGTCGAGCGAGGGCCAATCCAGAGTCTTGAAAGCGAGCGGCGCGGATAACACGGCGCTCCAGGTGGAAGCCGGCCAGACCTACTACAT
>DOZZ01000272.1:798-2847 GCA_003517725.1 Bryobacterales bacterium | reverse complement strand
GCGGTGGAAAACACGCCCGGCAAAATAGTGAGCACCCTCGTGCCGCGCTGCAGCCACGGGGGTTTGAGAGCCCGCGGTGTCTGCACCGATGAAAACGCCGGCGTGCACCCCGCCGACCCCGGTGGCTTGCAGAAGGTCACCGGTGGCACGGAGTTGAAATCGCGCGACCTCAAGATCAAGCGTGAAGGCGAACGCGCGACCATTACCGCAAAATCCGCGGACCCCGGAGTATTCATTTATGAGCTCAGGATTGCGCATCGCTAACCTGACGACAGCCTGTGTATTCGGCCTGCTGCTGACGGCTGGCGGCGTCCTGGCCCAGGCGCCGGCTGCGCCCGATGGCACCAAATCGCGGGACATCCAGCTCAAGCGCCGAGAGTCGTCGAACCCGACGGATATCAAAATTCCCCGCGGTTACGCCGTGGTCATCGGCGTCAGTGAATATCAGAAAATCGATCCCGCGCAGAACCTCGCGTTTCCGGTGAGCGACGCACAGTCGTTTTATCGCGCCTTGATCAGCCAGAACGGAGGCGGTCTCCCGGCCGAGAACGTGCACCTCCTTACCGGGCAGAACGCCACGCTCGGCAACATTCGTCACGAGATTGAAGTCTGGCTGCCTTCGGTAGCGAAAGATTCCGATACGGTCGTGGTTTACTTCGCGGGGCATGGATTGTCCGCCGGAAAGCGCGGGTATCTCGCACCCTGGGACGTTGACCCCAACAGCTTCGACACCACTGCCTATCCCATGGACACCCTCGCCAGCGTGCTGGCCGACAAAGTTCACGCCAACTGGAAAATGATTGTGGTGGACGCCTGCCATTCCGGCAAAGTGATGCCGGGCTCCACGGCCGAATCTCTGAATCGGCAAGTGGGGAAGGCCTCGAAAGGGCTGCTCACGTTTACGGCCACCAGGGAACGCGAAGAAAGTTTTGAGGATCCCAAGCTCGGCGCCGGCGCTGGGTTGTTCACTTACTTCCTGGTGCAAGGACTGCAGGGCAATGCCGACAAACCGCCCTGCGACGGCTTCATCACCGCGGATGAGTTGATCGACTACGTCGAAAAGAATGTCAGCCAATACGCCAGCGGACGCAACCGTTCGCAGCACCCGACCGCGCTGGGCGATTTCGACGGCAGCGTCGCGCTGGGCAGAAGTACTGTCTGTCCCAGCCCGGTTACAAGCACGGCGCAGGACTCCGGCAGCTTGGTGGTTGAGGTGAACATGGACGGGGTTGACGTTTACCTCGATGGCAAACTCGTCAAGAAAATCAACAAGAACACGCCGCTCTCCATTCCTGGGCTGGCTGGCGGCTCGCACGTAATCGTGGGTGTGCACGAGGGTTACGATCCGGATACTAAGGAGGTCGTCGTCCTGCCGGGCGTGAAGAAAGGCGTGTCGCTCCGCATTCGTTACGCCAGCGAACATCCCAAGAAAGCGCAGGCTTTACTGGACCGCGGTGAGGCGCTTTTGTATCACCGCAGCTCGTCGTTGAACGTGGCGGCCATCTATTCGAAGTCCCGGCAAACCAACGACGATCTGAAGAAAGCCCGTGAGTTCTTCGAGGCGGCGTTGAAAGAAGATCCGCGTTTCGCCAAAGCAGCTTACGATCTGGGTCAAACCTGCACCCTGTTGTCCGATTCAAAGGCAGCGCTCGCGGCGTATAAGGAAGCGCTGCACATTGATCCAAGCTATGTGGAGGCACGGGTTCAATACGCGGGCCAACTGATCGAAACCGGCGAGGCGGCGCAGGCTGTTTCGGAACTCAACGAAGCCGCGCGGCTGGAGCCGCGCAACGATGAAGTTCTGGCGCAACTGGCCCGGGCTTATCTCGACGACGATGCATGGCAGGAGGCTGCCAAAGCTGCCCAAAGCGCCTTAGCTATTCGCGATTCGAATGAGGAGGCGGTGTTGTGGCGGGGCGTGGCGTACCGGCAACTGGCGGCGGCCGAGAAGAACCCGCCCGCGCGGGCACAACTTAGCGGCCATGCGCGCGACGATTTTCAACGCTTTCTGAAGATGACCAACTTCTCTTCCCCGATCTACTCGCAGGC
>DOZZ01000272.1:0-597 GCA_003517725.1 Bryobacterales bacterium | reverse complement strand
CTCCCGCGTCGTCAAGATCAATCCAAACTTTGAGTTCGCCAAGAATGCCAGGAACTACATCGAAATGATCGATGTAGTTCTCGCCAAGCTTCGGTAAACTCGCCGCGCTACTTCGGGACATCCATCGCGCAACGGAATCCGACGTCCGGCGCTTTGGCCCAGGCCGGGAAGACAATGCCATCCCACATCAGGTGCGACCACATTTCCTTCGGAGCATCCCACTTATAGGAACCGCCCCGGATGAAGTAATAAGGCTCCGTCAAGGATAACGCCGGCTTGATGTTTTTCAGCCCGCGCGCAATCTCACGCACGTCATCCGCGCTCGGCGTGGCGCGCTGATCCACCCACTCCCAAACATTGCCGAATAGGTTCAGCGCTCCCGAGGGGCCGGCGCCGGCATCGAAGGAGTGCACGCGGGCCAGCGAGTTCCCATCAAGGTTCGCGCGGCCCTTTGCGTATTGGTCGCCCCAGGGAAACAGCCGGCCATCCGTGCCGCGCGCTGACCGCTCCCACTCGGCGCCCGTCGGGAGCCGTTTGCCGGCCCATTTGGCGAAGTTCGCGGCATCCTCGAAGCTCACGTTCACAACCGGCTTATCC
>DOZZ01000057.1 GCA_003517725.1 Bryobacterales bacterium | reverse complement strand
TAGGAATCCTCATTGAGGCCGATGACCGCCAGCGACGTAAGATACGCCAGCACGTGATAGCCCTCGCCTTCCAGATACAGCTGGCGGTCGTTGTTGGCGGCCGCGGCGAAGGCGCGCACCTGGGCTTGCCGCCGCGCAATTTCGTCTTGCAGTTTCAGGCCCGCGGGCGGAGCTTCCTTATACGCCAGGGATCCATCGATCAACTCGTCAGGAGCAGCGTCGGGCGGCTTCGCGGTTTTGCCCGCGGCCTTCGCCGCGCTCCATTCGGCCTTCTGCCGCAGGCGGGCGTTTTCCGGCATTTTCTGAAGCGCTAAATTGTATTGCCGCGCGGTATCCTGCCAGTCCTCTTTCTCCTCGCTGAGGTGCGCCCGAACCAGGATCGGATAAAGGGAACCGGGGAAGCTGGCGTGCAACCGCGCTAAAGCGTTTTCAGCCAAATGCCCGTACGACTTGCTCAGATGATAGAGAACGTCGATGTTGCCGGGATCCAGCCCGGCCGCCGATTCCAGGTTCGCCGCCGCCTCCGCGTACTCCCCTCGCGCAAAGCGGGCGTAACCCAAATACGCGTAAATCAGAGGATTGGGAGACGGGCCCGCCGCGGCGCGGCCGAGGTGATCGAGCGCCGCTGCATAATCGTGATCGTTGAACGCGATGACGCCCAGAAAAAAGTGCGGTCCGGTCAGCGCGGGCTTCAGGGCTACGGCTCTTTTGTACTCCGCGCGGGCGCGGGCGGTCTGCGCTTGTTGGTAGTACAGGTTGCCCAGATTGGCGTGCGCCTCGGCCATCCGCGGCTCCAGATGAACGATCGCCTCGTAACTTCGGATGGCCCCCGGAATATCGTGCGATGCCTGCGCGCGTTGCGCCTCGGCATACAGCTTCTCCAGCTCCGTCTGAGCCCAAACCGGGGCCGCAAGCGCCGCCGCCAGAGCCGTTTTACCGAGAATCCGAAACAGCCGGCGAAGCGCGGTTGCGGCGGCACGGCGCATTACGGCGGGGGCTCCTCGCTTTTCGCCATGGTGCTCCGCGGCGCGTGCTGTGCTTCGGCGTGCCTGACATCGAGCTGCTTGGCCTCAATAAAGAAACGGGCCATCTCCTCCAGGTGCGCCATCATGGCGGCGCGCGCCGCCGGGCCGTTCTTCTTGGCCACCGCGAAGAAGATCGCCTTATGATGCTCCAGCGCCTTTTCGGAAACACCCGGCAATCTCAGGGTGCTGCCAATCCACTGTTGTAGCAGATTGCGGATCAGGTTCAGCGCATTCATCAGGATGCTGTTGTGCGCCGATTGTCCGATCGCCAGGTGAAATTCGATATCGGCCTGGAGGAACTCGTTTTCTCTTTGAAGCGAATGCTCCATGCGATCCAGATGGGCGCCGATCAGCTTCAGATCTTCCGCTGTGGCACGCTCCGCGGCTAATCCCGCCAGCTCCGTTTCGATCAGCTTTCGAGCTTCGACCAATTCATGAACCTCCGTCTCGGATCGGCTCGTAATGGCCCACAATAGAGGCTTTGACAAAAACTCGGAGCGCTGGCACACGTAGGTACCATCGCCCAAGCGCGTCTCAATCAAACCCATGATCTCGAGAGCCTTCAACGCCTCGCGCAAAGACGCGCGGCCGACCCCCAGCAGCTGCCCCAACTGGCGCTCCGGCGGAATGCGCGATCCTGGCTCCCAAACGCCTCGGATGATGTGGTTGACCAGCTTCCGGTAGATGTCCGCCGTCAGAGTGGTCCTCGTGACCGGCATCAACTCGTCGAATGACACACCTTATTCTTGCATACCTAACTTGGTCAACCAACAGATGTTCATATAAGCCTGATGGTCTGATAAGCTGACCGCTATGAAAAGGCGAGAGTTTCTTCAGGCCAGCGCGGTGGCGGCCACCGGCATAAGAGCCGGCCGAAGCAGCGCCGCCGAAACACGCGCCCACGTACTCCAAAACGCTCAGCTCGCCTGGCATTTGGAGGCAAGCGATAGCGGCATCCGCCCGGTGCTTTTTGAAAACCGTATCACGGGCCGCCGCTACGATCTCCGCGCGGAAAGCGAGTTTGCGCTGGTCTTCTCCGAAGGCGAGCGTTTTGAAATTCCGTGGTGGCACTTTCAACTCACGGACGCCGGGGGCGTTCTTCCCGACAGTGAAAGCGGATTGGCCCGGGGTTACGACAAGCTGGACTTGCCCGTGGCTGGGTGGAAGCCGGTACGCAACCTCGCGGGCGGCCAGCAGGGTCACGCCTACACGGGCTACGGCTGGTTCCGCCACGAATTCGCCCTGCCGGCCGAGGCGCGCGGCAAGGAATTAGTTTGGGTTCTCGGCGGTTACGACGAGCAGGACTGGAACCAACACTGGGTATACGTCAACGGGACGGAGATCGGCCAGCGCGCGGTTTCGGGGCGATGGCGCCGGCCCGGGCGCCACACGATTCGCCCAGGGGACGCGGCCTATGCCACGCTCGCGTTCGGGCCGCAGTCGCGAAATCTGCTGGCGGTGCGCGCCCGGGGCTATGACTTCCACATCGACGGAGTCTCTGAAGAAGCGCTCGATCAGTACGTGTTTCGGCCGTTTCTGTTCGATCAGTTCCTCTCGGCCGGCGAACCGTACCTGCGCGTATCCCGCTTCAAACTCGCCTCGGCGCGGCAGGAGAGCGCCGAAAGACTCAGCCTGGTGCTTCAGGATGCGGCGCGTGAGCTGACGGTCACGGCGCACTACCAGTTAGATGGCTTTGTGCGGCGCAAGTGGCTCGAGATCCGCAACGAGTCGGCGCGGCCGCGCCTGCTGCTCGACGTGGAACTCGATGTCTTCGAAGCGGGAGCCAAGAGCGAAGGAGGCGGACACGGCAAGCCGGTGTTCCTGGAGCGGGATTCTTTCTGCGCCGTGGAGCACCCCGCCGGAATCAACCAGGGCGGCGCGGACGGCGTCCGCCTTTGGCATTGCCCGGGACGGTCCATACCGCCCGGCGGCACTTTGCGAACGCTGGCCGCGGTAGTCGCTGCCGCCCCCCAGGGTCGCGCCCTTGACCAGTTTCACGACTACCTGCTGGCGCGCAGTCCTCGCCGACAAAAGGGCCGCGTCTCGATCTTCACCTGCTTCGGAACCAACAACCAGTGGGGCGCATGTCCCACGCTCAACGATGTGCAGGTGCTCGACGATCAGCAGGTGATCAAGCGCTGGCAGCAGCACGGCGTCAAGCTCGATTTTTTCACGCTCGACACCGGCTGGCCGGCCAACGACGGCGATCTGACGGAGTTCGTCAATACCTGCTATCCGGACGGCCCGGCGCGCATGCTCGACGGTATCCACCAACTCGGCATGAAATTTGGGCTTTGGTTTTCCGAAGGCTGGGGCCCCTGGGCCAACGGAACTTACGCGCCGATCCAGCCCGGCGCTATCCCGGAGCCGGGCGAATCCGCCACGCCGCCGTCAACTCCGCCAGTGGGAGTTTATCGCAATGGCTACCCGGTAGGAGGCGGCGTGGGCCGCCAGATGTGCATGGCGTCGGAGCCTTATCACCGCGTCTTCCGCGACGCCATCCTGCACCACGTCAGCCACAACCAGGCGCGCCTGCTGAAGTTCGACTCCGGCAGCTACTACTGCAACAGTACGAGCCACGGCCACCTGCCGGGCAAGTATTCGACCGAAGCCATCTCCGACCGCATGATCGGGATCGTGGAAGCCGCGCGCGCGCTCGCTCCGGATGTCTTCGTCATGTGGTACTGGGGCGAGGGCTCCCCGTTCTGGGCGCTGCACGGCGACGTCATCTCCGAATCCGGGCTGCTGATGGAAGGCTCGGGCACGGCCCAGTTCCCGGCGCTCTACTATCGCGACTCCGTGACGCTCTCGCTCGATCAGAACACGCAGTTCGCAAACTTGATTCCGCCCATGAACAAAGACAGCCTCGGCATTTGGCTTTCGCAGATTCGTTGGGGCAATTTTATGGGCAGGGAGCGTTGGCGCGAGGCTCTGGTGATGGATCTGGGGCGCGGCAGCCTGGTATTTCCGCAGTTGTGGGGCGACCCCAATCTACTAGGCGATGACGATTTACAGTTTCTGGCGGGGATGATCGCTTTGGCGCGCGCCAACGACCGGCTTCTGCGGCGCCCGCGGCGCACCTTCGGCGATGCCTGGAAGAACGAACCGTATGGGTATGCGTTCGGCGAGGGCGGCCGGAGTCTCATCTTCTGCCACAACATGCATTTCGGGCAGCGGCCCTTGCCGCTTGCTTTAAACGCATCCTTAGGACTTTCCGCGCCCGCCGGCACGCCTCTGCGCATGACAGCGCATTTTCCCGAGCCCGCAGAACTCCGGTCCGAGAGCGGCTCACCTTTTCAGATCGGCAATCGCGTGGCACTGTGGATGCGGCCATTCGAGACGATGCTGCTCGAAGTCGGCTCTGGCGATAGTGTCAAGCTGCCGGAGCGCCGCACGGGCGCAGCCCGGGATGAAGGCTATGGCCACCGGCTGGAACTCGCGGCATCCCCGCCGGCGCCGTGGATGGCAGTGAAGTTCGCCGACGCCGCGCGCCTGGAACGTGCCGCCCTGAAACTCCAGACGCAATATTTTTCAGCCCGCCTGCCGGCGCTGTCTGAAGGACGCCATATGCTGGCCATCGCGGTGAAACTTTCACGAGGCGGTAAAGACTATCGCTACTCGCCGGTAGTGGCCGAGATCGTGCAACTCCGCGGCCGCCTGGCCGATCGCGAGATCGGGATGATCCCGGTCCCCGACGCGCGGCGCTTCGGCAATACGCAGCACGCCGGATGTTCGTGGGTGCTCTACAAGATTCCGCTCGCGTCGCGGCATTCGGGAGAGCCGCTCGCCTTCGCGGTACATGCCTACCTGCCGGACGGCGTCGAGGCGCGCACCGAAGCCTGGATCGTCAAGCAGTGGTGGCAGGAGAGCGGGCGGCCCGAACCGGACGGCTTCTTCGGTGACTCGCCTTCGTGAGAAGCTCCGGCGCGGGCGGTGGACGTCTGGCCCGCGCCAAGCGTGCCCAGGTAGTTCCCATAACCCACCACCAGCGTCGATGCCACCAGCACGGCCACGCTCAGGGCCACCAGCCGCATGGTGCGCACTCCAGCGCCCCTCCACTCGCGTAGCGCCAGCCCCCACAAAGTGCCAAAGATCATGATGCTCGCCATGTGCAGCGTCCAGCTCGAGAAGCGATACGCGCCCATCTGCGCCTCGCCCATCGTGTAGAAGAAAAACTGGAAATACCACGTGAAACCGGCCACGGCGCACAGCAGGTAATTCATAACAAGTGGAACGCGCGCGGCTTCCGCGGCGTCGGACTGTGCCTGAAAATACTGCGCCCCCGTCCGGTTGCGGACGTGCAGCACCACGCACCAAACCGCATTGGTGGTAAAGCCGCCGGCCAGCACCAGCACCAGAATCGGCAAGCCCTGCCACAGCGGCGAAACGCCATGCCGCGCGGCGATCTCGCGCACCGGCCCGCCCGCCGCCAGTCCATACGAAAAACACGCGCTCATGATCCCGCAAAAGGTTGCGACCAGCAGGCCTTTTTTAAGGTTGAACTCCTTGATCACGGCGATCCGCTGCTCGTGCGGCAGTTCTTTCTCCTTGGAGATTCCGGCCAGGCCGGCCACCGCGATTCCCGACAGGCAGATGGCGACGCCGACCAGAATCAGGATGCCCGACTGGCTGCCGAGAATCTTGGTGAAGAACTCCCCGCGCACGATGGGCGGCGCCAGCGTGCCGAAGGCGGCGCAGTATCCCAGCGCTACGGCCATGCCGAGCGACATGCCCAGATAGCGCATGGTCAGGCCGAAAGTAAGGCCTCCAAAACCCCACAGCACGCCGAACAGGTAGCACCAGAACACCGTGCCGGCCGGCACTTCTCGTAGCACCTCGGTCAGATTGGGAACCACCAGCGACGCAATCAGATAGGGCGCCACCACCCAACTGAATATGCCGCCCACCAGCCAGTAGGTTTCCCAAGACCAGCGGCGAACGCCGCGAAACGGCACGTAGAAACTGGCCGACGCCAGGCCTCCCAGCCAATGGAAGAAAATGCCCAGCAATGGATTCGGCGTCATATCCTCGGCGACCTCCCTACAACCAACCGCACGCACGCATACGCCCCGATCGCCGTCACGCGAACCGTGCTGAACCCGCGCGACCGCTGCACCGCGAGCGGCTTGCCCTGCAAATCGAACACGCCAGACACCGGCAGACGGCTGCGCAATTCGGCAGTCACCGGGAGGAACTCCTCGATATTAACGTGGTTGCCCTCTCCAGCTGGACGGTCGCTGGCACTGTTCAGCAGAACCACGCGGATCTCACCGGGATGAAAATAATAGAGCGCGTCAACGACGCCCGGCGCTTCGACATGCAGAATAGGCTCATAGACTTTTCGCAACTCCTGATCGAGTAGCCGGCGGTACACGGGAAGTCCCTGTTCCCTGCTCTCTCGGAAAAATCGAAATCCGGAATAAATGAAGCGGCCCTTTCCGTGGGCGCCCGTCACCAGCACGGGCCGCGACGTATCCTGCCCCGGGATCACGTTATGGGTGACCCATTCCTGCTCTGTTACTTTCAGGGCCGGATGAGTGAGTGTACCGAGCGCGGCGAAATGCTCGTCCTCTTCGAGAAGCGCCGTTTCCCGTACTCGCAGGTAGCTGTCCGGCAGCCCGAACGCCGCGGCCGGCCGCACGAAGGTCACCTGGTCCGGATTGTCCGCGCCCAGCCGCACCAGTCCGAAATACTTCTGCTGATGCGGTAGGGCCTGCTGATCCCATTCGGCCGTGCGATAGGTAAACACCAGCGTGCCCCCGGCCGCCACCCATGCACGTACTTTCGCGATCACCGCCGCATCGATGCAGCGCACGTAAGGGAACACCAGCACTTTCACGCGGTCAAGATTGGCCTCCGCGAGATGCTCGACCGTCATCAAATCGAACGGGTAATGCAGTTCCGCGAACATTTTGTAGGCGCCGCTCAGGTCCGCGCGTTCACCCGCCGGACGGAACAACGTTGAGTCGCCAGAGTTGAGCCGCTCGCTACGCTCGGAGCTCACGATTAGAATCTCGGCCACCGTCGAGCCGCCCGTCACAAAGGGGTGCAGGTCGTCGGCGGCGGTGAAGGCCTTGCGAAGCTCCCGGTAAGCCGGCAGGTCGATACGCCCGTCCGCAAACGGCTGGTCGACGAACATCACCGCGGCTTGGTGCGCCGCCGCGGTCGCAACTTCCCACCGCAACTCGGCCGTCGGTTTCAGCGTGAAGTCGAACAGGCCGTTGGTGCGATGGCAGATCAGCTCGACATCCTTGCCGGCCGCACGGGCGCGCCAGAGTTTGGCCTCGAGACCGGAGCGAAAGAAATCCGCGCCATAAGGATCGATCTCGGATGCCACATATCCATCGCGCGTGTATTCGAGGCCCGCGTTGTGCGTGGCCGGAATATTCAGATTGTGGCGTTTCAGCAGCGCCAGTACGCGATCGTAGTAGGCGCCGAAGATCTCGGCCGTCTGGAAATCTATATACCGCGCCAGATCCGGACCCCGCAGGGTGCCCGGCAATTGACCCCCTGTCCGGCTGCGCCAGAGTTTGCGGCACGCCTCGCAGTAGCACGCCGGCAGCGCGCCGAAGATGTCCAGAAATAGAGCCTCGAAACGGTAGCGGCCCATCAACTCGTCGAGTTCATCGAGCGAATACTGCCCGTACGCCGTGCTGGTACAGAGGAACGTCCAGCGGGCGTAGTTGGGCAAAGGATAATTGAGCTTCACGGGCGCGCCTTGAGCGTCGCGAAGCACCCAATCCGGATGTTGCCGGGCCGAAATTTCATCCCAGCCCAGCGAGTAGTATGCGTTCACGCCAATGCCGCGCTCGTGCAAACCTTGCAGAACGTCGCCGAACAGATCGGTGGGCACGGCCGGGTGGCGCTTGAAGCGTTGCGTTGCGAAATAGCAGTGGCCCCAATGATCCTTGGCGTATAGCAGCAGCGAATCGACGCCCAGGTCCACGATCGATCGCACGATGGCTTCGGCGCTGTAGCGGCTCAGGATTTCCGGAGAGAACTCCGAGAAGTGATAGTCGAGGATCATGCGCTTGTAACCCAGCGCGGGGGTCTTCGCGGCGGTCAGCGCGGCGCCGCGGAAGACCGGTAAAAGCGCGGGAGCGGCGCCCAGCAGCATTCGTCTGGTCATCGCGCGCGGCGTCAGACGGTCCTCTTCCCCGTGTTCATGTGCGCTGCAGATAGACCACGTGCGTTTGAGTGAACTCGTAGACCCCGTGCTTGCCGTCGGCGCCCCCGATACCGCTCTTGCGCCATCCGGCGTGGAACCCCTGCATGGCCTCGAAGTGTTCGCGGTTGATATAGGTCTCGCCGAAGCGAATATCCTGGCACGCTTTCAGCGCGACGTTCAAATCACGTGTATAGATGGACGAGGTTAACCCGTAGTCGGAGTCGTTGGCATATTGAATGGCCTGTTCCAGTTCATCGAACTTGACGATCGGGATGACCGGGCCAAAGATCTCATTTTGGATGATGTCCATGTCCTGACGGCAGCCCGTCAGCACTGTGGGCTGATAATAATAGCCGCCCTCGCCGGGCCCGCGTTCGCCGCCCGTGACCAGCGTGGCGCCCTGCCGCACGGCCCCCGCGACCAGCGTCTCGACTTTGCGAAATCCGGCCTCGTTGATCAGCGGTCCATAGTCCACCGGCTCTTCCCCCAACGGGTCGCCGAAGCAGGTCTGGCGCATCGCCGCCGAAATCCTGTCGACGAACTCATCGGCCACGCGCGATTGCACATAGACCCGCTCCGCGCAATTGCAGACCTGGCCGCTGTTGATCACGCGCGACGCTTTGATGGCCTTCACGGCCATGTCGATGTCGGCATCGTCCATCACAATCGCCGGAGCCTTGCCTCCCAATTCGAGGTTGACCTTGGTGATGTTGCTGGCGGCCGCGGTCATAACGGCCGCGCCCGTTTCGACGCTGCCGGTGAAGCTGACCATGGCGGTTCGGGGAGAGCCGGCCAGCGCGCGTCCCACCGTTGGGCCCCGCCCGTGGACCACGTTGATCAACCCCGCCGGTACGCCGGCTTCCATCAACACCTCGCAAAACTTCACGGCGTTGATGGGCGTCTCTTCGCTGGGCTTGATCACGATAGTGTTGCCCGTCACCAGCGCCGGCGCCGCTTTGCGCGCAATCAGGAAGAAGGGGAAGTTCCAGGGAAGAATGCCGGCCACCACGCCGATGGCTTTGCGGAACAGCAGAATAGTCTCGCCGGGGCGGTCGCTCGGAATGATTTCGCCTTCGATGCGGCGGGCCCACTCGGCCATGTAGTCGAAGTAGTCCGCGGTGAACTGGACTTCGACCCGCGCCAGCCCCAGAATTTTGCCCTGCTCTTCCACAATGGTGCGTGCCAGTGGCTCGACGTGGCTACGCAGCTTCGCGGCGACCGCGTGCAACACGCTCGCGCGCTCCACCGCCGGGCGATTGCTCCACTCCGGCAAGGCGTTCTCCGCGGCCGCGAATGCCGCGTCCACGCCAGCTTGCGAAGTCTCCGGCACCGTGGCGATCAGCCGCCCCGTGGAAGGGTTTCTGACCTCGATCCGGTCCTCTTGAACGGACGACGGCGCAAAGCGGCCGTTGATGAAGTTCTGGTAGTGATCCATGATGTTTAAATTTTCAGACGTTTGGTTCCGGCCATGCCAGCAGACCCGAGCAGTATTGGTTGTCGACGAGCACGCGGTCCGGCTCATCGCCGGCATAAACCCACAGCATCTCCATATCGCCCGCGCCGCTATT
>DOZZ01000260.1:35838-36127 GCA_003517725.1 Bryobacterales bacterium | reverse complement strand
TAGGCCCACAGAAAAGCGGAAAGCAGCAGGCCCATCTTCGCTACTGGGATCCCGAGCTCGTCCTGAATCAGTTTGTTGGCTACGGACAAGGTGGCGCGATCGATGTAATTGAGCGCGCCCCCGGCAACCAGCAGTGCCATCGACCAGCGCTGGATCGCAATAATTCGCGCGGACGGTCGGCTTCCTTCAAGACTACGATTCTGCTTCATGAATAGAGCCGAAGCCCACGACAAATCAGGACAAACCCCTTCGCACAAACCCCTTCGGGGACAAAGCTCTTTTTTCACGG
>DOZZ01000260.1:30321-35681 GCA_003517725.1 Bryobacterales bacterium | reverse complement strand
GCCGTGAAAAAAGAGCTTTGTCCCCTCGGCATTATCCCAACAAGTGCCCGCCCACGTTGACGATAAAGGTCAAAGCGCGCGAAGCACTCCACTAGTGGACGCGCGTAATTGTCTTGTGCGCCCGCCAAAAGATCAGATCACGTCTCAGGCTTACTTACTCCCGCTGCGAGTAAAGTGCCCAGGCGCTCGCCAGATCTTGCACCACGTGGCCAATCGATTTATACACCGTGATCTCCTCGGGCGAGCGCCGCCCTGCAATCTCGCCCGCCAATACCTGCCCAATCTCGGCCACGATGTGGTCGTCTCCCACCAGGCCGGCTTCCCTGGCGCGCAGAAACTCCGCTCCCTGCCGCAGAATGCCTTCGCGGCTGTCGGCGATGAACCGCGAGCGAACCACCAGGTCGTTGTCGACCTCGGCCGGGCCGGCATAGCTGGAACCAACCAGGTTCACGTGCGTGCCGGGCCGAACCCAGGTACCCTTCAGCACCGGCTCGGTTGCCGACGTCACCGTGCAGACGATATCTGCGTGGCACACCGCCTCCTCCACGCTCGCGGCGGTGGCGATCGGGATGCTGAGTTGTGCTTGACAGCGTTCCGCGAAAGCCCGCGCGCGTTCCGGCGAGCGGCCCCAAACTACAATCGATTCCAGGCGGCGCACCTTGGCGATGGCTCGCATGTGAGTGGCGGCCTGTTCACCGCAGCCGATCAGGGCAAGGCGCTGGGCGTCGGGCCGCGCCAGTGCCGCAGTGGCCACCGCGCTGGCAGCCGCGGTCCGGATGGCCGTGATCTCGCCGGCGTGGACCACGCAGACAGGAGCGCCGGTCTCGGGATCGAAGAGGATGACCAGGCCCTGGTGAGATTGTTGACCCGGCGCCGAATTCCCCTGGAAGACCGAGATGAGCTTGGCCCCGAAGGGCGCATGCGCGCCCAGTGCGCCCGGCATTACGCCGAACAGGCGGCCCTCGGATAATGGCAGAATCGACCGCAAAAGCTGTTTGGTTTCGCCCCGCGAGAAGGCGATCATGGCGTCGCGCACGATGGGAATGCAGAGGTCGTAGGTGAGTCGGCGGGCGACTTCATCGCGGTCGATGAACCGGATCGGCATCTTTTCAGTCAGCATTGGTATCGACCGTCGTCCAGTTCTCACGGTCCCACAATATTTCGCCTCCCGCCAACAACTTGCACTCCCTCCGCTGCACCGCCGACCCAGGCAGCGGATGTGATGCCGAACGAGGCGTTGTCCTTTGCGTTCATCGATGACCTCCAGATCTGGCTCTTGATACGGAATGCCAGTGGATAGCTCATCTGCTCTTCCAGTACGTTGAAAATCGGCTTCCCGTACGACCCGGTGCTTTCCATCAAAACGTGCTGGCGCCCAGCTTCCCGCAGCCACTGCCGCATCCTTTCCAGGTCCGCGGGGAACGTCCCGTCTTGGGCCTTCCAGGAGCGCCCCGCTGTAATCGACCGTCCATGCAGCAGATCAAAAATCCTTATATGACGCGAGGCCGTTTGGGGCTTGCCCCGGCCGCCACAGGTTATATGATCGTTTGAGCCACTTTCAATGCGTGTCCGCCAGATTTGCCAGCGTCTGTCACCTCCGCCTACCGCCCCACCCGCTGGAGTGAAGCACAAGGAGTAGCACTATGAAGATTTCTCTCGGCAGTTGGGCCTTCTCGTTTGGGCCGTACGCCGAAAACCCTGTGCCTCTCGACGCCACGGTGAAACGGCTCGCCGCTGCCGGCTATGACGGCATCGAACTCTGCGGGTTCCCGCCGCACGTCACGCTTGAGAACTATCCGGACCCGTCGTCGCGGCGCGAGCTGGCTGCTTTTCTGCAGCACTACGGATTGGGCATTTCGGGCTTTGCCGCGGATTTGTCCAGCGTTAATCCCGCCGACGACGGCAACCAGCAGCGCTATCTCGATCTTTTTGCGCGGCAGGTGGAACTATGCCGGGACATCGGCAGCCCGTCGATTCGCGTTGATTCCGTGGCCGCCCCCGGATCCGTGGCGGACCGCCAGTATCACGCGACTTTCGACCGCATGGCGGCGCTGTGGCGCAAAGCCGCGCAGATCGCCTCCGACGAGGGTGTTCGCATGGTGTGGGAGTTTGAGCCGGGGTTTCTGTTCAACAAACCTTCCGAGATCATCGGCATGCACCAGCGCGTGGGACATCCCAACTTCCGGATCTTGTTCGACACCGCGCACGCTTACATGTGCGCCGTGGTCGGAGCGCGCCAGCACGGCGCGAAAGACGTGCTGATCGGCGGCGTCGAAGAGTTGCTGCGGAAGCTCGACGGACGCATCGGCGCGATCCACCTGATCGATAATGACGGCACGCTCCATGGCGATGAAACCAGTACCCACCGGCCCTTCGGACAGGGTCATCTGGACTTCCACAGCCTGATGCCGCGACTGCTCGCCGTGCCTAACATAGACTGGTGGTGTATCGATATGTGTTTCTGGGCGGGCAGCTGGGAACTGGTCGAGAGCAGTCGCGATTTTGTCGCTCATCTACTAAAGGAACGAACCGTGGTGGCCGGATGAACTATTCAAAAGTCTACGCCGTTAGGCAAAATTTTCCGCAGCACACATTAGAGGATATTCCCGGGACAGTGGCGCAACAGCTGGCCGGCGCGGGTTTCGCGTCGCGGCTGGAGCCGGGCTCGAGCGTCGCGATCGGCGTGGGCAGCCGCGGCATTACCAACCTGGCCACCATCGTTCGCGCGATCGTGGCTTATTGGAACAATGCCGGCATGAAGCCGTTTATTTTTCCGGCCATGGGCAGCCATGGGGCCGCCACTGCCGAAGGCCAGGCCGATGTGCTGGCGCACTACGGCATCATTGAAGAGACCATGGGCTGCCCGGTGCGCAGTTCGCTCGACGTGGCGCCGGTGGCGCGCACCGCCGAAGGCATCCAGACCTACATGGACCGCAACGCCTTCGAGAGCCATGGCGTAATGCTGTGCGGCCGCGTCAAGTGGCACACTGATTTCGAAGGTCCCATCGAGAGCGGCTTATTCAAGATGATGGCCATCGGGCTCGGCAAGTTCGCCGGCGCGCAGCACTATCACACCTTCGGTTATAAACATGGGCTGGGCCATACCATCGAGAGTATCGGCCGCGCGATTCTCGGGTCGGGCAAGATTCTCGGCGGCCTCGCCATTCTGGAAGACGCCTATCACAACACGGCCGAGTTGCACGCGCTACCCGTGGAAGTGATGGAGCAGCGCGAGCGCGAGCTACTGGCGCGCGTTAAAACCTGGATGCCGCGCATTCCCATGGATCTGGACATTTTGATCCTGGACGAGATCGGTAAAAATATCTCGGGCGCCGGCATGGACACCAAGATCGTCAACCGCGGCGTGCACGGTGACAAAAACAACTGGCACGGAGCGCCCAAAATTCAGCGCATCTTCGTGCGTGATCTGTCGGAGCTGAGTTACGGCAACGCGTCCGGCTTTGGCCTGGCCGACATGGTGACGGATCGACTGGTGTCTCACGTCGAGTGGACGTCCACGTATATCAATGCACTGACTTCGTCCGCGTTGCCCGCGGTGAAGACGCCCATTCATTTCGCTAGCGATCGCGAGTGCCTCGACCAGCTGGCGCCCAGCGTCGGTAAGTTTTCGAAGGCGGAGCTGCGCATCGGTTGGATCCGCAACACCATGGAGCTGAGCCCCATCGTGCTGACCGAAAACCTGATCGACGAGATCAAGGCCAACCCGCTGCTGGAGATTTTGGACGGGCCCATGCCGCTGGAGTTCGACGCCGAGGGAAATCTGAGCGCGATGTTACCCAGCGCGCCGCTGTTGGCCAGTCATTAGAGGGAAAAAAAGGATTGGAACTGAGGAAAAAAGTACGTACTGCGCAAAAAAAGGGACGGAGCGCCTTGCTCCGTCCCGACTTGTAAACGGCTGTTAGCGGTTCAGTGAGGACGTCTCAGGAGTCGTCGGCGCAGTGTTCATCGCACGGACCTGCGAATCGGCGCTGTATACCGTAACGGTCACGCGACGGTTCTTGGCGTTAGCTTGGCGGCCATGGCCCTCGTCGGCCGGCATCAGTTTGCCGAGTCCGATTTCGTGTACCCGGAACAGCGGTACGCCATGCTTGGCAATCAGATACTGCACCACTTGGTCGGCGCGCTTGCGGCTCAGTTGCATATTGTAATCCGCGCTGCCCGACCGATCGGTGAAGCCTTCCACAGCAATGAAGTACCGCTTCATGGCGGAGGCATCCGAGGCCAGTTTGTCCAACTTCTCCATCGAGTCGTTGGTCAGCTTCGACTTGTTGAAACCAAACTGAATTGCGTCTTCGCCGGCGACCTTATAGTCGTCCAGATTGGCAACCGTTTGGCGCAACTCGCCCAGATCCTGAGTGTTCTTATCGGACTTGGCCAGCGCGTCTCCGGCCTTGTTCATAGCGTCCCCGGCCTTGCTCATCGCCTCGCCCGCGTGGGTATCCGCTGAGTCGGCTTTTTCTTTGGTAGCGTTCAACAGCGTTTCGTCGCGTTCCATATCTTTACGGGCTTGCGCGATGTCATTGCCGTGTTGATTGGTCTGCGTTGCAACCTGCTGAACCTGATCGCGCACCGGGTCGACCGTGTTACGCACGTATTTCTTGGTGGCGCAGCCTGCCCCGAGTAAAGAGAGTGAAGCTACGGCCACGGGAAGAATTCGGTTCATAGAGTGATCTCCTTACCTGTCGCTAGCAAACGAGTTGCCGTTACGATACGCCTTACAACATTTTAACTCGCAAAAGGTGTCCGCAAAAGGTGTCAGAGCACTTTCATGGCGCGCCCGACTTCGGTGAATGCCTCGAGTGCACGGTCAAGTTCCGCCGGGGTATGCATGGCGTTCAGGATGGTTCGGATGCGCGCCTTACCCTCGGGCACGGTGGGAAAGCCGATGCCGGTGGCCAGCACGCCGCGCTCGAACAGCGCTTTCGAGAACTGGTGCGCGCGGGCGGCATCGCCAATCATCACCGGTACGATCGGCGTCTCGCTCGCGCCGGTGTCAAAGCCCGCTTGCTGCAAGCCGGTTTTGAAGTAGCGCGTGTTGTTCCACAAACTATCGATGCGCTCGGGCTCCTGCTCCAGCACGTCGAAAGCGGCCAGGCACGCGGCTGCCACGGCAGGCGGATGCGAGGTGGAAAACAGAAACGGCCGCGCCCGGTGATACAGATACTCGATCAGATCGCGGCTGCCGCAGACGTAGCCGCCCAGCACGCCGACGGCTTTCGATAGCGTGCCCACCTGAATATCCACGCGGCCGTGCAGGCCGAAGTGGTCAATTGTGCCGCGGCCATTGCGGCCCAGCACGCCCGACGCGTGCGCGTCGTCCACCATCATGATGGCGCCGT
>DOZZ01000260.1:16113-30190 GCA_003517725.1 Bryobacterales bacterium | reverse complement strand
CGTTCGGCCAACTCCACCAGCGCCGGCAGGTTCCCGATGTCGCCATCCATCGAGAAGACGCCATCGCTGATCAGCAATTTGCGGCCTGGCGCGCCGGCGATGACCGCCAGCTTCTGCTGCGCCACGGCCATATCGCCGTGCGGGAAGACGTGGATCTTAGCGCGCGAGAGGCGGCAGCCGTCAATGATACTGGCATGGTTCAGCGCGTCCGAGATGATGTGGTCCTCGGGCGTCAGGAGGGCCGAGACGGTGCCGGCGTTGGCGGCGAAGCCGGATTGGAACACCACGCACGCCTCCACGTTCTTGAAGCGCGCGATGCGCTGCTCCAGCTCGAGGTGCAGGCTCATGGTGCCCGAGATGGTGCGTACGGCGCCCGACCCCGCGCCATACGCCTTGGCCGCCGCTACGGCCGCTTCGATCAACTTGGGGTGCGTGGTGAGTCCCAAATAATTGTTCGAGGCCAGGTTGATGACCTGTTTGCCGTCGAAGCGCGACTCGGCCGCGCTGGCCGACTCGAGCACGCGCAGACGCTGGTACGTGCCGGCCTTGCGCCAGCCATCAAGCTGGTCTGTCAGATAGCCCAGAGGATCGGTTCTGGTCATGCCGGCCCCGGCTATACCTTCTGCGGCACCACGTAAGGCGCGCGGTACTGCCGGGTGAAGTATTTATTGGCCTCGGCGTCGCCCGTCACTTCGAACTTGTTGGCGTCGAAGTGCAGCGTGCGGCCAGTGCGGTACGAGATATTCGCGAGGTGCACCAGTTGCGTCGAGAGTGCGCCTTCTTCGATGGGCGCGTTCAGTTCATCGTATTTGCGGCTGCGCACGGCGGCGATGAAGTTGGCCCAGTTGCTGCCGCCTTCCGAGCGCGTCGGCCCCGGTTCGTTGCTCTTGCCCAGGTAAGTTTTATATGAACCGTAGCCGTCAATGGCCATGTAACCCTTGGAGCCGTAGAACAGGTTGCCGACCGTGTTCGGGTCGTTCGGGCCGTGCTTGCCAATCCCCGCTTCGTTGTTGGACATCCAGTGCCGCAGGTCGAAGACCAGCAGCTTGCGGCGGCCGCCGTCGGTGAACTCGAACTGGCAGTTGAGCGTGTTGGGCGTCTCCTGATCGTCATCGAACATGAAGTGGCCGCCCATGGCGCTCACCAGCGTGGGATGCTGCACGCCCAGGCCCCAGCGCGCGACGTCCATCTCGTGGATGCCCTGGTTGCCCAGATCGCCGTTGCCGTAGTCCCAGAACCAGTGCCAGTTGTAGTGAAAACGGTTGCGCGTGAACTCGTGCTTCGGGGCGGGCCCCGTCCACAGGTCGTAGTGCACGCCGGCCGGCACGGGTTCCACCGGCTTGCGCCCGATGGTATCGCGCCATTTGAAGACCACGGCACGAGCCATGTAGACGTCGCCGATTACGCCTTCCTGAATCTTCTGCATGGCCTCGCGCAGCGCCACGGTGGAGCGGCTATTCGTGCCGTGCTGCACGATGCGGTTGTACTTGTTCTTGGCCGCCACAATCTGGCGCGTCTCGAACATGTTATGGGAGCACGGCTTCTCCACATACACGTCTTTGCCTGCCTGGCAGCCCCAGATGGCCTGCAGCGTGTGCCAATGGTTGGGCGTGGCGATCGAGATGGCGTCGATGTTTTTGTCTTCCAGCAGCTTGCGCAGGTCGAAGTAGGAGGCAGGCCGTTTGCGCCCGGCCTTTTCGATCTGGTCGAGGCGCATGTTGAGAACGTTCTCGTCCACATCGCAGACCGCCGCGATCTCCACGTTGGGCATCCCCAAATAGGCTCTAATGTGCGAATTACCCTGGGCGTGGACGCCGATGCACGCCACGCGCACCGTGTCGTTAGGGCTGGCGATGCCCTTGGTTATCGCGCCGGTAGCAACGGCCGCCGTGCTCATCAGAAAATGTCTGCGATTCATGGAAGACCTCCGAGTGTGTGGTATTTACTTTCAAAATATGCGAGCGGGTGTCCCGTGCCCGCGGTCACGTTCAACGCTTCGGCGAGGACGATCAAGTGGTCGCCGGCCTCTACTGTATGCGAAATCTTGCCTTCCAGTGTGGCCAGCACGCCGGGCAGTAACGGGGCGCCGGTCACGCCCGCTTTCCAGTCAGTCAGATGGAAGCGGCTGGCGCCGGGCCGGGCGAAGCGCACCGACAGATCGCGCTGCTCGGCGCGCAGAACGTTGATGGCCAGCGAGCGTCCTTTGCGGAAATTGGGATAGATGGAGGCACGGTGGTCGATGCACACCAGGAACAGCGGCGGGTGGAGCGAAACCGAGGTGAAGGAGTTGACCGTCATGCCGTGCGGCGCGCCGTCGCCGTCGAGAATAGTGACAATCGCGACACCGGTCGCGAATCGCGCGCAAGCCCGCCGGAAGCGGTGCGCATCGAGATTCGCCACCGCGCTCGGGACCGTCTCGCTTGACATGGATCTAAACTCAACTCTATCATCTAGTTGACTGTCGCGGCACGGGAGGCCTTTTGATCAAGCTCGACATCATTAACGAAGTAGTGAGCAAGACCGGCATCACCAAAACCAAAGCCGAAATGGCGGTGGAAACGGTCTTCGAATCGATGAAGCGGGCCCTCGAACATGGCGATCGGATCGAGTTGCGCGGCTTTGGCGTCTTCAACGTCAAGCCCCGCAAAACCGGCATTGGCCGCAACCCGCGGACCGGCGCCGAGGTCTCGATTCCGCCCGGCAAGGCCGTGCGGTTCAAGCCGGGCAAGGAACTGCAAACCCTGCAATAGGCGCGGCAGGTCAACAGGGCCAACGTGGCGTTCTCCGAGATTCCCATGGGCGCGCCGCCGCGCCTCGAATCCCAATTCGTTTTAGACGCTTACCGCCAGGTGCGCCAGAGTAACCGCCTCTGGCTCCACGTGCTGCTGCTGGCGCTGACGCTGGTCACTACGGCCGCCATCGGCTCGCGCTTCCAGTTCAATTTCGACCAGAACCTGCCGCCTTTCGATGTCGACCGCGATTGGGACGCGCTGCTGACGCTGTGGCAGCATCCGGCGGCGCTGATCAGCGGGCTGCCGTTCGCGCTGACCCTGCTGACCATTCTGTTCGCCCATGAGATGGGCCACTACGTCGCGTGCCTTTACTACGGCATCGATGCGTCGCTGCCTTACTTTCTGCCGGCGCCTACGTTCACCGGTACGTTAGGCGCGTTCATCCGCATCCGCTCGCCAATCTACTCGCGGCGGCAGCTTTTCGACGTGGGCATTGCCGGACCCATCGCCGGCTTCCTATTTCTGCTACCGGCATTGGGCGTGGGGCTCGCTTTTTCAAAGGTCCTGCCGGGCATAGGCGCGGCCGGCAGCCTGTCCTTCGGCACCCCGCCGGTGCTCTGGCTACTCGAACGCACCATCTTCCCGGGCGTGCACACGGCTGATCTCTACCTGCACCCCATCGCGCGCGCCGCATGGGTGGGCATCTTCGCCACCGCGCTGAACCTGTTACCTATCGGGCAACTAGACGGCGGCCACATCATCTATTCCCTGTTCAGCCGGCGCCATAAGTTGATTACGCGGCTGGCCATCGCGGCGCTGGTCCCGATCGGAATTTTCTTCTGGCACGGCTGGCTGTTCTGGGCTGGGCTGCTGTTCATCTTCGCGCGCCGGCATCCGTCCATCTACGATCGCGACGCTATCGGGGACGCGCGCGCCAGGTTGGGCTGGGTCGGGCTGCTGATCTTCCTGTTATCGTTTACGCTAGCGCCGATCGTGCAACGCTTCTAACCAATGCCGGGAAAGGTGGCAGCAACCGTGGGGCAGGCTTTCAGCCTGCAGCGGGCTTCAGCCCGCCTGGATCGTGTGGAGCACTCCCCCACATGCTGAAGATCACCGCGACCATCATCACCCTCAACGAAGAGCGCAACATCGCCCGCTCCATTGAGAGCCTGCGCTGCTGCGATGAAATCCTGGTGGTCGATAGCGGCTCCTCGGACCGCACCATCGAGCTGGCCGAAAAGCTAGGGGCGCGCGTGGTCGATTGCGCCTGGCGCGGCTACGCTGAGCAGAAGAACCGCGCCGCCGCCTGCGCCGCCAACGACTGGATTCTGTCGCTCGATGCCGACGAAGCGCTCAGCGAGGCGCTCGAAGCCGAGATCTGGACCATCAAAAAAAACGGCCCGCGCTACGATGCCTACACCATGCCGCGCCTGGCGCAGTACCTGGGCCGATGGATTCTGCATAGCGGCTGGTATCCCGACCGCAAGGTCCGGCTGTATGACCGGCGCAAAGCCGAGTGGACCGGTAAATATGTGCACGAGAGCGTGCGCGTCAACGGCCGCGTCGGGCATCTGCGCGAAAATCTGCTGCACTTTACCTGCGGCTCGCTGTCGGAGCACTTGAAGACGCTCGACCGCTACACCACGCTGGCGGCCGAAGAGCTGGTGGCCAACCGCCGGCCCGTGCCGATGGCGTACCTGCTGTTCGACCCACCTTGGACCTTTCTGAAATCGTACCTGCTGCGGCGCGGATTTCTGGACGGCCGCGAAGGACTGACCATTGCCTACATGGCCGCGCTCTACACGTTCCTCAAATACGCCAAGGCGCGCACCATGAGCAACCGTTAATGCGCGTGCTGCAGGTGGACATTGGCCGGACGATGCGCGGCGGCCAATGGCAGGTGCTGCGCTTGCTGCGCGGTCTGTACGCGGCGGGCGTCGAAACGCTGCTGCTGGCGACGGCAGGAGCGCCGCTCTTCGAACGGGCGCAAGCCGAAGGACTCCCGGTCGAAGCGTTCTCTCCACTGCGTCTGGCGCGCACGGCGGCCGGGTTCGATCTGGTGCACGCGCACGACGCGCACAGCCACACCTGGGCCGCTTTGACGGGATGCCGTCGCCTGGTAGTCTCTCGGCGCGTGGCGTTTGCGGTAGGTTCAAGTCCGCTTTCGCGCTGGAAATACGGGCGCGCGCGGCACTTTATAGCGGTCTCGCATCACGTCGCCTCGCAACTGCTGGCCGCCGGTATCGACGCCGCGCGAATCTCGGTAATTTATGACGGCGTGCCCCTGCTGCCCAGCGTGCCGGAAGGCAACACGGCGGTTCTGGCCGCCGGCAAACTGACGGCTTTAGCGCGCGAGAGCTGGCCCGCGGTGCGGATCATGCACAATTTGGAAAGTGATTTGGAGGAGGCGGCCGTGATGTTGTATCTGAGCGAAAGCGAAGGCCTGGGTTCGGCGCTGCTGCTGGCCATGTCGCGCGGCGTGCCGGTGGCCGCCAGCGATCTGCCGGCCATCCGCGAGGTGATCCACGATGGCGTGAACGGCATTCTGGTGCGCCATGACGCAGGGTCGATACAATCGGCCTTGCGACTCCTGCTGCAACCCGACGGCCCGCGCCGCGCCATCATCGAAAACGCGCGCCGCACCATCGAACTGCGTTTCACGGAAAGCTTGATGGTGCAGGCCACGCTGCGCGTGTACCGGGAACAATTGCATGCTGCTGCTTGAAGCACTGCTGGCGGGGCTCTTCGGCCTGTTGATCGGAAGCTTTCTGAATGTCTGCATCTACCGCTGGCCGCGCGGTCTCTCGGTGGTGCGGCCCCGTTCGTTCTGTACCGGCTGCGAAAAGCCCATCGCCTGGTACGACAACGTGCCGGTCGCCAGCTATCTGTTGTTGCGCGGCAAATGCCGCCACTGCCGCGCTCCCATCGCCTGGCGCTATCCGCTGGTCGAAGTACTCACGGCAGCCGCTTTTTTCTGGTTCGTCTGGCGTTTTGGCGCATCGGTCGGCGCCGCCAAATACTGCGTGTTCAGCGCAATCTTAATAGCGTTGACTTTCGCCGATCTCGAGACCCGGCTGTTGCCGGATGAGTTGACCATCGGCGGCGCGCTGATGGGCGTGGTGTTCGCGTGGTTCACCCCGGTGGTCGATTCGACCGTGCATCTGCTGGCGCTGCTGGCCGGCTTTTCGGCCGGCCAGCGGACGTTGTCCATCGCGGAAAGCCTGGTTGCCGCGCTGGTGCCCGCCGGCATACTGTGGCTGACCGGCTATCTTTTCGAGAAGATCCGGCACCGCGAGGGGCTGGGCTTCGGCGACGTCAAGATGATGGCCATGATGGGCGCGTTTTTAGGAACACGCGGCGCGCTGTTCGCGCTGGTCGCCGGCTCGCTGCTGGGCAGCATCGTGGGGCTCGCCTATATCCGGATCACGCGCAAAAATGCGTCGGAATACGAATTGCCCTTCGGCGTGTTTTTGGGAATCGGCGGCATGCTGGCCATCACGGTCGGCGGACCAATGGTCGAATGGTATGCCGGAAAACTCTGACTCAGCCGATGGTGATCATGACGGTTCCGACGGCCAGCAGCAACATGGTTAGCCAGATGTACGATTTCCAGCGCGTATCGCTGTCAAAAAACTCTTTCCACGCCAGCACGCCCCACAGCGCCCCCAGCACCATCGAGCCGCGCGTGGCCCCAAACACCACCTGCGGCGCAATCTTGCCGGCGCCCTGACCCGTGGCCGCCACCAGCCCCGCTTCCATTCCGATACACCAGATCACGCCGGCCGCAAAACCAAGCAGGTGCTGCTTGAACTTGCTCTTGAAGTACGCCGAAATTTCGAGCACCGGACCTTCGACCGGCACGTTCATGAAAAACAGGTTGAAGACGAAAGCGGAGAAGCAAACGCCCATGGCCACCAGCAGGGCCAGCGCGTAAGGGCCCACGCCGTTTTCGTTGTCGACATCGCGGTACGCCGCCATTTGAATGATGGGGTAGGCCGCGCCAACCATCACGCCGCCGACCAGGCTCAGCACAATAGCTTTAAGGTTGACCGTGGTCCGGAGGCTCTTCACTTTTCCGGATTTGATGTTTTCAATCAGCTTGACCGAAAGGTAGTTGTGGTAACCGAGCAGATTGAAGACCACGGCCACCAGTAGCATGCCGAGGCCGGTGAAGAGCAGCATCAGATTGCCCTGCGGCGCGAGCGCGTAGCTAATGCACACCGTAAGGGCGGCGCCGATCCCGATCACCGTGGGATATGCCAGCGACAAGCCGGCGATCGAAACCACGGCCAGCAGGAACATCGTTCCCAGGTTCAGCAAAACGCCGCCAACCAGCGCAAAAAACTCCTGTCTGCGCCCGGCATGCAGAATGTCGTCGATTAAGGTGAAGCCATCGAATCCCATATTGCCGAAGGTCAGGCCAATCACGAGCGCGGTCAGCCCGACCGCAATCGCGAAATCGAAATAGAACAACTCGAAGCGCCAGCCTTTGGTGAGTTTGTAAAGATTAGCCCAGGATCCAAGGCAGATCAGGGCGATCGCGATCAGCGCGGCGGTGACCACGTAACTAGAAGGCAGAATCATATAAGGGTTCGTGCGAGAGTACAACGTTTGAGGTTGACAAATCAATTACTTCCGTGAGATTACAACGCGCGGCCGGCGCGCCGCGGGAAGGATTTGTACAGTTGCCCGGGGCTGCGCGGAACAGTCCGGCAGCGGTGTGACCGAGTAGTAATTCAAGCCATAGCGCCAGGTGCGATGAATGTCGCCGACGCAGACGTCCTGTGCCGGTGGCAGGCTTCTCCAAAGGGACCGCGCCGAAGCCCAATAATCGAGCGCCGGAAGCGTCAGGCGTTTGCCCACCAGCACCAGCCCGGTAAACGCGGCGGCCAGCAGCAACACAGCTGCCAAACGCCGGCCGGAGCGGTTCAGGAAATAGACAATCACGGCTAACAGAAAGGCCGGGGGCAGAAGCAGCGTGGCATGCATCGCCGTGGCCAACGGAATCGGAACGATGCTTCTAATTCCGGAGGCCATGGCCAGTGGCGCCAGTTCAATTGCGAGTGGGCACGCCAGCAGCATCAGCGCGGTGGCGGCCTGCAACACGCCGAAGGCCCGTACGCGCATGGCCGCCAAACCGGCCAGGGCCATCCATGCGGGCCACAGCGGCAGCAGATAACCGGGCAGCTTATTGCGGGCGATCGAGAAAAAGATAAAGCCCCAGGCGAACCACAGCACCAGGTAGCGGCTGCGGGGGTCGTCCCACAGCAGCCGGCGGGGAATGGCCACCACCATCAGGGTCCAGGGGAACATGCCCAACAGCAGGACCGGCACGTAGAACCACACGGGCTGCACATGCTGCAGCGCCGTGCTGGTGAAGCGGCCAAACTGGTGCTGCACGAAGAAGACATCGATGAAAACATATCCGTTGCGCAGCCAGCACAGCAGATACCAGGGCCCCGCCGTCAGCAGGAACACGGCCCATGGCGCGGGGTGCAGCAGGCGTTTCCAGTGGCGTCGAAAAATCCAGAGAGCGGGCAGCGCGAGCACCAGCGGCAGCAACCCTTTGGCGAGCACCGCGAGAGCCAGGCACAAGGCCACCAGGCAGAGGCGCCCGACTTCCGGCACGCGATCGGGCAGGACGTCGAGCAGCAACAGCATGGCCAGCGACGAGGTAACAGCCAACGGCAGATCGGTGACGGCGGCCTGACTATAGGCCAGCCAGCCAATCGACGTGGACAGGAAGACTACCGCCGCCCATGCCGCCGCGGACCCAAACGCGCGCCGCAAAAGCCACCAGTAAGCCGGCAGGAATGCCATGCTCAACAGCGCGACGGGTAAGCGCGGCGCCAGATCCGGGGGGATGCCGAGCGCAAAGGACGAGGCGACCATCCAATACAGCAGCGCGGGCTTTTCGAACCATGGAGTTCCCCACAATTTCGGCGTGACCCAGTCGCCCGACGCGGCCATGGCGCGGCCAATGGCGGCATAGCGCGGCTCGTCCGGCGTCACCAGACCGAAAGCAGTGAGGCCATAGAGGTACAGCACCCAAAGCGCGGCAAGGAGCGCGAGAGCAGCCAACAGCCATTGCCAGCGCGGGCGCTCCCAGGACATTGGTCTAGTGTAGTGCGATTAGGACATTGGGCCGCGCGGGCCGACGCCGCCCACAAACCCCGATGGGCCGCGCCATATGCCGACGCGTGGCACGAATCGGAACGGACAGGGGAAACGGAGGCGGCCACAACCTTTCGATTTACACACAGGCCGTATACTGCAGGATGCATGAGAGTTGGCCTCCTGATAGCGGGCAGCCTGGTGGCGCTGGTTTGCACCGCTGAAATCCATAACTGCGCTTGCGAAGCGGCCAAACCTGAGACGCTCGAACTGCGCGAGTGCTCGCTCGACCGCGCGGTGCGCGACGATGCCGCGGGCGCGCCCTATTTGTTTTTGAAAGATGTCAATCCGACCAAGCCCAATCGCATCGTGGCGCTTCCACGAACCAACGTTGTTCGGCTTGCCGACATGACGCCCGAGCAGCGCGCGGCGTTCTGGCAGGTTTGCATCGCCAAAGCAGTCGCGCTGTGGGGCGACGATTGGGGCGTGGCCATGAACGGAGAAAAGGCGCGTACGCAATGCCACCTGCACGTGCACATCGGTAAACTGAGGCCGGATGCCGAGCAAGAGGGCGGGGTAGCCGTCGACGGTCCCGAAGATATCCCGCTGCCCGACGCCGCCGCCGGCCTCTGGGTGCACCGCGTGGCTGGTAAGCTGCACGTGCACGCCGGGCAACAAATCAACGAAACTGTTCTAATAAGATAGATAGCCTACAACATAGCCATGCCCCTGCTGGAAATTGCCAAGTTACCCACGGCGGAGAACTCCGCCATTCACCTGCATGCCACCGACAACGTCGCCATCGCGCGCGTGCCGCTCGCACCGGGCGCCCTGCTGCGCATCGAGGGCAAGCCGGTGGAAGTAAAGAGCCACGTGCCGGCGGGCCACAAAATCGCCCTCGAACACATCGCGCCGGGCGAAGTGATCCACCGTTACGGGCAGGCCATCGGACGCGCGCGCGGCCCCATCGAGGCGGGCGAGCACGTGCATGTGCACAACGTCAGCTTCGAAGAGCTGTCGTTCAATTACGAATATCCGGATCGCGAAATCGCGCTGCCCGTGGCGCCGGCCAATGGGCCCACGTTCATGGGCTTTCTGAGAGAGGATGGCCGCGTCGGCACGCGCAACTACATTGCCGTGGTGGCGGCCAGCAATTGCGCGGCCCACACCTCGGAGTTGATTGCTCAGAGCTTCGCCGAAGAGCACCTGCCCTCCAACATCGACGGCGTGGTGGCGTTTCCACACGGTGAAGGCTGCGGCATGTCGATCGGCCCGGACACCGACCAGTTGCAGCGCACGCTGGCGGGCGTGCTGGCGCATCCCAATATCGGCGCCGCGATCATTCTGGGCCTGGGCTGCGAGGTCAACCAGATCGACCATTACCTGGGAACCAAAGCCGCGCGTACCAGTCGCCTGGTGGGCATGACGCTGCAGGATAGCGGCGGCACGCGTGGCGCACTCTCGGTGGCTCGGCGCGAAATTCGCCAGTTGGTCGAGCAAGTCGCGGCCGAGAAGCGAACCGAAGTGCCGGCCTCGAAGCTCATCGTTGGTTTGAACTGCGGCGGGTCGGATTCGTTTTCCGGCATCACGGCCAATCCGGCGCTGGGCTACTGCTCCGATCTGCTGGCCGAGCAGGGCGGCACGGCGGTGCTGGCCGAGACCACCGAAATTTTCGGCGCCGAGCATTTGCTGGTGAAGCGCGCGCGCAACCGCGAAGTCGCCGACAAGCTGCTGGGCTTCGTCACCGGCTATAAGAAGTATCTGAGCCGCTTCGGCGGCAGCTTCGACGACAACCCGTCCCCGGGCAACAAAGTCGGCGGCCTGACTAATATTCTCGAGAAATCGTTGGGCGCCGTCGCCAAGGCCGGCACCTCGCCGCTGACCGATGCCGTGGATTACGCCGAACGCGTCACCACGCCGGGATTTGTCTTCATGAACACGCCGGGTTACGACCCGGTCTCGCTGACCGGCTTGGCCGCGGGCGGCTGCAATTTGATTGTGTTCACCACGGGGCGGGGCAGCGCCATCGGCTTCCCCTCGGTGCCAGTCGTCAAAGTCGCGAGCAACACCACCACTTACCAGCGGATGACCGACAACATGGACCTTAATGCCGGCGCCATTGCGGACGGCGACAAAACCGTCCGCGAGGTCGGCCGCGAGATCTTCGACATGGTCCTGCGCGTGGCCTCCGGCGAGAAGACCTGTGCCGAACGTCTGGGCCATCAGGAATTTGTGCCGTGGCGCATCGGCCCGGTAATGTAGGCGCATGCGTCGATTTGCAATCGCCATAGCTCTGACGGCGGGTTTGGCGCTATCTCAGCCCCCCAATGTGAAGCATGCGGCGCGGCAGCCCGCATCCAAATCCGTCACGTCCAAGGCCAGCGCGCTCGATAAAGCCACTTTCGAAGCCTATGTTCGGCACCTTTTTGTTTGGCCGCAGCCGATCCAGGTGAGCGTTGGCGATCCGCAGCCCTCCGAGCTCCCGGGCTTTGAAGAAGTGACGGTCCACGCCGAGTCCGGCAATGCCAAACAGGACGAGAAATTTTTCATCTCCAAAAACGGCCAGAAGATCGTGCGCGGCATGATCTACGACGTCGCCAAAAACCCGTTCCAGCCCGATCTCGCCAAGCTCAACGTCGAGTACCAGCCGCAGATCGGCACGCAAGGGGCGTCCGTGGCGATGGTGGAGTTCAGCGATTTCGAGTGCAGGTATTGCCGGCAGCAGGCGAAAACCCTGCGCGAGAACCTGCTGGCCGCTTATCCCAAGGACGTGCACTTGTATTATCTGGATTTCCCGCTCGAGACCATTCATCCGTGGGCGCACGCCGCGGCGCTGGCCGGACGCTGCGTGTACCACCAGAGCGAGGCGCAGTTTTGGGAATTTCACGACTGGATCTTCGAGCATCAGGCGGAAATCAAGACGGTGGACGATCTGCACAGCCGCGTGCACGACTGGGCCGAGGCGCAGCACCTGGATCAACCCAAGCTCGAGGCTTGCCAGGCTGCACCGGCCACCGAAGCCGAAGTCCAGCGCACCATCGCGTTGGGCAAACGCGTGAACGTGGGCTCGACGCCGACGATGTTCGTGAACGGACGGCCGCTGGTGGGGGCCGTGAACTGGCCCGAGTTGCGCCGCGTCATCGACTACGAGATCGGCTACCAGCAGACCGCCAAGAACGCGGGAGAAGCCTGCGGGTGCGACGCCGGGTTGGCTAAGATCGGCGTAAAGTAACGACCTGCAGTTTTGGCGCAAAACCGCCGATCAGTAAGTAACGAATTGCCATCCACCGCCGATATTCTCTCCAGCCGCGAACCGCGCACTTTGCCACCGCTGATTCTGCATCCCTTCGCCGGCGGCGATACCACCACGCAACTGCTGGCCGGGTCGAAGGCCATGCTGACCTTGAAGGGCCTGCTGCCGGGCGAAGGCGGCGATACCGCGGGTCTCGAAGAGATCGTGCTGCGGGGCCGTATCCAAGAAATGCGGATGTTGTATTTTCTGGGCAAAGACCTGATGCGGTGGGCCGAGCAATGCGCGGATTTTTCGAGCCGCCAGCCGGAGCTGCAAAAGCTCGGGATTCGCGTGCAAAGTTTTGCGGCGCTGTTGGTGGAGAGCCCGCCCAACACGGTAGCCGCTAAGCTGGCGACCTGGGGTGTGGCGGACTTCAAAGGCGTTTTCTCGCGGGCGTTCGGACTGTCGGCGTGCTTCGGCGAGCCCCCGACCGAGGCCTCCGTCGCGCCGGTCTGCGCGGCAAACTATCACCGTGTCGCCGACTACCTTTTCCTGTGTTTCCAGAACCTAGTGCCTTATTTGCCGCTGACCGGAGATGAATTTGTGTTCGAGCTGTACGCTTCGTCTGAATATTCCGCGATGCTCGCCCAAAGCTGGCTGACCGAGGAATGAGACTACCGGCGCTCCACTCGTAACGGCATGCCGCCGCGAGGGCGCAACGTGAAGAGTGCTTCGCTCTCCCGCGGCTTGCTAGTGAGCGCTCGAAAAGTGTGGGTGGTCGCGAGTGTCGCCAGGATAATCTGTCCTTCCATCAGCGCGAACTGATTGCCGATGCAGACGCGCCGTCCGGCGCCAAACGGAAGATAGGCAAAGCGTGGAATCGCGGCTTCGCTCTCCGGCGTAAAGCGGTCCGGGTCGAAACGTGTGCTGTCCGGAAAATAGCGCGGGCTGCGATGCAAGAGGTAAGGGCTGATGAGGACGATCTCGCCGGTTTCAAGCGCGTGTTTGCCGATCGTAACTGGTGAAGCGACCTGGCGCCCCAGCACGTACCCCGGTGGATACAGGCGGAGCGCTTCCTTGAAGACTTGCAGTGCGTAGGGCAGGCGCGCTAAGTCGGCGAACTCGGGAGCCCGGCCGCCCAGCACCCCGTCCACCTCGCACTGCAAACGCAGCTGAATTTCCGGGTGCATCGCCAGCAGATACAGAGCCCATGTAGTGGCATTAGCCGTGGTCTCGTGGCCGGCGATGAACAAAGTCATGGCCTCGTCACGCACCTGCAGGTCGGTGAGGCTTCGCGGACCCTGTCCGTCTTCCTCGCTGGCCAGTAACAGCATTGAGAGCAGATCGCCCTGATCCTCGCCGCTGGCGCGGCGCTTCTCGATCAGACCCAGGATAGTCTGGTCCAGCCGGGCGATCGCTTTGCGCGTGCGAACCGCCGCGGGCGTGTTCCAGTTGGCTGTGAGAGGAAACAAGCTTCGCATCTGCCGCGTGGCATAGCGCATGGCGGCCGTGATGGACCGGCCGAGTTCATCGGCTTCCGCCAGAAGGTCCGCATTGAACAGAGCCTCGCCGACGATACCGAGCGTCAGGCGCGTCATATCGGCGAGCATCTCGCGCGGCCTGTCGGTCCAGTCAACAGTTGCGGCGGCGGCATGCCGGCTCATTAATCCGGCATAGCGCATGATGCGCTGGTGCGCGAAGGCCGGGGCGACCAGACGCCGGTGCTGCCGATGCATTTCGCCATCCGAGGTCAGCAACCCCTCGCCCAGCAGCGGCCGCGAGAGGACGCGCAGCGCCGGCGACTTCACGAAGTGTTCGGCGCGTTCCACGAGCACCTGCTGCGCCATCTCCGGCGTATTCACGAGCACCAGCCGCCGCGACCCGATGCGCTCGCGCCCGAAGTCGCCATACTCCCGGCCGAGGCGCTCGATCCACCGCAAGCGGTCGGTCGTCAAAAACCGAAGCGCTTTCCACACACCCTCAGTGTACGGCCCCAAGA
>DOZZ01000260.1:7834-15974 GCA_003517725.1 Bryobacterales bacterium | reverse complement strand
GTAGCCAGAGCACTTTATCTTGGGGTTGTTATACTGCTTGGGCTATGACTTCCGGGGAAATTTTGGCTTGCATCACTGCAATTGGTATTGTGCCGGTGGTCCGGACCGATAATGCCGATTCGGCCATTCGCGCGATCGAGGCCATGTATCGAGGCGGTATCAGGGCGGCTGAGATCACCATGACTGTGCCGGGCGCGGTGAAAGCGCTCGAAAAAGTGGCCGACCAGTTTGGCGACAAGCTGATGCTGGGGGCGGGTACAGTTCTCGATCCGGAAACGGCGCGCATCTGCATGCTGGCCGGGGCACAATTTTTTGTTACGCCCACGCTCAACCTGAAGACTATCGAGATGGCCAACCGCTACTCCAAAGTGATCTGTCCTGGCGCGTTGACGCCTACCGAAATTTTGACCGCTTGGGAAGCTGGCGCCGATGTCGTAAAGGTTTTTCCCGCCAACAGCTTGGGCGGTGCGAAGTACATCAAAGCTTTAAAGGGCCCGCTACCCCATGTCCAGATGATTCCCACTGGCGGCGTGAATCTCGAATCGGCCGGCGACTTTCTGAAAGCCGGTGCCTGCGCCGTCGCGGTGGGCAGCGAACTGGTCGACCCCAAGCTGATCGCCGCCGGCAAGTTCGATGAGATCGAGGCGCTTTCGCGGCGTTATCTCGAAGTGATTGCTAAAGCTCGGGCCAACTGACACATACCTGATAAAATTGGAGTTCCCTATGGCCGTAAGCCCCGAGTTGCTGGAAATCCTGATCTGCCCTGCCTGCAAAGCCAAGGTGCAGCTGACCTCCGACGGCCAGGGCTTGCGCTGCGTAGGTTGCGGCTTGGTCTACCCGGTCCGTGACGATATTCCAGTGATGCTGGTGGACGAGGCGCGGCGTGAGGGGGGTTCTTGAACCACGTGCTGGACCGCATCTCCGCCGATGGCCGCGTCGCCATTGTACGGCTGCGCTCGCTGGGCGACGCGGTGCTCTCGACGCCCGCGATTCACTTGCTCAAGACTGCTCGCCCCGACCTGCGGATCGCGGTAATCATCGAAGATCGCTTCGCCGAGGTGTACGCCGGTAATCCGGACATCGACGCCATCCTGTCTCCCGGCGTGCGCGTCCTGCGACAGTTTCGTCCCGACTTGTGCTTGAACCTGCACGGCGGCCCGGTGAGCGCCCGGCTGACGGCGCTCTCGGGCGCGAAGTGGCGCGCGGGCTTTGCACACTACGCGAATCGTTGGGCCTACAACGTCGAGATCCCCACGGCGCAGCAGATTCTGGGCATCACGCGAAAAGTGCATACCGCGGAGCACCTGGCGTCTGCCATGTTTTTCCTGGGAGTACGTCGGCGCGAGATACCGCGCGCACGCTTATTCACAACGCCCGGCGCCCTACCAGACCTGCTGCCGCAGTATGCCGTGATTCATCCGACCGCTTCGCATCCTTCCAAGGCTTGGCCCTCTCCATTTTTTTTCAACATCGCCAAGCATCTGAAACGCACGCAGAATCTGCAGCCGGTGTTTATTGGCGGACCGTCCGAAGACCTCTCGCCCTTTCAGATCTGGCCTACATTTTCGAACGCGCCGCTAGACCAAGTGAAGCGCGTATTGCAGGGCGCCACGCTATTCATAGGTAACGACTCCGGACCGGCGCACATGGCCGCCGCTTTCGGCGTTCCGGTGGTGGTTTTGTTCGGCCCGTCCGATGAAGTGACATGGGCGCCGTGGCGCACCAGCGGCGAAGCGCTGGCCGCGCGCGGACCGATCCACAACATCACCGAAGCGCAAGTGCAGCAGGCGCTCGACCGGCTGCTGGTGCACGCGGGATGAAGGCCTGGGGCCGGCTGCTGAGCTATTCGCGCCGGTACTGGCCGATGCTCCTGCTTTCGGTGATCTTGATGGCCGCGGCCGGCGCCGCGCACGGCCTGATGGTGCTGCTGATTCGCCCGCTGATCGACCGCGTGCTGACGGCCTCGCACAACGCCGATCCGGTGCCGCTGCTGCGCATCCCGTTCACTGCACACTCCATTTATCTGAACGACATCATCCCGGGCCATCTGCAGGATGTCTGGACCATGGTGTCGATTGGCATTGTCACGGTCTTCGTGGCGAAAGGCCTGTTCGACTATCTGGCCAATTACCTGATCAGCTATGCCGGCTACTCGGCGGTCACGGACCTGCGCAACGCGGTGTTCCGCAAAGTACTGGGCCACGGCGCGGAGTTTTTCGAAAATAACTCCACGGGACAGTTGATGTCGTCGATCCTGAACGATATCGACAAAATACAGGTTGCGGTGTCGGCGATGCTAGCCGATTTGTTGCGGCAGTTCTTCGTGGCGCTCGCGCTGCTGTTCGCCGTCTTCAGCAAAGACTGGAAACTGGCGCTGGTGAGCTTGACCGTGCTGCCCTTCGTGCTGGTACCGACGGCGCGCATCGGCCGCCGCATACGCCGCACCAGCCGGCGCACGCAGGACCACACGGCTGAGATCAGCAGCATCATGCAGGAGGCCATCACGGGGCACGCCGTGGTGAAGGCTTTCAACACCGAGAATTACGAGCTGGGCCGGTTCCGCGCGGCCGGCAAGCGCATGCTGCGGATGAACCTGCGCTATACCCTGCAGCAGGCCGCAGCCTCGCCGCTGATTGAATTTTTCGCGGCCCTCACGATCGTGGGCCTGATCGCTTACGCGCGCACGCACATTGCCTCGGGCGAGATGACGGCGGGCCAGTTCACCACCTTCATCGTGGCGCTGATCATGCTCTACGAGCCGGTGAAGCGGCTGACGGGCATCCACAATATTTTTCAGCAGGCGCTGGGCGCATCGCAGAAAGTTTTCGAGTATCTGGACCGCCCCGACGACCTGGCGGAGAAGCCGGATGCCGCGCCGCTGCCGCCGTTCTCGCGCTCGGTCGAGTTCCAGAACGTCCGCTTTCGGTATCCCTCCACCCCCAACACTTTTGCACTGGAAGATGTGAACATGACCGTCGCGGCCGGCGAAGTGGTGGCGCTGGTGGGGCCGAGCGGCGCCGGCAAAAGCACTCTTGCGAGCCTGCTGCCGCGCTTTCACGACGTCGCTGCGGGAACCATTCGCGTGGATGGCCACGATGTGCGCGATGTGCAGCTGGCTTCGCTGCGTGCGCAGATCGCGATCGTCGCGCAGGATACTTTTCTGTTCAACGACACGGTGGCCAACAACATCGCTTATGGACGGCCCAACGTGGACCGCGAAGCCGTCCGGGCCGCCGCTGTCGCCGCGCTGGCGCACGAGTTCATCGAGCGGCTTCCCGCGGGCTACGACACCATCATTGGCGAGCGCGGACTGAAGCTGAGCGGCGGTCAACGCCAGCGCATCGCCATCGCGCGCGCCGTGCTGAAGAACGCGCCCATTCTGGTGCTGGACGAAGCTACGTCGCATCTCGACACCGAGTCCGAGATGCTGGTGCAACAGGCGCTTTCGAATCTGATGACTGGCCGCACGTCTATCGTGATCGCGCACCGGCTTTCCACGGTGAGGCGCGCTGACAAGATCGTGGTGCTCGACCGCGGGCGCGTGGTCGAAACCGGCTCGCATGAAGAGTTGATTCGTAAGGGCGGTTTGTATCAGCGCCTGCATGAGCTGCAGTTCCTGGAGGCGGCCGTCCTTTGAGCGTGCGCAGTATGACGGGTTTTGCCCGCGTGAGCCGTGCCTGCGCGGGCGGTGACCTGATCCTCAGCATCAAAGGCGTGAACCATCGCGGCCTGGATCTGCATTTCCACCTGCCGCCGGAGTTCGATACGATCGAGCCGGCCATTCGCGCGCGCATCAAGCCGCGCGTGGGCCGCGGCCATCTGCTGGTAGTGATTAATTATTCACGCGCCGGTGTCGACGGGCATGCCGTGCCGGTGCTTAACCGGCCGCTGTTTGACAGTTGGCTGGCGGCGTTCCGCGAAGCTTCGACTACGTCAGGCTCGGATGCGCTGCCGGATATCGCTTCGGCGCTGCGCCTGCCGGGGATGTTGCATGCTTCCACCACCGGCCAGGCGCTCACCGGTGAAGCCGAAACAGCCGTGATGACAGCGCTCGACGAAGCGCTTCAAGCGTTCAATGCCGAGCGTGAGCGCGAGGGCGCGGCGTTGTGCGCGGAACTGGAAAGCCGCTCCCGAACCGTGCAGGATTTGGCCGCGCGCATTGAAGCCATCCGCGCCGGCGCCACCGCCGCGCTGCAAAAGCGGCTGCGCGCGCGGCTCTCGGAGCTGCTCAAGAACACGGCCGTGGATCCGCAGCGCATCGTGCAGGAAGCGGCGATTCTGGCGGACCGCAGCGACATCGCCGAGGAGATCCTGCGCCTGAAGACGCATGCCGCGCAGCTGGATGAGTTGCTAGCGGCCGACGGCGAGAAGGGTAAGCGCCTGGACTTCCTGCTGCAGGAAATGAACCGGGAGGCCAACACGATTCTTTCGAAGACGAGCGGTTTGGGTGAGATGGGCCTGGCCATTACGGACCTGGCGCTGGCGGCCAAGAGCGAGATCGACAAAATCCGAGAGCAGTCCCTCAACGTGGAATGAAGGCGCCCACCCCCACCGTCTTCATCATTTCGGCGCCCTCCGGCTCGGGCAAATCCACGCTGGTGGGGCGCCTGCTCGAAAACGTGCCCAACCTGCAGTTCTCCGTCTCGTTCACCACGCGCCTGCCGCGCGGCACCGAACGCGACGGCGAAAGCTACCATTTCACCTCGCGCCAGGATTTTGAAGAGCGGCTGGGGCGGGACGAGTTTCTGGAACACGCGGCCGTTTTCGGCAATTATTACGGCACCCACGTGGGGGTTCTCGAGAAGGCCGCGCGTGACGGCTGTGACCTGGTCCTCGACATTGATGTGCAAGGTGCGGCACAATTGAAAAGGAAGATTCCGGACGCCGTCTCCATTTTTATACTGCCGCCCTCGCGCCGGGAGCTTGAGGCGAGGCTCAGGTTACGGAGCGAAGACCCGGAAGCGGTGATCGAACGCCGGTTGCGCGACGCCGCTTCGGAGATTCAGAACTATCGGTCTTATGATTACGTTCTGATTAACCGGGACCTGAACCATGCTTCCCACACCCTGGCGGCGATTGTCCAGGCGGAGCGGGCCCGGCGCTGCCGGGTGGAAGCGCAGATCCGGCCGATTCTCGCGACGTTTGAATTGAATTGAGGAATTACTGATGGAAAGAATTCGCAACAACGCCCATTGCTCTCTGCCGGATGACGAGGAACAAAGCACGTACCGCTTCATCATTGTGGCGGCCAAACGCGCACGCCAGTTGCAGGGCGGGCAGCGGCCGTTTTTGCCAACGACCTCCAAAAAGGCCACCGTTATTGCGGTGGAAGAGGCGCGCCGCGGTGTCGTGAAATACCATATTCCCGGTACCGAAGTCGAAGCGCCGGTCGAAGAAGAAGCCGTCTAAACCGCGGCGGGTGGCATGAGAGTCGTGCTCGGTGTCGGCGGCGGCATCGCCGCGTATAAGGCCGCTGAGGTTGCCCGCCTCGCGATCCAGAACGGCATGTCGGTGCAGTGCGTCATGACGGCCGGCGCGCGCGAATTCGTCCAGCCTCTGACCTTCGCGACGCTGACCGGCCAAAAAGTCATCACCGATCTGTTTTCCTCGCAAAGCCCCGAAGCCACGCTTGCGAGCGCAGTCGAGCACATCGGCGTGGCCCAGGAGAACGACGTCCTGCTGGTAGCGCCCGCCACGGCCAATGTGCTGGCGCGGTTTGCGCACGGCATCGCCGACGATTTTCTTTCGACGCTGTATCTGGCGTTTACCGGGCCCGTGGTGCTGGCCCCGGCAATGAACAACAATATGTGGGCGCATCCGGCGACTCAGGCGAACGTCGCGACCTTGCGTTCGCGCGGGCATCGTTTTGTGGAGCCCGGCGAGGGTTTTCTGGCATGCGGGACAACGGGCCCCGGCAGGCTGGCCGAGCCGGCGCAAATTGTGGAGGCGCTGTTGGAAGTTCAGCGCGTGCGGCAGGATTGGCAGGGCGAAACCGTGCTGGTGACCGCCGGTCCCACGCAGGAGCCGATCGACCCGGTGCGTTTTTTATCCAACCGTTCGAGCGGTCGCATGGGCTACGCGCTGGCGCAGGCTGCCGCTCAGCGTGGCGCCAAGGTCGTGTTGATCTCAGGCCCCGTGGCCTTGCATGCTCCCGCCGGCGTCGAACGCATTGCGGTGCGCACGGCGGAAGAAATGCGCGCGGCGGTACTGGCACGCCTGGCTGAGGCTTCTGTCGTGATTCAATGCGCGGCCGTGGCCGATTACCGCGTGGCGCAGCCGTCGGAGCGCAAGATCAAGAAATCGGACGCGGCGTTCACGCTGGCCATGGAACCGACGCCGGATATTTTGGCGGAACTGGGCCGCATCAAAGGCCATCGGCTGTTAGTGGGCTTCGCCGCCGAGACCGGCGACCTGGAGAAGGAAGCGTTGCGCAAGCTCGAGAGCAAGAACTGCGACGTGATGGTGGGCAACCTGGTGGGCGAAGGCATGGGTTTCGATTCCGGAGAGAACGAAGTCTTGCTGATGTTTCGCGGCGGCGAGGTGGTGAATCTGCCGCGCGCTTCGAAGACGGTGATTGCGGCGCAGATTCTGGATCGTCTCGCCCCGTTGCGCGCGGCACACCCGGCATATGGACGTTGAAGAGATCCGGCGTCAGTTGCAGCTTTACCGCGACCTGGGCGTCAAGGAACTGTACCGCTCCGATCCCGCGCCTGTTGCCGACGCCTTGATTGAGCCGCAAATCCCTGGCCTTGCCCCGTCAGACGACACGCTGCTGCGCATCATCGAAGATATGGGCGACTGTACGCGCTGCCGTCTGCACCAGGGCCGCAACAAAATCGTCTTCGGCTCCGGCCACGAGCGCGCGCGTCTGGTGTTCGTGGGCGAAGGGCCGGGCGCTGATGAGGATGCACAGGGCCTGCCGTTCGTAGGCCGCGCGGGACAACTGCTGACGCAGATGATCGAAGGCACGGCCAGCAAGGAAGGCCTCACCCTCAAGCGCAGCGACGTCTATATCTGCAACGTAGTGAAGTGCCGCCCCCCGGAAAATCGCACACCCGAAGCCGACGAGATGGCCACGTGCGGCCAGTTTCTATTTCGCCAGTTGTCGGTTATCCAGCCGAAGGCGATCTGCGCTTTGGGATCGACTGCGGCCAAAGCTCTGCTGGGCGGCAAAGACGGCGTGACGAAGCTGCGGGGCCGCTGGCATAAGTGGAACGATATTCCGTTGATGGTGACGTATCATCCGTCGTATTTACTGCGGCCTTATAACCAGGAGGCTAAGAGAGAAGCTTGGCAGGATCTGAAGACGGTACTGCACTTTGTGTATGACTAGAAGCCGTTCGGTTTCTAGTCACGAACTTCGACGGCTGTGGTAAAAATTTCCTGGCTGAACGCCGCTGAGTGATCGCCCTGTGGCATAGTCTCCAGGAAGAGTTCGATGGCCTCACGGATATTGGCAAGAGCCTCCTCCACCGTCCGTCCTTGCGAATGGCAACCCTTTAGCGCCGGGCAAAAGGCGTAGCATCCGTTCTCGTCTCGTTCGATTACGACAGTGACTTTGCGCGTCATCGAGCTCATGGTAGCGCGCGTGGCCACCTCGCCGGATTCTTCGATGTACGATATTCGAACGTGCAGTTTAATCAGAAATTCCTCAGTGCACCAAGACTTCCGAACATATCGACCACATGACATCGGCAACCATCAAACTTTTCCTTCCGCTCGGAGATGCAAAGAGCCTGCGCACTGCCGAGATCTCTAATTGGACTGGCAAAGCGATCGCTGCGCCTCGCACCGAATTGGACGAGCTTTTCAAACGCGAGGAACTCGATAAGGCGGGGATCTATTTTCTAATTGGCAGTGACCCCATCACCGGCGATCCGCGGGCGTACATCGGGGAGGCGGAGATCATTCGCGATCGACTGAAACAACACAAGACAAAGGAATTCTGGGTTTCGGCCATCGTCTTTGTCAGTAAGGACGAGAACCTGACCAAGGCTCATGTGAGATATCTCGAGAGCCGTCTGCTTTCGGAAGCAATGCAGGTCAAGAGATTTACGCTCGAACAGAACCAGGCGGGCGGTTCGCGGCTTCCCGAATCAGACCGCGAGGAGATGGAGGTGTTTCTAGCCCGCATTCGGCA
>DOZZ01000260.1:5639-7743 GCA_003517725.1 Bryobacterales bacterium | reverse complement strand
CTAGCCCGCATTCGGCAGTTGCTTCCCGTCCTCGGCTCCGATATTCTGGCGCCGATCGCCCCAAAAACCGAGAAAGGCCAGCCCGGTGGGGTGCTCGTTTGCCGGATAAAGGGGGCCGAGGCGTACGGCCAGCGCAACGCGAACGGATTCATTGTATTCAAGAGTTCCACGGCTGTTTTGGAGCAGCGCAAATCTGCCGAGAATTATCCTAGCGCGGTGGCCGAGCGCAAAAAACTCATCGTGGACGGAACGCTAAGCCAGAAAGGCCAGTTCTTCGTCTTCACGAAGGATACCGAGTTCTCTAGCCCATCTGCGGCGGCAACCGTTATACATGGCGGGAGCGCAAACGGCCTTCTAGCCTGGAAAACTAAGGATGGAAAGTCTCTCAAACAACTCGACGAAGAGGCGTGAAATTGAATTCGCGAATGGAGTGCGTCAAAAATCCTAGACCATTTAGCGCAAGGTCCGCGACCGACGCCATCGTCGGCCTTTGATGGCAGCCGAATAGCCGGACCAGGGGGTCCGGCGCCGACGGGGCGTCCGCCCCACATACGGCTCAACGCTTCGTAGAATTGATCAAGCCGGCCTTTATAATCGAGTGAAACCTCTCCCAACCTCCGATGCGCGATACTGAGATCGCGGTGCCTGTAGGAATACTTTCCGAAGATTTTGCGCAAGCCGCTGCGGCGGCGGGCCTCCGCGCCCGGCAAGAATCTTTAGCCGCCGGCCACCCGGTTGTTTACGCGGATAATCTCGACCGGTACGTGAAGGAAATGCCGGACGGAAAGCGGTTTGAAGTCCGATTCGAGCCCGGGAAACCGCGCGAGTCGCACCTTCACATCGTCCGCGAACTTCCCGCCTAACGCTGCCGGCAGATCTTCGAGAGCAACTCGAGCAAGAACTCGCGAGCGGCCGTTTTCGAAGTTCCGACGAACTGTTCGAACAGGCTATTCGCCAGTGCCTTGATGAGCGTAAACGCGGCCTTCGACGGCTGGAAGCACTCCGGAATATCGGCCGGGCGGTTGATCAGGCTGGCGTTTATGAACGTGTTCTGATTCCCTCCGAATAAGGGGACGCCGGCTGAAGCCAGCGGCAGCCTAAAGGCTACACTACAAGGCTTGGCGCAATTCACCTTTGAATCCTGCCGCGCAACTCACATTCCAACTCCCGCCAACCCCTCGCCAGTATCGATAAACACGCTGCCTTTTTGACTCATCCTCTCTCCCGGAGTACCCTTCGAATGACATGTTTTCGAACTGGCCCCTACTCCGCCAAATCCGTAATCGCGACCTGCTTGCCCTCGGCGCTACCGCCCAATCGCCGCGCACCGAAACTCTCGAGCCGCGCACCAAGCACGCCGATCGCGTGGTGAAGTCGATCTGCCCCTACTGCGCGGTCGGCTGCGGCCAGAATGTCTACGTCAAGGACGAAAAAATTCTCGATATCGAAGGCGATCCGGACTCGCCCATCTCAGTGGGCCGCCTGTGTCCCAAGGGCTCGGCCAGCTTTCAACTGGTGACTGGCAACCATCGCGAACAGCACGTTTTGTACCGACGCCCGCATGCCGTCGCGTGGGAGACCATTCCGCTCGAACGCGCCATGGACATGGTCGCCGAGCGTGTCCGAAAAACGCGCGAGGAGAACTGGGAAGGCACGCACCAGGAAGGTTATCCGCTCAATCGCACGCTCGCGATCGCGCACCTTGGCGGCGCCACGCTCGACAATGAAGAGAATTACCTGATCAAGAAACTGTTCACCGGGCTCGGCATCATACAAATCGAAAACCAGGCCAGGATTTGACACTCCTCGACGGTCCCCGGTCTGGGGGCCAGCTTCGGACGCGGCGGCGCCACTACGTTCCAGCAGGATCTGCAGAACGCCGACTGCATCGTGATTCAGGGCTCCAACATGGCCGAGAATCATCCGGTCGGCTTCCAGTGGGTCATGAAGGCCAAAGAGCGCGGCGCTAAGATCATCCACGTCGATCCGCGGTTCACGCGCACCAGCGCCATGGCCGACATTCACGCCACCATCCGGCCCGGCTCGGACATCGCGTTCCTGGGCGGATTGATTCGCTACATCATCGAGAACCAGCGCTACTTTC
>DOZZ01000260.1:3212-5544 GCA_003517725.1 Bryobacterales bacterium | reverse complement strand
TTCAACAAGTGGATGTACCGCGAGCCGCTTGACCGGCCGCCCAACGACAAACGTGCCGGCCATAGCGGACAGGCGCATGCGGAACGCGCCGCTATGTCACGCGGTGGCGAGCGCGACCTGACGCTGCAGGATCCACGCTGTGTCTTTCAGATTTTGAAGCGCCATTACCAGCGCTACACGCCCGAGATGGTGGAGGAGATTTGCGGCGTCCCGACCGACGTGTTCCTGAATATCGCCGAGACGCTGTGCGCCAACTCGGGCCGCGAGAGAACCAGCACCTTCTGCTACGCGGTCGGCTGGACCCACCACTTGACCGGTGCGCAGATTATCCGCGCCGCGTCGATCGTGCAGACGCTGCTCGGCAACATAGGCCGTCCCGGCGGCGGCATCATGGCACTGCGGGGCCACGCTTCCATACAGGGCTCAACCGACATTCCCACGCTGTTTAACCTGCTGCCGGGTTATCTGACCATGCCGCGCGCCAAGCAGGACGCCAACTTCGAAGCTTATTGCGAAAACGAGATTGCCGTCTCGGGCTGGTGGGCCGAATCGAAGAAATACGTCGTGTCGCTGCTGAAGGCCTGGTGGGGCGAGTCCGCGCGCGAAGACAACGGCTGGTGCTTCGATTACCTTCCGCGCCTCACCGGCGACCACTCGCACATGACGTCGGTAGTGAACATGATCGACGGCGTCGTGAAGGGCTATTTCGTGATGGGCGAGAACCCCGCGGTGGGCTCGCCGCACGCCGGCATGCAGCGCGAAGGACTGCGCAAGCTGGAGTGGTGCGTGGTGCGCGACCTGGCCATGATCGAGACCGCCGAGTTCTGGAAAACCTCGCCCGAACACGAGCGCGGCGAGGTGCGCGCCGAAGACATCGCCACCGAGGTTTTCTTCTTCCCGGCCGCCGCGCACACCGAAAAGGACGGCAGCTTCACCAACACGCAGCGACTGCTGCAATGGCATCACAAAGCCATCGAGCCGCCGGGCGACGCGCGCAGCGAGCTGCATTTTATCTATCACCTGGGCCGCCGGCTGCGGCAGTTGTACGCCGCTTCCACCGATCCCAAAGATCGCGCCCTGCTCGACCTGACCTGGGATTATCCGACCGAAGGAAAGTTCAACGACCCCAGCGCCGAAGCCGTCCTGCACGAGATTAACGGCTACACCGTCGCGGACGGCAAGCCTGTCGCGGGCTTTACCGATCTGAAGGACGACGGCTCGACCGCGTGCGGCTGCTGGATCTATTCCGGCGTCTATCGTGACCATCAGAACCAGGCCGACCGCCGCATGCCCGGCCAGCAGCAGGACTGGGTCGCGCGTCAATGGGGCTGGGCGTGGCCGCACGATCGCCGCATTCTTTATAACCGCGCCTCCGCCGATCCCGAGGGCAAGCCCTGGTCCGAACGCAAGAAATATATCTGGTGGGACGAGCAGCAGAAAAAATGGACCGGCTACGACACGCCCGACTGCATCGAAGATCGCGCGCCCTCCTATCGGCCCGGCTCGGATGCCAAGGGCAAGGACACGCTCTCGGGCGTCGACCCGTTCATCATGCAGGCCGACGGCAAGGCGTGGCTCTTCTCGCCCAGCGGTCTGCAGGAAGGCCCGCTGCCCACGCACTATGAACCGCTCGAATCGGTGGTGAAGAACGCGCTCTATGGGCAGCAGTGCAACCCGGTGCGCATGGATTATCAGCGCGGCAATAACCCGATGCATCGTCCATACGATGACCCGCGCTTCCCGTATCTGCTGACCACTTATCGCTTGACCGAGCACCATACGGCCGGCGGCATGTCGCGCTGGCTTTCCTGGCTGAGCGAACTGCAGCCCGAGATGTTCTGCGAAGTGTCGCCCGAGCTGGCTGCCGAGAAACATCTGGAAAACGGCGGCTGGGCCACCATCAGCACCGCGCGCGGCACCATAGAAGCGCGCGTGTTGGTCACGATGCGCATCCGGCCGCTGCGCATCGGCAAGCGCGTCTTCGAGCAGATCGGACTGCCGTATCATTGGGGTGGCAGCGGACGCGTCCGCGGCGATGGCGCCAACGAACTGCTGGCGCTGGCGGCCGATCCCAACGTCAGCATCATGAACTCCAAAGCTCACACGGCTAACATCGAGCCCGGCCGCCGTGTGCGAAATCTGCCTGCGCCGAAACCCCTGGCCACCGCTCAGCGCCTGCCTGGCGACGAGTTGCGCGATCTGCCGGCGGTGCGCGCGCATCGCCACAGCGGACCGCACCATGTGGTCACCAGCGAAGATAAACAGGGAGACCAGACCTGATGGCCAAAGGCTTCTTCACCGACACCACCATCTGCATCGGCTGCAAGGCCTG
>DOZZ01000260.1:1266-3114 GCA_003517725.1 Bryobacterales bacterium | reverse complement strand
AAGGCCTGCGAGGTCGCCTGCAAGCAGTGGAATCAGTTGCCCGAGGACGGCTTCTTCTTCAGCGGCATGTCCTATGACAACACCGTGGCGCTGGGCGCGTCCACCTGGCGCCACGTCAGCTTCGTTGAGCGGCCCGTGGCGCTGGCGCCCCAAAACGCCGGAGCCTTCTCGTGGCTGATGTCCTCCGACGTCTGCAAACACTGCGCGCGCGCCGGCTGCCTTGAAAATTGCCCCACCGGCGCCATCCTGCGCACCGAGTTCGATACGGTCTACGTGCAGCCCGACATCTGCAACGGCTGCGGCTATTGCGTGGTGGGCTGTCCCTTCGGCGTGATCGATCGCCGCGAAGACGATGGGCGCGCCTGGAAATGCACGCTCTGTTATGACCGTCTGACCGAGGGCATGACGCCCGCGTGCGCCAAAGCCTGCCCCACGGAGTCGATCCACTTTGGCGAAGTTGAGGACTTGCGCGAGGCGGCCCGCAACCGCGTCGAAGCGCTGCATGAGCGCGGCGTACACCAGGCTTATCTCTATGGAGTCGATGCGGAGAATCAGCCCGGCACTGAAGGCTTGAACGCTTTCTTTCTGTTGGTGGATCGGCCCGAGGTCTACAACCTTCCGCCCGACCCCGTGATCCCCACCAAGCGCGCTGCCGAGAGTTGGATCTCGATGGGTTTCGCGGCGCTGGCCATGGCCGCCGCGGCGCTTGGCGCCGTAGCGGTGGGCAACAAGCGATGACCGACGGCCGCCACATCGATCCCGCGCTCGGCACGTTATCAGGCGAAGGTTCTCATCAACTCGTCCGGCGGACGCCGCAACCTTTCGAAGCGCCAGTCGACACTTCGCGCGAGTTCCCCGGTGAGGTCACGTACTACGACCGCCCCGTCATCAAGAAGTCCGTGTGGTCCTGGACCATCCCGGCGTACTATTACGTCGGCGGTCTCTCGGGCGGCTCGGCTGTCCTGGGCGCCGCCGCGACGCTCTTCGGGAGCCGGCACATGCGCGATCTGGCGGTGCGCTCGCGCTGGATCGCGACCATTGGCGCCGGTGTCAGCTCCGTTCTGTTGATTCACGACCTGGGCCGCCCCAGCCGCTTTCTGTACATGCTGCGCGTCTTCCGCCCCACTTCGCCGATGAGCGTCGGTTCGTGGATTCTGGTGGCGTTCTCGACCACCGCTGGCGTCTCCGCCGCTTCCGGCCTGGTGCCCGGATTGCGGCGTGCCGGCGATCTCGCGGCCATCGCTTCTGGCGTCCTGGGGCTCGGTCTCAGCGGCTATACCGGCGTGCTGGTGGGTAACACCGTGGTGCCCGTCTGGCATCGCTCGCACCGCTGGCTGCCGGCGCTGTTCATGGCGTCGGCGGCTTCGAGCGCGGCATCACTCCTGCAACTCTTCCCTCTTCGACCGGCCGAACTGCGCGCCGCCAGAATGCTCGGCATTGCCGGGCAGGCCGCCGACATCGCCATCTCCAAAGTCATCGAACACAGCGCACCGGGCGATGCCGCGTCCGCTCCGTTGCGCGAAGGCTTCAGCGGTTTTCTGTGGAAGGCCGGCGGCATCCTGACGGCCGGCAGTCTGCTTTGTTCGCTGATCCCGTCGCGCTCGCCGCTGTTGCGGCGCTGTGCCGGCACGCTTGGGACGGCCGGCGCTCTGTGCCTGCGCTTCGGCATACATTACGCCGGACAGCGTTCCGCCACGGATCCGCGCGCCACCTTCCAGCAGCAGCGCCGCGGCCATGGGGCGTACGCCGTTACCGGCCACGCCGCTGTCGTCGGCCCCGCGGAGCAGCGCGCCTTCGAGCCCTGACATAGTGCTATCGTTTGGCAATGTCCGCCAAGGCGCCGGCCTC
>DOZZ01000260.1:0-1097 GCA_003517725.1 Bryobacterales bacterium | reverse complement strand
CGTCCGCGCTTATTTTTGGACGCCTGCGTTTGCCGCGCTCATCATTGTTCTGCTCTTCTGGACCTCCTACCGCCAGATCGTGCGCGTCTTCAAGTGGCTCACCCTGGTGCTGTTTGCCTACGTCATCGCCGCCTTTCTGGCGCACCCGGATTGGGCCGCCGTCCTGCGTTACACCTTCCTGCCCCACCTCGAATGGAATTCGCGCTATCTTTCCGTGCTGGTCGGCATCCTCGGCACGACCATCTCGCCCTATCTGTTTTTCTGGCAGGCCGCGCAGGAGGTTGAGGAGGAAGCCGACATGGGCCGCACCCGTCTGGCGCAGCGGAAGGGCGCGACCATGGAGGAGTTGCGCGCCGCGCGCCGCGACGTCGTCATCGGCATGTTTTTCTCAAACATTGTGATGTACTTCATTATCCTGACGACCGCGGCCACCCTCCACGCGCAGGGCAAGACGGACATCTCGAGCGCGACAGACGCCGCCGCCGCGCTCCAGCCTCTGCTCGGGCGCTTCGCGGAACTCCTCTTCGCCGTCGGCATCATCGGCGCGGGCCTGCTCGCCATCCCGGTCCTGACGGGCTCGACCGGCTACACCGTCTCCGAGGCTTTCGGCTGGCGGCACGGCCTCGACGAGAACGTGACGCGCGCGAAGGGGTTCTACGGCATCATCATCGCCAGTACGGTGGCCGGGATGCTCTTCAACTACCTCGGCCTCGACCCGATCAAGGCGCTCGTCTACAGCGCGGTGATCAATGGCGTCACCTCACCGCCCCTCTTGTTCCTGATCGTCATGCTGTCGAACCGGCGCACGGTGATGGGCGAGTACACCAACCGCCCGTGGAGCAACATCTTCGGCTGGGCGGCCGTCCTCGCGATGACCGCGGCGACGATCGCCTATTTCGTGACCTTCTTCGTCTAACGAAGTGCTGAGTGCTGAGTGCGATCCCGCGGCTTGCTCACGACAATCCCCTTGTCAGACACGTTGGGCTGGGCTTCCGCGCCGGACGAAGATCGGGGCACTCAGGACTCAGTCCTCAGCACTCAGCACTTAGCACTCAGCACTTCCCCCGCTATGCGGGTGATCGCGGGCGAGGCGAAGG
>DOZZ01000143.1 GCA_003517725.1 Bryobacterales bacterium | reverse complement strand
GGCATCGCGGTCGGCATGGCCACCAACATCCCGCCGCACAACCTGCGCGAGATCATCGATGCCACCGTCGCGCTGATCAACAATCCCAACACCCCGTTTGAAGAGATTTTTGCGATGGTGCCCGGCCCCGACTTTCCGACCGGTGGCTACATCCTGGGCCGCTCGGGTATTCTGGACGCCTTTACGCGCGGCCGCGGCAGCCTGAAACTGCGCGCCCGCGCTTCCATCGAGCGCATGGGCAAAGACCGCGAACAGATCATCGTCACCGAGATTCCGTATCAGGTCAATAAGAGCAAGCTGATCGAACACACGGCCAGCCTGGTCAACGAGAAGAAGCTCGAAGGCATCTCGGAAATTCGCGATGAGAGCGATCGCGACGGCATGCGCATCGTCTACGAACTGAAGCGCGGCGAACAGGCCGAGGTGGTCCTCAACAATCTCTACAAGGCCACCCAGCTCCAAATCAGCTTCGGCATCATTAATCTTTCGATCGTCAACGGCCAGCCGCGCGAACTGAGCCTGATCCAGACCATCAAGTTCTTCATCGATCACCGCCTGGACGTGGTGCGCCGCCGCACCGACTACGAATTGCGCAAAGCGCGCGAGCGCGAGCACCTGTTGCTGGGCTTCCAGATTGCGCTCAACAACTTGGACGAAGTGATCCGGCTAATTCGTGCCGCCGGTGCGCCGCGCGAAGCCCGCGAGTCGCTGATTGCGCGCTTCGAATTCTCCGAAAGACAAGCCCAAGCCATCATCGAGATGCAGCTGCAGCGCCTGACCGGCATGGAGCAGCAGAAGATCCTCGACGAACTGGGCGAGATCCAACGCCGTATCGCCGGGTATCTCGAAATTCTGGGTTCCGAGAAGGTCCTGAAGCGCCTCGTGATCGACGAGCTGCGCGAGGTCCAGAAAGAATACGGCGACGCGCGCCGGACCGAGATCATCGAAGATACCGGCGAGATTCGCCTCGAAGATCTGGTGGCGATCGAGGACGTGGCGGTGACGGTCACGCACGGCGGCTACCTCAAGCGCACCGCGGTCGATACCTATCGGCGGCAAGTGCGCGGCGGCAAGGGCCGCATCGGCATGGGCACGCGGCAGGAAGACTTTGTCGAATACTTCCTGGTGGCCTCCACCCACAGCTACCTGATGCTGTTCACCAACAAGGGCCGCGTCTACTGGCAGAAGATTTACGAGATTCCGGATTCTTCCACCACCGGCAAAGGCAAACACGTTTCGAACCTGGTGAACCTGCAGGCCGACGAAACCGTGAAGGCCTTCATGGCGGTGAAAGACTTCGTGCCCGACCAGTACATCGTGATGGTGACGCGCGATGGCGTCATCAAGAAGAGCGAACTGACCGAGTTCGCCAACGTGATGGCGCGCGGCATTATCGCCTTGGCGCTCGATGACAGCGATGAGCTGATCGCCGCGCGTTTGAGCGGCGGCAGCAATCTGATCTTCATCGGCTCGCACAATGGCCAGGCCATCAAGTTCGACGAGCACCAGGTGCGTCCCATGGGCCGTCCGGCGCGCGGCGTGCGCGCCATGGATCTGGGCGAGAAGGATTACGTGGTGGGCGCCGAGGTGGTGGAGAAAGACGGCCTGATGCTCTCCATCTCGGAAAACGGCTACGGCAAACGCACGCCGATCGGCGACTATCGCCTGACCAATCGCGCGGGCAAGGGCGTCATCAACATGAAGACCAGCTCGCGCAATGGCAAAGTGGTGGCGATCCTTTCGGTGAAGGATGATTCCGAACTGATGATCGTCACCAAGGACGGCAAGATGATCCGCATCGATTCGGGCGACATCCGGCAGGCTGGGCGCTCGACGCAGGGCGTGCGGTTAGTCAAGCTCGATGAAGGCGACAAAGTGGCGGCCGCCAGCCTGATCCCCGAAGCATCCGAAAAAGATTCGGACGGCCAGGGCGATCTGATTCTGCAGTAATCGGCGTCAGGGGCGCGGGGCGCTCATACCCAGCGCCTTCGCCAGAAACGCGAACTGATCGGTGGTCTCGTCGATAATTTTCGACACCGGTTTGCCGCCGCCGTGGCCCGCGCGGGTTTCGATGCGGATCAGGATGGGCGCGTCTCCCGCCTGCGCATGTTGCAGCGCGGCCGCATATTTAAAGCTGTGCCCGGGCACCACGCGATCGTCATGGTCGGCCGTGACGATGAACGTGGGCGGATAGTGCGCGCCTTCGCGGATGTTGTGGAGCGGGGAATAGGCGCGCAGTGCGTGGTACTCGTCCTTGTTATCGGAGGAGCCATAGTCCGAGGTCCAGGCGGCGCCGATGGTGAACTTCTGGAAGCGCAGCATGTCCATCACGCCCACGCCGGGCAGGGCAGCGCCGAATAAGTCGGGCCGCTGATTGAGCACGGCGCCCACCAATAGTCCGCCGTTGCTTCGGCCGTCGATGGCCAGCTTGGGCGTCGAGGTCACGTGCTGGTCGATCAAGTACTGGGCAGCTGCAATGAAGTCGTCGAAGACGTTTTGCTTGTGCAGCTTGATGCCGGCCTGGTGCCAGGCCTCGCCGTACTCCGAGCCCCCGCGCAGGTTGGCCACCACGTAGACGCCGCCCATTTCGAGCCAGGTAATGATGCGCGCCTGAAAGCCGGGCAGCAGCGGAATGTTGAAGCCGCCGTAACCGTAGAGCAGCGTCGGATTCTGGCCGTTCAACTTGAGGCCCTTGCGGTAGATCATGAACATCGGCACGCGGGTGCCGTCTTTGCTCGCGTAGAACGATTGGCGGGCTTCGAACTGTTTAGGGTCGAAGCTCAACTGGCTGCCGTGAAACAGGATGGTGCGGCCGGTGGCCAGGTCGTAGCGGTAGAGCGCGAGCGGCGTTAGAAAATCGGTGTAGGTGAACAGCAGTTCTTTCTGGTCCTGGCGGGAGGACGCCAGGTCGGCCGTGCCGATACCGGGCATCGACACTTCGCGCTGCAACTTGCCGTCGAGGCTGTAGACACGCGCCACGCTATGCGCGTCTTTCAGGAATGACAGAAACAAGCGGCCATCGGCGTAGGTGGCCTGATGCAGGGTCTCGGCCTGTTCCGGAACGATGACGCGCCAGTCCGAAGGTTGCGTCACATCGACGGCGGTGATGCGGCCGAGCGGGGCGTTCTTGTTTGAGAAGAAGTAGAAACGCGAGCCGTCGTTGCCCAGCAGATCGTAGCGCGCTTCGATCTTATCGATGAGCGGCGTGATCTTGCTTTGCGGATCGCGCAGGTCGCGGTAGAGCACGCCATTGTCGTTCGAGGCGCCAGTCTCGGTGAAGAGAACCAAATAGCGGCCGTCATCGGTGATGTGCGGCGCGAACATCAGGTTCTTCTGATCCGGACGCTCATAGATCAGCTGGTCGCGCGACTGATCGTCGCCAAGCTTGTGGAAGTAGACCTTCTGGTTCTCGCTGGCCTGGGTCAGATCGAGGCCGGCGCGCGGCTCGGGGTAACGCGCGTAGTAGAAGCCGGCGTTGTCGTGGGTCCAGGCGATGCTGGAGAATTTGGTCCAGCGCAGAGTGTCGGGGCGATCCTGTGCCGTCGCGACGTCGCGGATCTTCCAGGTGCTCCAGTCCGAACCGGCCTGGGCCACGGCGTAGGCGACGAGCGAGGCGTCGCGATTCACTACGAAGCCGTCGACCGCGGCGGTGCCATCGCTCGAAAGCGTGTTGGG
>DOZZ01000066.1:31617-31780 GCA_003517725.1 Bryobacterales bacterium | reverse complement strand
GGCGGGCGTGAACGTGTCGGCCAGAATGGCCTGTTCGCTGGGAGCGAGGCCGCCGCCGCCGATGCCCTGCAGGACGCGGAAAAAGACCAGCGTGCCAAGATTGGGCGCGAAGCCGCAGAGGAACGAACTGGCGGTGAAGAGCGCCACGCAGATCATATAAAAA
>DOZZ01000066.1:29892-31563 GCA_003517725.1 Bryobacterales bacterium | reverse complement strand
GGAGAGCCAACCGCTGATGGGCAGAACGATGGCGTTCGAGACCAGGTAGGAGGTCAAGACCCAGGTGCTTTCGTCCTGGCTAGCCGAGAGTCCGCCGGCGATGTGGGGCAGCGCCACATTGGCAATGGAGGTGTCGAGCACTTCCATGAACGTCGCCATGGTGACGACCAGCGCGATGACCCACGGGTTATATTGCGGCCGCCATTCGGCGGCAGGTGCTGCCAAGCAGAAACCTCAGAGTTCTATTATGTACGGGCGGGGGCTGCTACACGCGAGGCATGCGCGACCCACACTTGTAACAATCAGCCCTACCGGCGAGCACTCAATTGGGGCATGCCGAGTTGCGCCCCGGCCACCCCCGCAAGACATCACGCATTGCGCTAATAATCGCAAGCACGACGCGAATCGGCAGGGTTCACCGACTTCACCGGCACCAGAGAGGATGAATAAAGCGGAATAAACCTGCATTATCGAATATTGCCCTTTACAACAAGACGATCGTTAACTATAGTCGCTTAGGTTCTTAACAAGAAATAACAGACAGTACCGGACTGACGCTTGAAGATTTGGGATTCCGAGGGGAGTGGAAAGACGGGAACATATGATTAAAAACGAGCAAGTTTATGGGTTTCTGGCATGTTGGTTTTGTGCAACAGCGCTCGTTTTTGTCGCGTCAGCCCAGAATCGTGTAACGGACGACTCCGCAGTGTTTCAGGGTTACTTGGCTCTGCATCTTGCAATCGACCAAGCTGCGGAACAGGATCCATCGCTACGTCACTCCACAGCTCTAATGATCGGAATTAGCGATGCGGACTTTCAGATAGTCACCTCTATTGCGCGCTCTTTGTCGATGGAACTGCGGAACATTGCATCCGAGGAGACCGCGAATGCGCAGAGCTCAGATTCAACAGCAAGCCTCGCAAATAGAGCACGTGCTTTCAATGCGCGGCGCCAAGCAGCCTCACTATCAGCCGTGAAAATCATCGAGAGCCGACCCTCAGCAAACAGTTGGTTTGCATTGCGCGCCTACATCAGTGGGCGGTACCGAGGAAGTATCCAAGCCAGGCCGGTGAGTGGGACGGCGGTACGGGTTAAGTGAAACTCACAAAGCAGGAGGGATCATTAATGTTACCGGCTTTACCAGCTAAGTTGTTGTGTATTTCCTTGCTGATGGGGATGGGTCTGTCCGCCCAGACCTGCTATGATGGAACCACGGTTGCTTACACTTCAGAAAATGTAGTGAGAAGTGGCTCGAATCAAGTCTGGTCGTTTGCCCAGAGTTGGGTCAGCGGAAATTATGCTACTACGTGGACTGCCACTGTATCTGCCTCAACGACAGTGAATGGGTCGCCGACACATAGCGGGCAGAATACCCAATTAAGCGGCAACATCGCTACGGTTCAATGGTATGATGCGCCTTCTTTGTATGGAAGCGGAACCTATGCCGAAGCCGATACACATACCTTTTCTGATACCTGTGGTGATTATGCAGGTCCGTACAGCTATAATCCCTCACGGACGGTTAATACACCGACAATTACTGGCGCAAATGGCGCGTGGTTCCTTGGCGGGGGCTCAGACGCGGCGAACGCATATTATAATCAGGCCGCACTCACTGGTAATTCAAATTGTGGAACCACAAGACACGTGCAACAATTCTCCATATTGGAT
>DOZZ01000066.1:26250-29773 GCA_003517725.1 Bryobacterales bacterium | reverse complement strand
ATATTGGATTGTTACCGCTAATGGCCCTAAGGTGGGTCTATCCTGCAGCGTCTGCGTAAATCAAACCGTTACGGGAAACGTGCCTAGTAACGCTGTCGGGGACGTTCAGATTTCCATGGACATTGGCGGCTTTTCCGCCCAGCATTTCAGTTTTACTGTAAATGCACCTGCTTCTCTAGATTCGGCCGGCGCTCCGTACAACCAAAATTATAACGATGGATATTACACGGCCATATATTACAACACGCTCGATGAATTTGGCAACCAAATGCCGTCAATCGCCCTGAATGAACAGTTCAGCGATCCGCTCAGCTGTACTAACCCAGTTGGTCACTTTTGCCCCGACCAAAACAATAACTGGAATAAACCTAACCCCTATGGTCTGTCGTCGTACAATCTTCAGGGATATTGGTACGATCAGATTTACTTCTCAAGTTGTACCAACTGTACCCCCGCCTACTCTCATCCGCAAACGCCATTATCGTCGAATAAAGTCGATTACGGTACACAAACCTGGCGGGTTGGATCGTCCACTGTTGGAACTGGCGTGTCCGTACAAACCGACACCTTTCAACGTTACACCGACCACGGGGCGCATAACGGTGTCGTGAGTCCGGTTAATTGAAAGACCTGCCGTGAATCTGGATTTGGTTGACTGCGGTAAAGCGAGGAAAATATGAAACATATAGGGCATTTACTGCTGGCCGCCATCGCGTTCACCACGGCGGCGAACGTGGGATTGAGTGCACCGGCTGCGAGTTTACAGTTAGGGAGTCTTCTTCGCCAGTCTGATGCGGTTGTGAACGGGAGCATAGAAAGCACTGTCCCATCTGGGACTAGTGTGGTCGTGAACCTGCTCGTTACGAGGACCATCAAAGGCGCGGTACTAACTGGGACGCCCCTGAACGCAACTTGGACGCCTGAGACACAACTCCAATTCAGTAGTAGCATCCGCAACGGTGAAAGTGGAATTTGGTTCTTAAAGCAGAGCGGCGCGGCATGGGCCGTTCTCCCCGTGGCACTCGGTGCCGTCCCGATCAGCGGTATTTACATTCATGTGCCAGCGGGGCCGCTTCCTTCCATTTTTGCATATGATGATAGCTTGCCGGCTTCCAATCGGCTCGCCGACGAGTTAGCTGCAGCCGCTCAGAGTACCGAAACCGCAGTGGCGTTGGGTCATATATTGGCCAGTGGGGCGGCAGACGACCTAGGTTCAAATGTGTTGGGGTCGATTTGGGGCCAACTCGCCTCATCCGCGACACCCATGACGCAGGCGATCGGCTTAGCAGGACAGATTCGGGTCGGCAATTCTGCAGGTCTAGCCGTACTGGCCACCGTTGGGCCACAAGCGTTCAGCGCGGATGCACAGGATCACCTGAGTACAGCGATATGCAGATATAACGCGAGCGATATCGGCGCCATACAGAGTTTAGGGGCGCTCGTTACTTCGGCATATGCGGAGAACGTAAAGCTCTGTGCAGGCCACGCGCTCAGGGCAATTCATAGCAAAGAAGCTGTGAAATACCTGATGCCGTTGCTAGATAGCCCATCGAGGCGCATGCAGTACGAGGCAGTGGCTGGAATCGCGTCATTTGCGAATGGTTTTCCGGTCCAGACGGCTAACAACACGGTCGATATGAGTGTTTTGGCTGCCAACCCAAACGCGCCGCCAGCTACAACCGACACACTTAGGTACTTTCCAACCCTGTCCGCTTTTCAGAAACAACCCGATACGTACATCTCATATTGGAAAAATTGGTTGCTGGCTCACTCGATCAACTGAGTTTGGGCGCCGACCTCCTGAGCCCCTTGTAGCGCCACTTGCAGTGCCATGCGGGTAAAACTGCCGGGGCGGAGGCTGCCGCAGAGGCCGACGACGCTGACGGATTGGCCGGTTGTGCTCATAGAGATAGGACTACTGAACGATAGGGGAAGACTCAGGGGAGATGGCAAGCTGTCCTCGAGATTTCAGTAAATCCGGCGGGTTGAAACCCGCTGCAGGTTGAAACCTGCCCCACAAAGGCTAGTGGGCGGCCGGGGCTGCGGCGCCGGGGCGGTTGCGGCGCATGATGAAGGCCACGCCGCGTTGGGCGGGCGTGAACGTGTCGGCCAGGATGGCCTGTTCGCTGGGAGCGAGGCCGCCGCCGATGCCCTGCAGGACGCGGAAAAAAACCAGCGTGCCAAGGTTGGGCGCGAAGCCGCAGAGGAACGAACTGGCGGTGAAGAGCGCCACACAGATCATGTAGAAACGCTTGCGGCCCATGGTGTCGGAGAGCCAACCGCTGATGGGCAGCACGATGGCGTTCGAGACCAGGTAGGAGGTCAGGACCCAGGTGCTTTCATCCTGGCTCGCCGCGAGTCCGCCGGCGATGTGGGGCGGCGCGACATTGGCGATGGAGGTGTCGAGCACTTCCATGAAGGTGGCCATGGTGACGACCAGCGCGATGACCCACGGGTTATATTGCGGCCGCCATTCGGCGGCAGGGGCAGGCAAGGATGACCTCAGAGATTCATTATGTACGGACACATCGGAATAGACCGAACTCCCAAACGCCACTCGATGCCGCTGTCCCGCACAAAAGATGAAAACCGGTGTATAGTGCCTGATGCGGATAACTAAAGTGGAAATCCTGCGAATGGAGAACCCTATGAAATCGATCGCTTCTTCGACTGCGTTCTGCGCGGCAGCCTTGGTGGTTGCCGCCGCAAGTCTGTGTTTACCTGGCAGAGCCGATGTTATCGAAAGCGGCCAGCGAGTTTTTGGCCAAACTTCGGTCGAACCGGCCCTCGACGATTCCACCGGCAACCTGATCTACCTGCTTACGCCGCTGAAGAGTCCTTTCCCGTCCAAGTCAAACCCAAGGGCAGCGTCGCCCTTGTACCTGACTCTCTATCCTCTGAGCTCAACGCTTCCTGCTTCCGAGTTCAATTGCCAGCCCACCAACTGCGATCACTTGAACGTGCTTCCATTTCCGGACGTAGATTACGGCGCTTTATCGGGCTCGGATACGGCCTGCGCGGACTTCAATGGCGGCAACCCTTGTTCCGCGGTCAAGGGACACGATCACCTGGTGGGAGTGGCTTCGACCGGTGGCGATTTCAACGTGGCTTGGCATGTTCAGCTGGTGATCTTCACGCACGCTGCCTTTCTGGACGGCAAGATCAACACGAGGATTACGACCCTGAGTCAAATCGAGGCACTGGTGCAAAGCGGGGACGCCTTCATCGCGGACACCCCGATCACCTTCAACTGCTCGGTGACTTCCGGCCGGACGTACGATCTCGGAACGCCAGTGGTGATTCCATACCCGTAAGCGGCTACAAAATCCGCGAATGTTAACTACCCGGCCGGCGTCGAGTTCCGCTATCTCGGCCTGGAGTTCACCAAGCTGCCAATCTTCCGACTCGACGCAGGCGGCCATGGCCTCCGCGGCTAGAAAAGACTTGGAGCGCCTTGAGCGTTTCGAGAGTACCTCGAGGCGCTTCTTCGTCTCGCCGTCGATTCGTATGGAAAGCGTCTCTG
>DOZZ01000066.1:25644-26187 GCA_003517725.1 Bryobacterales bacterium | reverse complement strand
CTCTGTTACGGCCTGGCCGTGGACTTGATGACGTTCATGGCCGCGGCGATCGTCCCGCTGATATCGCTCAGCGTGGACGGGACAGGTATTACACGGTCGGAGACGCTTGCCAGCCAGTCAACGCACTGTCGGCCGTTCCCTTGTACGAAAAGTTCCCAAGCGGATTCACTCAGCAGAACGGATCCAACTGGCCCGGTCCATCCGCTAGTACTTGGCCTCTTAGCTGCTCCTATTGCTGGAGTGCCAATTATTACTTTCTAGACGAAATTGGGCAATGGGGTTCGGGAAGAACTCCCCAACCGATCTATGATGTTCCATCAGCGCCCTACTCGTACAGCACGGTCTATCTGAGTGGTGCACATCAGTTCTTTTCCGGAACAACAACAAGTGGTGGCGGGTGGAAAGTATACGACGGCACGATCCGTTATTTTCTGGATCACGGGGATAATAACCCTTGAAATCGAGGCGCAAATCTATGTTGACGAAGACTATAGTTGCCACACTTTTGGTTATCATTAGCTCGTCGGTTTTGCATGCCGCTGC
>DOZZ01000066.1:19362-25502 GCA_003517725.1 Bryobacterales bacterium | reverse complement strand
GCAGTTGGGCAAACGGCCAGCGTCGTCCTGATAGGTACGCTTAAGGGCCTGGAGAACGGCGCAGAAGCAGGATACTTCACCCTGACGTTGAGCGTGGCCAAAACTCTAAAGGGGCTGGTATACACGTCGGTTGTCGTAGCCGGGCTGGCTCCGGGAGATTCTTACGTAACGCCGTCTGTACTCCCCAACTCTTTGGTGGGGCAGACAGGAATTTGGTTTCTGTCGGAGAGCGGGAGTGGTTACCAAGTCATTCCGACGGAAACTGGGCGGATTCTTCCGAACGACGTGTTTTTACCTGTGAGTGACTCGCTTGCCGCTGCAGGCTTGTCGGGTACCACCGAATACCAACTGCTCCAGTATTTGGTGGGTTGGTACCGATCTCTGTCTAACCCGACCGTTAGAGACGACATGAAATGCCTCACCAGCCTCCAATCCCAATCCACGTCTCCGGAGGCTTCGCTGGCGGCCGCCAACTCGCTGATCGGCTCCCCCGCAGTGGCGAGCCAAATCATCGGCCTGGCTGCCGCGATCGGACTGGGGTCGGACAGCGCCGTAGCTGCCTTGAGCACCTCGCTGCACGTGGTCAGTAAGAACCCCAAGTTTTATCTGATCACGGGCGCTTTGGCTACCTCATACCAGCCCCACGGCGTCGGATCTATTTCGGTGCTGAAACAGATTATTGATCAGCATTCGGCGGTACCCGGCATTGACGCAGCCGTGGGCGCTGCGCTTTCCAAGATTGTCGTTAAGCAAACACTCCCCGTAATGGCTGAGCTTCTTAACAGCAGCGACCCCACAGCACAACTGCGCGCCGCGTCATTCTTCGGCTTATTCACGCTATTCGCTGATAGTAATGGAAACGTTTCAGGAGGTGGCCCAGAGGGGCCGCTTGCCAGCGACGAAACTCGTCTGTATACGCCCCGAAGAGACTCAGGCGTTAGCCCGCAGCAGTACAGTCAGTTCTGGCGGGGGTGGTGGGCGGAGCATCATACGCTTCTCGGGCTTTGATTTAGGGAATCCGGGACACTGCGGTCCGTAGCGATCACCACCGGCCGCGGTATATTTTCCCGTTCCCTCCCAACGACTTGCACTGTTACTCCGCTCGATTAGCTGGTCTGCTCCTTACTCTTACTTCAGGAGCCACATACCAGTGTCCGTTCTTGCCTGCTTCTCCCCCACCGGCGACGCCCGACTCGCTCAACATCCGCTGGCACGGCCCGGTCCTTCAAAGCCGGATCAGTCTCCGGAGGCCCTCAAAATTGGCTTTGTTCCACAAAATCGCACTTTGCGAGATCGATACCGGCTGGCAGCCACCTGTGGTGCACGTCTTCAGCGTGCGGAGAGCCCGACAATCTTCATGGCGCACGAAACTCGACGATCATCTCCTGCGGCGCGGCGGGCCTCTCAGAAACTTAAATCGAGTTGGGGTCGAACAACCGCGCGTTCCCGAGTTGACACAGGGTCGAAAAAACTCGTGTGCTCGAACCGACACAGGCCGCAAAAGGCGACGACCTGCGCCACAGGCATCGGCGCCTTCTATGACCTGCGATGGTTCGGGACTGCGCTGAGACGCGCCAGCAAGCTCGACCGAGGGGCCACACCTGCTGATGTGGCCCCGAAGGGTTTTAGACGCGTACGGCAGAAGCGGCCGGTTACGTGTGCGGGCCGGCGGATTTGATGACGTTCATGGCCGAGGCCAGGACGCCGCTGACGTCGCTGAGGGTCGACGGAATGATCAGCGTGGTGGATTGCTTGGCCAGATTGCCGAATTGGGTGATGTATTGTTCGGCGACGCGCAGTTGCACGGCCTGAAATCCGCCGGGGCTTTCGATGGATTCGGCGACGCGCCGGATGCCTTCGGCGGTGGCGCTCGCGACCGAAAGGATGGCCGCCGCCTGGCCCTCGGCCTCGTTGATCTGCTGCTGCTTACGGGCCTCGGATTCCTTGATGGTCTTCTGCTTCTCGCCCTCGGCCGTGTTGATGTTGGAGTCGCGCACGCCTTCCGACGTTAGAATGGCGGCGCGCTTTTCGCGTTCGGCGCGCATCTGCTTTTCCATGGCGGCCAGCACGTCGCGCGGTGGCGTGATGTTCTTGATCTCGTAGCGCAGGACCTTGATGCCCCAGGCTTCGGACGCCTTGTCGAGCTCCGTCACGAGCTGGTTGTTGATGAAGGTTCGCTCTTCGAACGTTTTGTCGAGCACGATCTTGCCGATCTCGCTACGCATGGCCGTTTGCGCCAGCTGCGCGATGGCGTAACGGTAATCGGCGATGCCGTACGAGGCGCGCTCGGCGTTGAGCACCTTCAGATATAAAATTCCGTCGACCGCGACCTGCACGTTGTCGCGCGTGATGCAGACCTGCTCGGGAATTTCGAAAGCTTGCTCTTTCAGCGTATGGCGGTAGCGAATGACATCGAAGAAGGGCGTGAGGACATGGAAGCCGGGTTCCAGCGTGCCGCTGAAACGGCCCAGTCGCTCGATCACGTAGGCGCTCTGCTGCGGCACCACCACGGCGGTGCGCGCCAGCAGAATGAAGAAGAGCAGCGCGGCAATCAGCAGAACGATCCAGACTTCCATGCGTTTTTTTCTCCTACTTCATTTCGGACGGATGCAGAGCATCAGGCCTTCGATGTGGTCGACGGTGCATCGTTCGCTGGCTTCGAGCGGCCGGTCGCCGATGTTGCGCGCGGTCCAGCGGGTGCCGCGCAGTTCGGCCTCACCCTCGGAACCAGGCGCGATCGGTTCAAGAATAACGGCCGTCTCGCCGGTGATGTTCTCGATTTTGCGGGGAGGGCGCAGGGATTGGAACTTCTGAAGTAAAGGGCGGCGTAGAAAAAGAGCGGAGAAGACCGAGACCCCAAGGAAGCTGACGATCTGCAAGGTCAGGGAGGCATCGGGCAGTAAGAAAACGGCCAGGCCGACGAGCAGCGCGCCAATTCCGAAGAACAGCAGATAAAAGCCGCCGAGGTTCAGCAACTCCGTGACAAGGAGCAGGAGCCCGAAGACCAGCCACTTCCAAGGTGCCATTTGGCTAACGATTGTAGCGCAAGGCGCGCCGCTTAGGAGCGCGGACTATAGGCGATGCAGTCGACTTCGATTTTCATCTCGGGCATGGCGAACTGGCACGCAATGGTGGTGCGCGCGGGCTTGTCATGGCCGAAGAACTCGGTGTAAACGGCGTTCATGGCGGCGAAGTCGTCGCCATTTGACAGGAACACGGAGCATTTGACAACATCGGCCAGGGATGCGCCGGCGCCTTCGAGGAGCTGCTTGATGTTGTTCAGCACGCGCCGTGTTTCATGCGCGATGTCGCCGAAGGACATCTGTTGCGTGGCGGGATCGACCGGAACCTGACCCGAGACGAAAAGGAAATCTCCGGCGCGGACCATGGGGGAATAGGGGCCGCGGGGAGCGGGCACGCCGGGAGGGCTAAGACGTTCAATCATGTTGTGGTTCATTATAAGGAAAACGGGCGACGTCTGTCGCCCGATAACGTCTAATGCGCGTCCATTTCCATGTGCTCGTGGCGCCAGCGCCAATAAGCCGTCTGGTCGTGCCGCGGCACGCGGTTCCACTCTCGATATTCGCGATGTTGATCCTTCAAATATTGCCGGTACGCGTGGTCTTCGCGCTCGTTCCACTCATGCCAGTCGTGGTGGTCACGATCATAGTAGCGGTGCACGCGAACGCGCTCGCGGTCGTCTCGATCATGCTAGTCCAAAGCCAGGGCCGCCGGCGCGATCAGCGCGGAGCTCAGCAGTACGGCACTCAGAAAATTTTTCATCACGTTCCATCCAGCTGAAAACCAGCAGCCAAAGGGCCATCAGATGCGCGATGTGGCGGATCTGTACGCCCCGGTACGGATCCGCTCGATCCACGCGCTGTTCTCGCGATACCAATCCACGGTTTCAGCCAATCCCTGCTCGAACGGAATGCGTGGCGTCCACCCGAGCTCGCGCTTAGTCTTCGAGCAATCGACGGCATAACGCCGATCATGCCCCAGCCGGTCCGTCACGGTGGTGAGCAGCGTCTCCGGCTTGCCCAGCAGCCGAAGCAACAGCTTCAGAACGTCCAGATTCCGCAGCGGCTGGTTGCCGCCGATGTGGTGGGTCTCGCCGGCTGTTCCGCGCTCCAACACCGCCATGAGCGCGTGGCAGTTGTCGGCGACGTGGATCCAGTCGCGCACTTGCAGCCCGTCGCCATAAACCGGAATGGGCTCATTGGCCAGTGCGCGCGTAATCGCCAGTGGCAGCAACTTCTCCGGAAATTGAAACGGCCCGTAGTTGTTGCTGGTGCGTGTAATCACGGCATCCAGGCCGAACGTGTGAGCCGCGGCGCGCACCAGGTGTTCAGCCGCGGTTTTGCTGGCTGCGTACGGGCTGCTCGGGTTCAGCGGCGAGTCCTCGCGAAAGAACTGGCCCTCGTCCATGCTGCCGCCCACTTCGTCGGTCGAGATATGCAGAAAACGGCGCACGCGGCGAGCCCGCGCCGCGTCCAGCAGCACCTGCGTGCCGAGCACGTTGGTTCTGACAAACTCCGCGGCGCTGGCGATGCTGCGGTCCACATGCGACTCCGCGGCGAAATGCACCACGGCGTCGCAGTTTTCCGGCAGCGCGGCCAGCACTTCTTCCGGTTCACAGATATCGCCCCGCACCATGCGATACGCCGGATGCCGCTCGACCGACGCCAGATTATCCGGGTTGCCGGCATAAGTCAGCCGGTCAAAATTGATGATGGTTTGCGATGGATACAGCCGGACCCAGTCGCGCACGAACTGCGACCCGATGAAGCCAGCCCCGCCAGTGACGAAGATCGCCATTAGCGCTCCACCCTCTGGTAGGGCACCCAGACTTCCATCGGCAGCGGCCCTCGGTTGGCCCACGCGTAATAGGGGATGAAGGTCAGCGTTACGGGCCGCGTGGCCCGCGAGGTCGCGCCCAACTCGCGATACAGCGGTTCGGACGCGGCGCTCTTCGCCGACACCACGCCGGTATGCCGCAGTTCCATCAGTCCGCCCAGCAGATCCGCGCGATACTGCATCTGAAAATCCTCGCCGCCCGAGAGCACCGCGTCGAACAGCGACGGCAGCATCGGCTGGTCGGCGCTCTCAAGACAATAAACGATTGGACCGCGCTCCACCGCCACTCGGCCGGCATCCTCTCGCAGCAGCGGATTGGCCGTCATCAAGCGCGTGCGCATATCCAGGTTCAAATCGATCCGGTCGCCGGTTTTCCACGCCCGATGAATTTCCAGGTAGTGGCCAGCCACCGGCGCGGCGCTCCAGGCCTTGCCATTCACCAGCACTGTCGTGCCGGTAGACCATCCCGGAATGCGCAGAAACACGCTGGTCTCGAGGGTCCGCGCCGGATTCACCGTGAAGTGGATGGCGCCCTGCCAGGGATATTCGGTGCGCTCAACAATTTGCAGCGCTTCGCCGCCGGGCAGATGCCAGCTCATATCCGAGGCGTGGTAGAGATTGGCGTAGATGCCCTTCTCATTCACCGCGTACATATAGCCAGGCAGCGCGGCAAAGGTGCGCTCCAGGTTGGGCGGGCAACAGGTGGTCTCGTACCAGGGGTTGCGAATTTTCTCGCCCGTGGATTCGAGCGGATTGCGATAGCAGTAAGTGGTGCCGTCGAGCGACATGCCCGAGTTGATGCCGTTATAGAGCGCCCGCTCCATCACATCGGCATAGCGCGACTCCGCGGTAGCCATCAGCATGCGCCAGTTGAACATCAGGTTGGCGATGGCCGCGCAGCTTTCACCGTACGCCTGCTGGTTGGGCAGCTCGTAGGAGACGCCAAACGCTTCGCCCGACGCGCGCGAGCCCACGCCGCCCGTGATGTACATCTTCGAGGACGTCAGATCGTCCCACAGCCGGTTCAGCGTCTTCCAGTAAGCGGGGTCGCCGGTTTCCAGATAGTAATCGGTGGCGCCGCTCGAAGCATACATGGCGCGCACCGCGTGCCCTTCCACCTCGGTGCGCGAGGTGAACGGCTTGCCGCTGAACATGTAGGTTACCTGGCTGTCGCTGAGTTTCAGGCGTTCGCGCTCCACGCCGCTCAGCAGATATCCCGCCAGTTCCAGATCGGCGCGATTGCCGGTGGTGCGATAGAGTTCCACCAGCGCCATCTCGAGTTC
>DOZZ01000066.1:12743-19156 GCA_003517725.1 Bryobacterales bacterium | reverse complement strand
CGATAGTAAGCGATGGCGGCCTGCAGCAGATGCCCCAGGCAGTACAGTTCGTGCGACCGGTGCATTTCGGTGAAGCGCAGCGCGGCTTTGTCGCCCTGGTAATAAGTGTTCAGATAGCCGCTCGGTTCCTGCGCGGCCAGTATGTCGTCGATCAGCCTGTCTATTGTCGCGAGCAGTGTCGCGCGCAGTTGCGGCCGATCGCCCGACTGCAGCACGAATGCCGCTGCTTCGATCCACTTGTAGAGATCCGAATCGGTATAGACCGGCCCCTGGTGTGTAGCTTGCGTGGAGCGCCCGGAGAGCCGCCGGAAATTGTTGACGATGCCATGGTCCTCAAGTTCCTGCAGCATCGTGGGCACGCTGCGCTCGGCGTTGACGCGCATGCGATCGGCCCAGAAGCCCGCCTGCATCTTGACCGCGCTCACGGGCAGGTCGTGCAGCTTGGCGCTCGGCGAATGGTCTAGATACAGGATTCCCTGCGAGCGCCAGGAGTCATCCGTCTGCGCGCTCAAGGCGGCGGCGGAAAAAGCCAGAACAAAGAAAATGCGCATAGTCCGGTTCATATTATCTGCCACTAGGCCTGGAGTCTGCGGGGCACGTCTTTAGCGTGCGGAGGGCTTTAGCCCGACAACCTTCGACTCCCTGTGTTTGCCGAGTTTCTAGCTCTCGAGCTTAAACCGCGAATGCGCCAGCCTATACAGCCGGTGCCACACCAGCCGGTGCATGCCCACCACCACGATCGACATCACGATGGTCGCGGCCAGCAACATCCGGAAATTGCCTGCGTCCGTAGCGCGGCTGATGATCGCGCCAAGCCCGGTGATCGAAAAGGTGTGACCCTTGAGTCGGAAATATTCGGCCACCACGCTGGCATTCCACGCACCGCCCGACGCCGTCACCAGCCCCGTTACCAGGGAAGGGAAGATGCCCGGCAGAATCAGCAGCCGCCAGCGATCGTAGGTTGAGAAGCGAAAAATAGTGGCGGCCTCCTGCAGATCCGACGGCAGCGCCATCGCGCCGGCAATCACGTTGAACAGGATGTACCATTGCGTGCCCAGCAGGATCAGCAGAATCGACGCAATGCCCATGCCGCCGCCCACGCGAATTAGAAGCAGCAGCACCACAGGAAAGAGGGCCGTGGCCGGCACCGACGCGCCGATCTGCGCCAGCGGCTGCGCATATTTGGCCAGGCGTGGCCGCATGCCGATGGCCACGCCCACCGGCACGGTCCAGGCCAGCCCCAGTGCCAGCGCCGCCATCACGCGCAAAAACGTCGCGCCCGCGCCAGCCAGAACATGCAGCATTTCGGCGCGCTGAATCCCGGCCAATTCCCGAATGCCCTGGAAGCAGCCGAGCAGAACCACCGCCAGCACCAGTGCCGAAACCGCCCATCGCAGCCCTCGCGCTCGCGGTGTTGCGCCGGCGGCCCGCGGCCGTGTACGCCAGCGCGCCGCCAGCCTGGCGGTGAGGCGTTCACCGAGGGGCCGCGCGAAGTGGCGCTGCAGATACACGGCGGGAGCCGAGCGCCGCAACAGCGCCAGCAAAGGCGACCGCGGTGGCGGCGCACTCTCCACCTGCTCGAACTTGAACTTGTGCGCCCACGCCAGCACCGTGCGCCACACCAGCTGATCCACCAGCACCACAATGCCGATCATCGCCGCCAGTCCCCACAGAATGGCGCGCGTGTCCCCCGCGCCCGCCGCCGTTTGCAAATACGAGCCCAGGCCCGGCAGACGGAAATCGCGCGAGCCCAGCACGAACTGCTCGCAAGCCATCAGAAAGAACCAGCCGCCAGCCACCGCCATGATTGAGTTCCATACCAGCCCGATCGCGGCAAACGGAAGATCCAGTTGGATAAACCGCTGCCAGGGGCTGAATTGATAGATGCGCGTGGCCTCGCGCAACTCCCTCGGAATGCCCTTCACCGAAGCGTAGAAGCTGAACGCCAGGTTCCACACCTGCCCCGTGAAAATCAGCAGAATCGAGCCCAGCTCCACGCCCACCTGATGCGTGGGGAACAGCGCGAACATCGCCAGCATCACGCCCGGCAAAAAGCTGAGCACCGGAATCGACTGCAAAATATCCAGCAGCGGAATCATAATGCGCTCGGCCGGCTTGTTGTACGCCGCGATGTAGCCGTAGAGGATGGCGAACAGCAAGCTCAGCAGGTACGCGATGGTCAGCCGCATCAGCGAGTACGCGGCGTACTGCGGCAGCGACCACGGGCTCAACGAGATCGCGAAGGCCGGCCGGAACGGTCCCGCCCACGTCTGCGCTATGGTGATTACGCCATAGAACAACGCGAGGCCGCCGGCAAACACGGCGATGTCGGTAAGCCGTGAAATTAATCCGCGCGAACCCTCGATCGCCGCGCTGCTGGGAATCGGGGCGCTCTCCATGCGGTTAGGCTTCTACGGATTCATTTTCGGCCGGCTCGGTCAGCCACAGCTTGCCGGAGTCCGCGTCGTAGTCGAAAATTTCGGCGTAACGGCCCCAGGAAACGGCGGTGTCCAACTGGCGCTGCGCTTCTTTATCGGTGTAATGTTCCTCCAACACGTCCAGAAAGAACTCGTCCTTCAGCTCATGTTTAGCCTGGTGTTCCAGGCCGCGCCGGATGCGCCGCAGCAGCGGCACTTCCTGAATGGCCTCGCGAAACTGCTCTTTGCGGTCCTGAATATCGGCTTCCGCAAACGCGCGGCCCGCCGCTGTCAGTTCAATGTCGCCTTCGTTGACACGCACAAACCCCAGCAGCACGGACGCGTCGATAATTGGCAGCAGATCGTCCACTTCCATGCCCAGGTCGTCGGCCAGCACATAAATATCCTGCGCGCTTTGCCGCGGCAGCAAAATTTCAACAAAGCCCGCCACCGTGCTGGGACGCGTATGCGGCAGGGGCGCCGGGGGCTCCGCCGCGCGCTGCGCCGTTTCGGGCGACGGGCGCAGCGGCGGAGGCGGCAGCTCGCCGGGCTGCGTCAGAATTTTATAGATGTAGTCCACCAGCCGCGTGAACTCCGGAGCTTTACGGTCGCGCGGATGCATCAGGTTCACGCCGAACTGCGTCCGGATACTGCCGGGGTTGCGGCCCAGCACGATGATGCGGTCCGCCAGCAGCACGGCTTCCTCAATGTTGTGCGTCACGAGGAAGATCGCCTTGGTCGGAATTTTGCGCCCTAGCCACAGTTCCAGTAGTTCATTGCGCAGCGTCTCCACGCTCAGCACGTCGAGTGCCGAGAACGGCTCGTCCATGAACAACACTTCGGGCTCGACCACCAGCGCCCGCGCGAATCCCACGCGCTGCTTCATGCCGCCCGAGAGCTCTTTGGGATACGCTCCTTCGGTGCCATCGAGCCCCACGGTGTCCAGAATCTTCAAAGCGTTTTTTTTGCGCTTGGCCGCGTCCACGCCGCGCGCCTGCAGCGGCGCCTCCACGTTTTCGAGCACCGTCAGCCACGGGAATAGCGCGAAATTCTGGAACACGATGGCCGCGTCGGGCTGGCGCAGCCCCAGCGGCTCGCCATGCCACAACACCTGGCCCGCCGATGGCTTCACCAGCCCCGTCAGCATTCGCAGCAGCGTCGATTTGCCCGAGCCCGAAGGCCCCAGCAGCGCCGTGAACGAGCCGGGCATAATCTCCAGATTGGTGGGCGCGATCACCTGCACTCGCGCGCCGCTGGGCTGCGCGTAGAACTTCTCGATAGCACGTGTTTCGGCGATGGGCGGGTTGTCTGGAGGCATGGCGCGGCCGGACCTATGAACAGTGTACTCACCGATGTTGGCCCGCTATTAGCTCTACACTGGAGGCATGGAGAAAGCGACTTTTGCCGCCGGCTGTTTCTGGGGCGTCGAGGCCCAGTTCCGGTCCCTGCCCGGCGTCACGGACGCGCGCGTCGGCTACATCGGCGGCACGCAGCCGCAGCCGACCTATGGGGATGTGTGCTCCGGCCGCACCGGCCACGCCGAAGCGGTACAAGTGGAGTTCGATCCGGCCGTCGTCTCGTACAACCAGCTGCTCGATCAGTTTTTCCAACTGCACGACCCGACCACGCTGAACCGCCAGGGTCCCGACCATGGCACGCAGTACCGGTCCGCAGTCTTCTACCACTCGCCGGCCCAACGCAGCGCGGCCGAAGCGGCTAAGGACAAATGGGAGCGCTCCGGAAATTTCCGCAATCCGATCGTCACCCATATCGTGCCGGCCGAGACTTTCTGGGACGCTGAAGATTATCACCAGCGCTATCTGGAAAAGCGCGGCCAGACACACTGCGCGTTCTAGCCATGACCCTCCGTTGCCTGCTCTGCGCACTGATTTTGGCTGCCGGCCTCCCGGCGCAGACTGCCCCGGCCGGCGTGGCGCCCGAATGGGACGTCCGCAAGACGCTCACCGCCATTGCGGAACAGACCACCAAACTCGAGCCCATTCTCAACCAGATGCGCCCCAAGGACTGGGTTACCGGCGGCGCGCCCGAGACCTACGTGGAGCAGTGGCAGTCCGCCAAAACTCAGAACCAGTCCGTCGCGCAGGCGGCGCGTAACCTGATGCAGAAACCGGACCAGATCACGCCGCTTTTGCAACTGGTGTTTCGCATCCAGAGCTTCGACTCCGAACTTCGCTCGCTCGAAGAGGGCCTGCGCAAATACCAGAACCCGTCGCTCGCCGATTTGACGATCAGCGTCTCGGCCGAGGGCGCCGCCCCGCGCAATCGGCTGCAACAATATGCCATGGAACTGGTCTCGGAGCGCGAACAGCAGTTTGCGGTGGCCGACCGCGAGGCCCAGCGCTGCCGTGAATCCATCTCAAAATCACCGAGGACCACCCGACAGCCATGACGTTTGCCTGTAGTATTTGCGAAGAGCGATCGACCCAGATTTGCGGCTATTGCACCAAGGATGCCTGCGACAACCATCTGTGCGAGCGATGCCGCCGTTGCAGCGACTGCTGCACCTGTGAAGTCCGCCTGGAGGAGCCCATGATGGTTCGCACCAGTATCGCCGAGCGTATGGGACGCGAGCCCGAGCCGGAACCGCACCCGCATCCCTCACCCGACCCGGATCAGCCCGAAAAAGAAGACTACCCCGACCCCAACGCCACGTAAGCGCGACCTACGACGTCGAATGCGGGTACGCCGACCGCAGCCGGCGTTTCACGAAGTCCAGATCGCGCGACACCGCGCCCGGCACATCGGCCGGCGCGTAATCTACGTGTACCGAGAGCGGGCCCGTGAAACCGGCGCGCGCCAACGCCGCTAAGAAGCGATCGAAATCCACCACGCCCTGGCCCAGCGGGCACTCTTTGCCTCCGGCGCGTGTAACGTCGCGCAGCGCCACCGCGCGCAAGCGCGGCAGCGCCAGCTTCAGTTCGTTTTCCCAACTGCCGGTCTCCAGCACCGCGTTGCCCGGATCGAAGCAGATGCCCGCCGTGGCCGCGCTCAAGCCCGCCAAAGCTGCATTGAACTCGCGTACCGTCTGGCCGAAGCCACCCGGCCGGTTATGCAGCACCGGCGCAATGTTGTACTCGCGCCCGATCGCCGCCAGCCCTAGCACGTCGCGCCGCACGGCACCGGCGCTCCGCTCTCCCGCGCTCAAGTCGCCGCTCTGCCAGTAGCCCGTGCGGAACAGCTTCACGCCGGTCATGCCGCTCAGCGCCAGGACGGCCCGCGCGGTGTAATCGGCGGGCCTGGTGAGCGCCGTCGTGATGATCGGAACGTCGAGGCCCTGCCCCTGCATCACCTCGAGCGCGCGCACCAGATCGACGCTCGAATTACGCGGCTCCACGTGGCCGCCGGGCATCACCGTCAGGTCCACGCCTTCCGCGCCCAGCTGCCGCGCGATGTCGCCCAGATCGGTGTATTCGACAGCCTTCAGGCAACGGCTTTGCAAACACACCAACGGCACCGTCCGCCGCGCGCCTTGCGGAACCTGCCACGCGTGGGCCGCCGTCGAACCCGCGAGAAGTCCTATTAGCTCGCGACGCGTCATCTGTTTGAATAATAGCGTGGAGCCGGCGCTTACGGCTGCGGCGGCCTGAACCGGAAGTGCGCGACAACGGAACTGGGTACTGGCGTATTATTCTGCCGCGCCGCCACAAATTCCCATTTACGCGCGGCGTTCAGCGCCAGGTCGGCCAGTTGCGGATCGGCCGCGCCGGTCACTAACTCCGTCCCACGCACACGGCCATCGCTATCGACGGTAATGCGCACCGTGATCGGCACCACGTCAGTCAGCTGCTGCGCGATGCGCGGGGGCACCGACGGCGCCACTTCACGCAGCGGACGCGGCGGAATAAAATCGTCACGTCCCGCGCGCCCCAGCGTCAGAATCCGCTTCGGAAGCCGCACCAGCCTTCGCCCCAAACCACTGGACGGGTCCTCGGCTTCCACAGTGATCGCAGGGTGCAGTTCCGGGCGAAAACGCTG
>DOZZ01000066.1:4864-12537 GCA_003517725.1 Bryobacterales bacterium | reverse complement strand
CCGTTTCCGTTGGAGTGGTCTGTTCCGGCGCCGCGGAGGTCGGCTGCGAACTCGGCGCGGGCTGGTCCGAACGCGAATTCACGACCCTCACGCCACCGTGGATGCCCTGCCCGGTCTGGTACGACCCAGGCCGATACGAGGCGGGGGTATTGGACCTGGACGGCAGCGTCGCGGCCCAGTCCGGCTCCTCCTCCTCGCGTGCACGTCTGGCACGCGAGGCGGCAAGACTGGACGGAGTGTCCATAGGTGACTTCTTCGCCGCCATCGGAAAACGCGCCACTGCTGGCGCCGGCGACACATTCTCGGGTTGATTCTGATTTTCCGCCGGTGCGGGCGTGGCAGCCGCCGGAGATGGAGTGGGTATCGGCGCCACCGGAGAATTCTGCGACACATAAGAAGGTTGCGCCGCCGCATGCGCTCGTGGCGCTTCGTGCCGCCCGGCATAATAAGCCAGACCAGCGACGAACGGAATGCACGCCGCCACCAAACCGTATCTCCACCCGCCATCATTTTCGGCGCGTCGTGCTGGAGTCCCAGGCGCGATCGGAGCCACGGCCTCCGTGCGCACCGCCGGAACCTGATTGCTGGTCTCAAGAGGAACTGGAGCGCCCGGAGTTTCAGGGAGGGGCATCTTCACAGCGCTCGGACCTGTCTCGCTCACCGGCACCGCCGCGTCATCCAGCGGAAAGGGACGGTAGCTCTTGCTGCGCTCCATGTCGCCCGCTTCCCAGAAGAAGAAGCCGGCCACAAGCGAGCCCGCCGGCTCCGGACGAACCAGCAGAACCACCTGGTTGGGATCGGCAAAGAATTCCTGCACCGTGCGGAAATCGTGTTCGTCCAAAAACAGCCCGGGCCGCACATGCGTTCGGAAAAAGCCCACGGCGCGCGTTTCGTTCGGCCGCTTATTTAACCACGGTGAACAGCGCCGCGAAAAGCGCAGCCGGTCGAGCGGCGTCAAATCGTAGGCTTCGCCGCGGCGGTGCTCGCATTCCACCAATTGAAGACCCGTGACGCGCGTGACGCCCGCTTGCAGCGTGCCTAAAAGAAATCCGCCAATCTCTTCCGCGCCGGCTGCCGCGACCGCCTCCCGCAATTTGCGCGCGGCTTCACGCTCCAACTCCACACGAACCGGGGCTCCTTCTACAGACCAAAGGTAAGAATCCGGCATGGCGGATTTTAGTTAGCAATTCAGCTTCCGATTAGTACGGAAACAAACGTAAAATGCGGACTGGAATTTACAGTGCTTCGACGCCGTGCCGCATCACCGAGCGCACGATGAAATACGCCAGCAGCCCCGCCGGCCCCAGCAGAAAAGTCAGCAGCAGGCACGGGATCACGGCCAGGTGCGGTACCTTCACGCGCTGAGCGTCTCGCACTTCCCAACTGCCGACGAACAGATCGAACGCAAGGAAATGGATCCACGCGGCCAGCAGCGTCTCGGGCTGCTGGAACATATACGCAATAGCGGCAAGGGAAAGAAAACCGCCGTGTAAGCCCTTAAAGTTCACGACGAAGAGCGTCAGGTACGCCACGGCCAGGATCACCGGAATGATCACGGCGCAGACGCGCTGCGTATATTTCCAGTGCGGTCGCGCGGCAAGCAGCAGCCAGCCCGGCACAACCGCCGCATTGCACAGCATGAAAATGCGTTCGTCGCTCATTGCCCCGCCGCCTGCCATATGGCCGCGGCCGCGGCGCGCGTCTCTTCCCCGCTCCCGAGCAGGACACGGTGGGGCAACCAGAAAGCGTCCAGAATACAGGCCTCCGACACCGGGCACGGCTCCACGCGGCACCCGCCGCGGCGGTACACCGGGTTGTTGTACAGGGTATGCGGATAAAAAGCGGTGCACGGGATGCCCAGGCCTGTTAGCGCGCGCTGAAAATCGTCGCGCGTCCGGCCCATCGCGGCGGAGTCAATGCGCCCCAGCGAAAGATAGTTGGTATGCACCCGCGCCGCTGGGGGCACCTCCTGCCAGCACAGTCCCTTCACGCCTTGGGTCTCCTCTTGTAAGATCCGCGCGTTGCGCGCGCGCCGGCAGTTCTGTTCCGGCAGCTTTTCAAATTGGGCCAGCAGCACTGCGGCCTGCAGCGCGCTCATGCGGTAATTCGTACCGATCTCATGATGGAAAAACCAGCCGCCGCCGGCTACCCGTCCCTGATCTCCTACGGTCCTGGCGCGCGCCAGCAATTCTTCGTCATTCGACGTCAGCATGCCGCCCTCGCCCGCAGTCATGACCTTGGAATTTTGAAAACTGAACGACGCCGCCACGCCCCAGCTGCCCGCGCGCCGCCCATTCCACTCCGACCCGTGCGCGTGCGCCGCATCCTCCACCAGCGCCAGGCCCGCCGACTTCAACCGATCCATGTCGGCCATGGGACCGCCGAAATGCACCGCGATCATCGCGCGCGTGCGCTTCGAGATCGCGGCCGCCGCGCGCTGCGGATCCAGTTGAAACGTGTCGCCCTCGATGTCCACGAAAACCGGTGTCGCGCCCACGCGTGAAACCGCCGTGGCCGTCGAGATAAAAGAAATTGCGGGCACGATCACCTCGTCGCCCGCTCCCACGCCCAACGCCTCCAGCGCCATCTCCAACGTCACCGTGCCGTTGCACGCCGCCAGCCCGTAAGCGCATCCGCAGAACGCCGCAAACTCCCGTTCGAGCCGGCCCACCATCGGATGATGCCCGCCCCAATGCTCGCCCTCGATTACTTCGCGCAATAACGCCAGCTCGCGCTCTCCTCCGGCCGGCCACTTCGAAAGCGACATATTTGTTAGCTTAGTGGATGATGAGCATCCAGGAAGAACGCCGCGACGAACTCGCGAAACACGAGTTCATGATGGGCCCCGCGCGCGGCCGCCTGGCCGTCACGCTCGACGTCCTGACCGACGCCCTGGTGCTAGTGGGCCAGCACGGCGTTTATTGCCAAAGCGCGCGCCAGCCCGGCAAACCAGCGATGGATATCCAGCTCATCACCAAGGGCATCACCGACGCCAAAGACCTGATCCAGTCCGTCATGCGCGAACTGCAGAGCTAAATAACAAACGGATTTTCCCGCCTTTCCCGCCCGATGGTGGTCTCGCGCCCATGTCCCGGCGTGACCACGGTGTCTTCCGGCAGCACCAGCAGCTTGGCTCGGATCGATTGCAGCAGCGCCGCCGTACTACCGCCCGGCAGATCCGTCCGGCCCACCGAGCCCTGGAACAGCGTGTCGCCCGCGATCAGCTTGCACTCCGCCGGCAGGAATAGACATAGACTGCCGGGCGTGTGCCCCGGCGTATGCAACACCTGCAATTCCGTCGCGCCCAAACGCAGCACGTCGCCTTCGCGCGCCGCCGTGTCGATGCCCGGGTCTTCCGGCGTCTCCACTCCCAGCCACGCGGCCTGCAGGTCCAGGCGGTCGCTCAGCATCTTGTCGTCAGCATGCATGTAGACCGGCGCGCCGGTGGCCGTCCGCAGCTTGGCCGCGCCGCCGATATGGTCGATGTGCGCGTGCGTAATCACGATCATCTTCAGCCGCAAGCCGTGCCGCGCCAGGATCGCCAGGATCTGGTCGATGTTGTCGCCCGGATCGATGACCATGCCTTCTCGCGAAACTTCGTCGCCCAGCACCGAGCAGTTGCACTGCAGCATGCCCACCGGCAGAATCTCGTGAATCACCTGGCTTGCACCCCCATGCGCCAAACCTTCATCATACGGATGTGCATGACATTCTGACCGTTACCTTTCGCTGGCTGCACATCGCCAGCGTCATCACTCTGCTCGGGGGCATCCTCTTCGCCCGTTTCGCCGTGGCCCCGGCCATCGCCAACCAGCCCAATCTAGCGGAGGCCATCGCGGCCCGCTTCCGCCCCATTTTTTACGGCTCGGCGCTGCTGGCCGTGCTCTCCGGCGTCTACAATTTCCTGCAGAAAGTCCACCCGCCAAAACCCTACCACGCCATCTTTGGGATCAAGATGCTGCTGGTACTGCACATTCTGGCGGCCGGCTATCTGGCGCTGAAGCCGAATCAGCCCAAACGCAATCGCCAATTCACCGGCATCGTCATTTCAGGTCTGGTGATTGTGGCGCTCTCGGCGGTGCTGCGGCTGATCTCGAATGTGCCGGTGCTGGTGACGCCGTGACGACGCCCGGCTACCAGGCGCTGCGCGAATCGGCCGCCTGGATCGACCTGAGCGCGCGCGGCCGCATCCGCGTCACCGGCGAGGATCGCGCCCGCCTGTTGCACGCGCTCACGACGAACCACATCCAGCAGATGCAACCCGGCGACGTCGTCTATGCGTTTTTTCTGACCGCGCAAGGCCGCATCCTGGCCGACGTCAACGTCGTCTGCCGTGCCGAAGACTTTCTGCTGGACGTCGAACCCGAAGTCCGCGAGCTGGTGTACCAGCACCTCGATCACTACATCATCGCCGACGACGTGCAGCTCGAAGACATCACCGCCAGCACCACCTGCGTAGGCATCGAAGGGCCCGAAGCCCTGCAATACGCGCCGGCCTCGGCCGTGAAACTCAGCGTCACCGGCGCGCCAGGCTTTCGTTTGTACGAAGCCTCCGACCTGATCGAAAAGCTGCCGCAAGCCACGCTTGACGACGTCCGCATCGTGCGACTGGAACACGGCAAGCCGCGCTACGGCGAAGAGATCACCGCCACTACGCTGCCGCAGGAGACCAATCTGCACCAGGCGCTGCACTTCCAAAAGGGCTGCTATTTAGGGCAGGAGATCATCGAGCGCATCCGCTCGCGCGGCCATGTGAACAAAGTACTAATGCCTTTTCAGGGCGACACGGAAGGTGAAGTAGTCTCGTCGGTGTTCTCGCCAGCGCTACAAAAAAACGTCGGCTTGGCCTGGTTAAAAACAGCCCGCAAAGCCTAGCTGGCCAGCACCTCGATCGCCCCTTCGCCGCAGATCGCCGCTACTTCCGCCCGAAACTGCCGGTCCGCTTTCACCTTCACCGGAACGTCCAGCAGGGCCGAAAAATCGCCCGATGCTTCCAGCTTGAAGCGCACCTGCGTGTCTCCCGGTTTGCCTCGAAACAGTTCATTCAGACGTTCCGCGCGTCCCTCGCGCCCCAGCCAGACCTTGATCGCAATCAGCGACGGGATCGGCACGCGCACCACGTCCAGCGGGATAATCTCCTGCACCGAAATCTTGCAGGCGGCACCCTCCTCGGGCAGCGCCGATCCGCGCACCAGCACCGCCTGATCTTCCACCAGCAGGCTGTTCAGCGCCTCATATTGCGTGGTAAACACCAGAGTTTCGGTCGAGCCCTCGCGATCCTCCAGCACCATCGACGCCCACGGCTTGCCCTCGCGGTTGCGCCGCCGCTGGATGCCGGTCAGCACGCCGCACATAGCCACCGGCGTGCCTTTCTCCAGACCTTCGAGCCCGCCGCTCTCGTGCGTCGCGACCTCGCAGATCTTGTCCGAGTACTGATCGAGCGGATGCCCCGTCACATAGAACCCGAGCATCTCCTTCTCGCCGTTCAGCTTGTCGCGCGCGCTCCAGTCCGCCACCTTGGGAAGCGTGTGCGCTGGCGCGTGATCTTCCTCGCCGCCAAACATTCCGAACAGCCCTGTCTGGCCGCTGGCCTTATCGCGTGCGTGCCGCGCGCCCGACTCCATCGCGCCTTCCACCGCGGCCATCTGCTGCGCCCGCGTGCCCTCCAACTCATCCATCGCGCCGGCCTTGATCAGGCTTTCGATCACGCGCCGGTTGATGGCCTGCAGGTCCACCTGTTCGCAGAAATCGTGCAGGCTGCCGAAGCGGCCGTGCTGCTCGCGCGCCTTCACGATGGCCTCCACCGCCGACGCGCCCACATTCTTGACCGCGCCTAGCCCGAAGCGAATCGCGTCGCCATCCGGCGTGAAGTTGCACTCGCTGGCGTTCACGTCGGGCGCCAGCACGCGAATGTTCATGTCGCGGCATTCGTTGATGTATTTGACAACTTTGCCGACATTCCCGGTTTCCGACGTCAGCAGCGCGGCCATGAAATCCACCGGGTAATGCGCCTTCAGATAGGCCGTCACCAGCGCCAGATAGGCGTACGCGGCCGAGTGCGATTTGTTGAAGCCGTAGCCCGCGAACTGCTCCATCAGGTCGAAGATCTTCTCGCTCTTTTTGGTGTTGAAGCCGGCCGCCGCCGCGCCTTTCAAAAAGCGATCGCGCTGGGCCGCCATCTCCTCGGCCTTCTTCTTGCCCATGGCGCGCCGCAGCAGGTCCGCGTCACCCAGCGAGTAGCCCGCGATGCGGCTCGAGATCTGCATCACCTGTTCCTGATACAGAATCACGCCGTAGGTCTCTTCGAGCAGCGGCTGCAGCTCCGGCAAATCGTACTGAATCGGCTTGCGGCCGTGTTTGCGCTCAATGAAATCGTCGAGCATGCCGCCCTGCAGCGGCCCCGGCCGGTACAGCGCGTTGAGAGCGGTCAGATCCTCAATGCGGCTCGGCTGGTAGCGCCGCAAAATGTCGCGCATGCCGGGCGACTCGAACTGGAACACGCCGCTGGTGAAGCCTTTGCAGAAGATCTCGTAGGCCTTGGGATCTTCGAGCGGCAGCTCCTCCATGTCGATCTTCACGCCGTGGCGCTTCTCGATCAGCTTCAGCGCGTCATCCACCAGGGTCAGCGTGGTCAGCCCCAGGAAGTCCATCTTCAGCAGCGCCAGCTTGTCGAGACCCTTCATGTCGTACTGGGTCACGATTTCGTCGCGGTTGGTCTTGTAGAGCGGCACTAAATTGCGCAACGGCTCGGGCGAAATCACCACGCCCGCCGCGTGCACGCTGGCATTCCGCGCGAAACCTTCGAGGCGCGTCGCTGTATCCAGCACCTCCTGCACCCGCACGTCTTTGCGGGCCGCGTCGGCGAAGCCCGGCTCGGCATCCATGGCCTGCTTCAGCGTGATGTTCAGCGGCATGCCGGGCACCAGCTTGGTCAGCTTGTCCACATCGCCAAAGCTCATGTCGAGCACGCGGCCCACATCTTTAATCGCCGCGCGCGTGCCCAATGTGTTGAACGTGATGATCTGGGCCACCTGCTCGCGCCCATACTTCTGCGTGACGTACTGGATCACCTCGCCGCGCCGGTTCATGCAGAAATCGATGTCGATATCGGGCATCGACACGCGCTCCGGGTTCAGGAAGCGCTCGAACAGCAGCCCGTATTGCAACGGGTCGATATCGGTGATCTCCATGGCGTAGCTGGCCAGGCTGCCGGCCGCCGAGCCGCGCCCCGGCCCGACCGGGATGCCCCGCTCCTTGGCATAGCGTATGAAGTCCCAGACGATCAGAAAATAGCCCGAGAACTTCATCTGCTGGATCATCCGGATCTCAAAATCCAGACGCTCCCGGTACTCGGCGATGTCGTGCTTCAGACGCCCCTGCGCCTGCATCTTCTCGAGCCGTCCGCGCCGCTTCTCAAAGCCTTCGCGCGCGACGTACTCGAAGTAGGTGTCGGTCGAGTGTTCCGGCGGCACGTCGAACTTCGGGAACGGCTCGGCCACTTTGTCTAGGCGCACCTGGCAGCGCTGGGCGATTTCCCAGGGCCGGTTGACCGCGTCTTCCAGTTCCCCGAACACGCGCATCATCTCTTCGCGCGTCTTCAAATAGAACTCCGGATGGTCGAAGCGCATGCGGTTGGGGTCCGACATGGTCTTGCCGGTCTGGATGCACATCAG
>DOZZ01000066.1:505-4738 GCA_003517725.1 Bryobacterales bacterium | reverse complement strand
GTCCTCGTACTCGTGCGCCAGCCGCCGGCCCTCGGCGTAGCGGTCGGCCATCAACGTCTCGTTGATGTCGCCGCGCAAACACGCCGACAGCGCAATCAGCCCCTTAGAATGCCGGGCCAGCAGGTCTTTATCGATGCGCGGCTTGTAATAGAAGCCTTCGAGAAAGCCCGTCGACACCAGGTTGATCAGGTTGCGGTAGCCTTCCTGGTTCTCGCACAGCAGCACCAGGTGGTTGTAGCGGTCGGTATCGGAGCGCGTCTTGTGCCCCTGCTGCGACACGTACACCTCGCAGCCCAGCACCGGGTGCACGCCCTTGGCTTTGGCTTCATTGAAGAACTGCACGGCGCCGAACATGTTGCCGTGGTCGGTCATGGCGATGGCCGGCATCTTTTGCTCGGCCACCACGGTCATGAGTTGTTCAATTTCACAGGCGCCGTCAAGGAGCGAGTAATCGGTGTGGCAATGCAAATGAACAAACGGTGTCTCGGCAGCCATCAAGTTTCCTGGGGGGAGTTGTTCACTATTATCCCTCCGCCGAAAAGTAGCCAGAGCACTTTTTGTGTATTGCGTTCGTTTGCTCGGCGTGCCGTACCATGTAAGTTGAACCCGACCATGTCCGTTGAAACTAATCCGCTTCTTTTCATTGACTTCCAGATTCCATTCGACAAGGTCGAGACCTCCCACATCGAACCGGCCATCGCGCAACTGATCGCCTCCGCCTATCAGCGCCTCAATGCGCTGGCCGAAGACCCCGCCCCGCGCACTTACGACAACACGCTGCACGCGCTCGAAAGTCTGACCGAGGTGCTCGACTACGCCATGACCATCGTGCGCCACCTGGAAGCGGTCGCCACCACCCCCGAGCTGCGCACCGTCTACAACGCGATCCAACCCACCGTTAGCGCGTTCTATTCTTCGATCCCGCTGCACGCCGGCCTGTGGAAGCAGATCAAGGCCTTCGCCGCCACGCCCGAAGCGGCAGCCTTCACCGGCACGCGCAAGCGCTTCCTCACCAAAACGCTGGACGCCTTCCGCCGCCACGGCGCCGAACTCGATGACGCCGGCAAGCAGCGCCTGGCCGCCATCGACGTCGAACTCACCAACATAACCACCAAGTTTTCCGAAAACGTTCTGGACTCAACCAACGCGTTCCAGCTGCTGGTCATGAATGAAGAGGATCTCGCCGGCCTGCCCCCCTCGGCCGTCGCCGCCGCCCGTGAAAATGCCAAGACCCACAATCTGGAGGGCTGGCGCTTCACGCTGCACGCCCCCAGCCTGACGCCCGTGCTGATGTATCTGGACAAGCGCGAGCTGCGCGAGCACGTCTGGCGCGCCTATTCCGCCCGAGGCGCCGTCGCGCCTTACGACAACCGCGACCTGATCGTCCAGATTCTTACCCTGCGCCAGGAACGGGCCGTCCTGCTCGGCTACCAGAATTTCGCCGACCTGGTGCTGGACGACCGCATGGCCCACTCGGGCCAGCGCGCGCTGCAGTTCCTGCTGGACCTCGATACTAAAACGCGCGCCCAGTTCGAGCGCGAGAACCGCGAACTGCGCGAATTCGTCGGCGTCGACCTGGAAGCCTGGGACATCGCCTACTACTCGGAGAAGCAGCGCCAGGCCCTCTACGATTTCGATGAAGAGGAGCTGCGCCCCTACTTCCCCGCGCCTAAAGTGGTGGCCGGCATGTTCCAGATTGTCGAGCGCCTCTACGGCATCCAGGTCCGCGAGCGCTGTGGCGTACCGGTGTGGCATCCCGACGTCAAGTTCTACGAGATCTGGGACACCTCCGGCGAGCGCCTCGGCGCCTTCTATGCCGACTGGTTCCCGCGTGAGACCAAACGCGGGGGCGCCTGGATGGACGCCTTCTTCACCGGCTCACCCGGCTCCCACGAGCCCCACATCGGCGTGATCTGCGGTAACCTGACGCCGCCCATCGGCGACGACCCGGCGCTGCTGACCCACCGCGAAGTGGAAACCATCTTCCACGAATTCGGCCACCTGCTGCACCACTGCCTGAGCCGCGTGGAAGTGAAGAGCCTGGCCGGCACCAACGTCGCATGGGATTTCGTGGAGCTGCCCTCGCAGATCATGGAGAACTGGTGCTGGGAGCGCCCGGCGCTCGACCTATTCGCGCGCCATTATCAGACCGGCGCGCCATTGCCCGAAGAACTGTTCCATAAGATGCGGCGCGCCCGCAACTTCCGCAGCGCCAACAACCAGATGCGGCAACTCGGCTTCGGCATCACCGATCTGAAGATGCACATGGAATACGCGCTGCACCCGGAAGGTGACATCATCGCCTGGTCACGCGCCATCCTGCAGCGCTTCTCAGCCGCCACGCTGCCGCCGGAACACGCGGGCATCGCCAGCTTCACGCATTTGTTCGCGAGCCCCGTGGCCTACGCGGCCGGCTACTACTCCTACAAATGGGCCGAGGTGCTGGACGCCGACGCCTTCACGCGCTTCCACGAGGCGGGCATCTTCGACCCCGAAGTAGGCCGAGGCTTCCGGGAAAAGATTTTGTCGAAGGGCGACTCGGAAGATCCGGCCGACCTGTACCGTCAGTTCATGGGCCGCGACCCGGATCCGGAAGCTTTAATGCGGCGTTCGGGGCTGGCGGGATAGATTTCCCCGCTCCCTGACGAACGCAGGGTCGAAAAAACTCTACGGTGGGGCGGGCGTTCAGCCTGCGGAGGGCTTTCAGCCCGACTACACCGCAAGGCGCTGATGGTCCCTTGCGTGTGTTCTTGAGGATTGTCGGGCTGAAGCCCTCTGCACGCTAAAGACGTGCCCCACAAAAAAACAGATGACGCGGGTCCGCCTTTTTCATGAGTTTGCGTAGCCTGTCTCTCAGGACCTTGCGGCCCACGCAGCCCACAAAGTACGATGGGCCGCGCCACACGGAGGCCGATCCTGCAACGTGATTCACGTCCGCCCGGGGTCGCTCAAATCTCCCTAGCGGATCTTAACTGCCCGTACCCGCAACCTTCGGTAATCCGCAAACCACCGCCCATCGCGGCACAGCTCCGGCCGCAAGCGCTCTTCCGTCTCGCTCAAAACAGCCTCGCGCTCCCCACCCGGCAGCAGGTACGAATGGAACATCTCAATCCACGAGCGCATGCCATCCTCGCCATCAAGCGGCGTCGGTCTCTCGAAAAGCTGCGCCCAGCGCACCTCAAGCCCGTGACTCTCAAGCAGCGAACTGTACTCTCCAATGCTCGGAAAATAGAGCCGCGTCTCACCCGGCATCCCATGCGCCTGCAGTATCGCGCCTAGCGCCGTGTGAATGCGCTCGACGTTGCCGCGGCCCCCGAACTCCGCCACGAAGCGCCCGCCCGGCTTCAGCGCCGCAGCTACACGCGCGACAACCTCGGCGGCTTCCGGAATCCAGTGCAGCGCGGCATTTGAGAACACCGCATCCACCGGCTCTGCCACGCAAAACTCCCGCGCGTCCGCCAATTGAAATGTCAGTTTAGGAAAGTTTTGCCGGGCTTGCCCTATCATCGTGGGCGAACTGTCGATGCCCACCACGCTGGCGCCGGCAGCCGCGATTTTGGCCGCCAACTGCCCGGTTCCGCAGCCCAAGTCGACGATGCTCTCGCCCGCCTTCGGTTCCAACAACTCGACCACATCGGCCCCGAATTGCCACACGAACGCGTGCGACGACTCGTACAGCTCCGAGTCCCAATCGCGCCTGGCCACTTACACGTCCAGGTTCTTGACGTCCAGCGCGTTGTCTTCGATGAACTTGCGCCGGCTCTCGACGTCTTCGCCCATCAGCGTCGTGAAGATCAGGTCCGTCTCGACGATGTCTTCCAGGCGCACCCGCAGCATGGTGCGCTTTTCCGGATTCATGGTGGTGTCGGCCAGTTGCTCGGCGTTCATCTCGCCCAGCCCCTTATAGCGCTGCACGTTGACGTCGCGCTTGCCCTCGGTCTTCACATGCGCCAGCAGCTCGCGCCAGTCCGCCCGCACCTCTTTGTGCTCGTTCTTGGTGATGGTGAAAGGGCCGTGGTTGAAGCGCGCGATCTGCTTGGCTAGCACCCGGTAGCGCTTATACTCGGGCTGCGAGGCCAGCTCAATGCCGATGCGCCGCTCAGCCTGCGTGCCGTCCTGGTAGGTGATCATCCAGGCCGAATGCTCTTCATCCGCCTGCAGCCGCACGTGCGGCACCTGCGCCTTTTCGAGCGTCACGGCGATGGCGGCCAGCGCGTCTTTGTTGGCGAAGTC
>DOZZ01000066.1:0-359 GCA_003517725.1 Bryobacterales bacterium | reverse complement strand
TCCACCTTGTAGAACATCTGCTCCAACTCGTCCAGGTTCAGCAGAAAGCCGCGCAGCTCGCCGGCTTCAATCCGCACCTTCGGCGTGCCGTTGGCGGTGGTCTCCACCACCAGGTTCTCGGTGGCCCGCCGCATGATCTCGCGCGTGAATTCCTTTTCGTCCTTGATGTACTTCTCGCTCTTGCCCTTTTTGATGCGATACAGCGGCGGCTGCGCGATGTAGATGTTGCCGCGCTGGATCAGCTCCTGCATGTGCCGGAAGAAAAACGTCAGCAGCAGCGTCCGGATGTGCGATCCGTCCACGTCCGCGTCGGTCATGATGATGATCTTGCTGTAGCGCAGCTTGGCCGAGTTGAAATC
>DOZZ01000325.1:25094-31462 GCA_003517725.1 Bryobacterales bacterium | reverse complement strand
TCCTGAAAGGTAGAATCTGCTGATGAGACTCCCGATCGCCTGCCTAGCACTGGCTCTCCCGCTCGCGGCGCAAGGTGCTCCGCTGCCCTGTGAACGCCTGCTTACTTTGACGCTGCCCCACACCACCATCACCACGGCCGAATCGCATCCGGCCGGTTCATTCACGCCACCCGCGGGTAAGCCTATTGCCGGTGTCCCGGCGTTTTGCCGGGTCGCGGGATCGATCGCGCCATCCACTGACTCCGACATCCGCTTCGAAGTGTGGCTGCCGGCCGCCAACTGGAATGGCAAGTTTCAGGGCATCGGCAATGGCGGCTACGCCGGGACCATCAGCTTCGGTGGCTTGGCGGAAGCTGTGCACAACGGCTATGCCACGGCCTCTACCGACACGGGGCATCAGGATCCCGGCAACGATGTCACCGCCGCATGGGCTCTGCACCATCCGGAGAAGATCATCGATTTCGGATATCGCGCCATCCACGAGACCGCGCTAGCCGCCAAGCCGATCATCGCCGCCTTTTACGGAAACGCACCCACCAAGTCGTATTTCAGCTCCTGTTCGAATGGCGGACGCCAAGCCTTGATGGAAGCTCAGCGCTTTCCCGCGGACTACGACGGCATCGTCGCGGGCGCCCCCGCGAACTACTGGACTCGCCTGCTCTCCCTGGCTGCCTCCAACGCGAAGGCCACGTTAGCCGCGGCCGCAAGCTATATTCCAGCCGCGAAACTACCGGCGATTGAAGCCGCCGCGCTCGCGCAATGCGACGCGAAAGATGGCGTCCACGATGGCGTGATCGAAAATCCCACGGCGTGCCGCTTCGATCCGTCCGTGCTGCTGTGCCAGGCACGGGAAACAGCATCCTGCCTGACCGCGCCGCAACTGACCGCGGTCAAAGCCATCTATGACGGCTTGCGGGACGGCCACGGAAAATTGTTGTTCCCCGGCTATTCGCCAGGCGGCGAAGCCGAGCCCGGCGGATGGGCGCCCTGGATCACCGGCGATGCTCCCCAGAAGAGCTTGCTGTTCGCCTTCGGAACGCAGTTCTTCAAGAACATGGTTTACAGCGATCCGGCATGGCAGTTCCGCGCCTTCAATCCGGATGCGGACGTGCCGGCCGCCGAGCAGCGCATGGCGCGTTATCTGAACGCCACGGACGCTGACCTTAGCGCCTTCGAGAAGCGCGGAGGCAAACTGATCCTGTATCACGGCTGGGCCGATGCCGCCATTCCAGCTCTCAACGCCATCAATTACTACGACAGTGTCGTCGCTGCCGTGGGCGCGCCCCGCGCCGGCAATTTCGTGCGGCTGTATATGGTGCCCGGGATGGAACACTGTGGAGGCGGCGATGGCCCCGCTGATTTCGGACAAGGGCGCACGTCGGATGCCGACCCGCTCCACAGCGTCAACGCCGCGATCGAAGCATGGGTCGAGCACGCGGCTGCACCGAACCATCTGATCGCAACGAAGTATCGCAATGATTCCGGAACTAAAGCCGTAGTGCGAACCCGGCCTTTATGCGCATGGCCCGAAGTGGCAAAGTACAGCGGTTCGGGAAGCACGGACGATGCCGCGAACTTCACCTGCGGCAAGTAGGCGGACTCCACTGTGTCTCGCCCGCGTAACGTTCGACTCCAGACTCAGTGCCCGCAGGGTCGAAACACTGGCGCCCCACAAAAAAACAAATGACCGCGAGTCCTTAGCGCCAGTCTTCAGGCCGCGGCGCCACCAGCCCAACCCGATGTAGTATCGTGTACGTCAACCCGAAGTACGGGCGAAAGGAGCTTTTTGTCCATGCCGTCAATCGATGTGCAGTGGACGCCGCGCGGCTTCGGTCAAACGGCGCGCCAGGACCGCTGGTGGGTCCAGCCCCTGCTGGTCTTCCTGGGCCTCTCTGCCTTTTTCGTCTACGCCAACTGGGCCGCCTTCCAGGGCAAAAACTATTTCTTCGGACCCTACCTGTCGCCCTTTTACTCTCCGGAACTTTTCGGCTCGTCGCCGCATAGCTGGTTCGGCCCCAAACCGGGCTGGTGGCCCGCCTGGTGGCCATTTTCCCCAGCGCACCTGATTCTGTGGGCGCCCGGCCTGTTCCGCGTGACGTGCTACTACTATCGCGGCGCTTACTACAAATCGTTCTGGGCCGATCCGCCGTCCTGCGCCGTCGGTGAGCCGCGCCAGCACTATCGCGGCGAGCACTCCTTCCCGCTCATCATGCAGAACGTCCACCGCTATTTTCTATACATCGCCGTGTGCTTCATCGGACTGCTTTCCTACGATGTCTGGAAAGCCCTGTGGTTCCCGAATCCCGCCACCGGCCGCGAGTCCTTCGGCATCGGCGTCGGCACATTAGTGCTCGCTACCAACGTCGTGTTGCTCGGCGGCTACACCTTCGGCTGCCACTCCATGCGCCATCTAGTCGGCGGCCGCAAGGACCGGATCTCGGAATCGCCCGTCTGCCAGAAGGCCTACGATTGCTCCAGCTGCCTCAACCGCAGCCACATGTTGTGGGCCTGGATGAGCCTGGTCTCGGTGATGTTTTCCGACGTCTACGTGCGCCTCTGCGCCATGGGCGTGTGGACCGATTGGAGGATCCTCTAAGTGCCCGATTACCAGACGCACACCTATGATGTGCTGGTGATCGGGGCCGGTGGAGCGGGGTTGAGCGCGGCGATTGAGGCCTCGTCCGCGGGAGTCTCGGTGGGCGTGATCTGCAAATCGCTGCTCGGCAAAGCGCACACCGTCATGGCCGAAGGCGGTATCGCGGCGGCCATGGGCAATGTCGATGAGCGCGATAACTGGCGCGTCCATTTCGCCGACACCATGCGCGGCGGCCAATATCTGAACAACTGGCGCATGGCTGAGCTGCACGCCAAAGAAGCGCCGGATTGCGTGCGCGAGCTCGAAGCCTGGGGCGCGCTGTTCGATCGCACCAAAGACGGCCGCATCCTGCAGCGCAATTTCGGCGGCCATCGCTACCCGCGGCTGGCGCACGTCGGCGACCGCACCGGCCTCGAGATGATCCGCACGCTGCAGGATCACGGCATTCACCAGGGCATCGCCGTGCACATGGAGTGCACCGTGCTGCGCCTGCTCACCGCCGACGGCCGCGTCGTGGGCGCCTTCGGCTACGATCGCGAGCGCGGCCGCTTTCTCCTGTTCCAGGCCAAAGCGATCGTTCTGGCCACCGGCGGCATCGGGCGCGCCTTCAAGATCACCAGCAACAGCTGGGAGTACACTGGCGACGGCCATGCCCTGGCCTACCACGCGGGCGCCGCGCTGATGGATATGGAGTTCGTGCAATTCCACCCGACCGGGATGGTGTGGCCACCCAGCGTGATGGGCATTCTGGTGACCGAAGGCGTGCGCGGCGAAGGCGGCGTGCTGCGCAACAAAGAGGGCCGGCGCTTCATGTTCGACGATATTCCGGAGCTCTACCGCGCGCAGACCGCCGACAACGAAGAAGAGGGCTGGCGCTACACGCAAGGCGACCGCAACGCGCGCCGCCCGCCGGAGCTGCTGACGCGGGACCACGTAGCCCGCTGCATCGTGCGCGAGATCAAAGAAGGCCGCGGTAGCCCGCATGGCGGCGTGTTTCTGGACATCTCCTGGATCAAAGAGCGTCTCCCGAAAGCCGAAGAGCATATCAAGAAGAAGCTGCCCAGCATGTACCACCAGTTCAAGCAACTGGCCGACATCGACATCACCAAAGAGCCCATGGAGGTGGGCCCCACCACGCACTACATGATGGGCGGCGTGCAGGTGGATGGCGACACGCAGATGTCCACGGTGCCGGGCCTGTTCGCCGCGGGCGAATGCGCGGCTGGACTGCACGGCGCCAACCGGCTGGGAGGCAATTCACTCTCCGACCTGCTCGTCTTCGGTAAACGCGCGGGCCGCTATGCCGCAGCGTTCGCCAAGGAAAACACGGCCGGTGCGATCGATGCGGACCAGATCCAACAAGCCGCTGCAGCGGCGCTGCAGCCGTTTGAACGCAGTGGCAGCGAAGGTCCGTATCAAGTCCAGCAGAAGCTGCAGGAAATCATGCAGGATCTGGTCGGCATCGTGCGCACGGAAAGCGAAATGAAGCAGGCGCTTGTGGAGGTCGAGAAGCTGCGCCAACGCGCCGCCAAGGTCTCGGTACAGGGCAATCGCGAGTACAACAACGGCTGGCACACCGCGCTCGATCTTCCGAATATGTTGACCGTATCGGAAGCGGTCACGCGTGCCGCGATCGAACGCGAAGAGAGCCGCGGCGCTCATTTCCGCGAAGATCACACCGCCAAGAGCGCCGAATTCGGCAAGATCAACATCGTAATCGGCAAGGGTGCCGATGGCGAAACTAAGATCGCCCGCCGCCCCATCCCGGAGATGCCGGCCGAGTTGAAGCAGACCATCGAGGAGATGCAGTAATGCCCAGCGCAACCTTCAGCATCTGGCGCGGCGATCGCGAGAGCGGCGGCCTTAAGGATTACTCCACCGAAGTCTCCGAAGGCATGGTGGTGCTCGATGCCGTGCACAAGATTCAGGCCGAGCAGGCCAACGATCTGTCGCTGCGCTGGAACTGCAAGGCGGGCAAATGCGGATCGTGTTCCGCCGAGATCAACGGCCTGCCCAAGCTGATGTGCATGACGCGCCTGAACACGCTGCCGCTCGACCGCCCCGTCACCGTCGAACCCATGCGCAGCTTCCCCCCGATCAAAGATCTGGTCACCGACGTCTCCTGGAATTTCCGTGTGAAGCAGGGCATCAAGAAGTTCAAGCCGCGCCCGCCCGACGCTCCCGACGGCACCTGGCGCATGGCGCAGCAAGACATCGATCGCGTGCAGGAGTTCCGCAAGTGCATCGAATGCTTCCTATGCCAGGACGTCTGCCACGTCTTGCGCGAGCACCACCATTTCGACGGCTTCGCCGGCCCGCGCTACTTCGTGCACATCGCCGCGCTGGAGATGCACCCGCTCGATGTCGAAGACCGGGTCGAAGAGCTGAAAAAGGCGCACGGTATCGGCTACTGCAACATCACCACCTGCTGCCGCAAGGTCTGTCCCGAGAGCATCACCATTACGGAGAACGCCATCATCCCCTTGAAGGAGCGTGTCGCGGACCACTTCTACGACCCGCTCTCCAGGCTATTTCGAATGTTTCAAAGCAAGAAGAAGGAGGGCACCCATGCTGGAACTGAAACCGCTGCCCAGGGAAGGGATTCCGGGAGCGCTGGCGCGCGTTGAGCGCTACCGATTGCTGAACGAGCCGGAACAGGCCGAGAGCATTTGCCAGGACATTCTGTGCAGCGATCCCGAAAATCAAGAGGCCATCCGATCGCTGTTGCTGGCTTTGACCGACCAATTCGGCGCCGGCCCCGGCGCGCGCGTCAGCGAAGCGCGCGAGCTATTGCCGCGGCTGCAAAGCAAGTATGAACAGCTCTATTACGCGGGCATCATCGCGGAGCGCCGCGCGCGGGCCTTCGTCAACCACGGCGGACTCGGCAGCGGCCCGGTGGCCTGCCAATGGTTTCGCGAAGCCATGCACAGCTTCGAAGAGGCCGAAACCCTTCGCCCGGCCGGGAACGACGACGCGATTCTGCGTTGGAACACCTGCGCGCGTTTTCTGATGCGCAACCCGGAGCTGATGGCCAAGCCGGATGAAAGCCTTGAACCGGTCCTGCTGGAATAGGCTCAGCGCCACGGAGTAGATGCGAAGTCGCGCCGTGTCGGTTCACTGCCGACGGCTTCAGCCGCTAGAGGTAGCCTGACCACCAGTTGTGCCGCGTTGCCTTGACCTTTGCAAACCATTTGCAGATTGGATAAAGCGACACGACGGTTACGCACCACAATATGTAAACCATCCACAAGCTATACCCGAAGTTTGCCGGCGGATTGGCAGCTCTCCGAGAGCATCGATCGAGATAGGCGAGAAACAAGATTGCCGGACCCAGTGTCATCAATAAGAAGTCAAGTGATGCTGGATACTTAGTACAGTTCAGAAATGAAAGAACTGTGAATACGGCCGATCTCTGTACGGACCACGGCGCAGGATCGCCATAAAGGTTGATCGCGCGGATTACAAGAAACGTAACCGTTGCAGAGAGCCCAATTCTGAGCATAATTCGCTGCCGCACCGTGCTCTCCAGCGTGAAGACCTTACCGAAACAGAATCCTGCCGCCATCACGCCGATCCATGGCAGCAGCGTATAAGTCACCAGCACCTGACGGCCCGCGAGGGCAATTACGCCTGGCTCATGAATTAAATTCCAAACCCAGCCCGCGGAACCAAACTGCGACGGAAGAAAGCGGTCCAGGCAGTTGTGAAGTGCGATGACTGCCACGCTTAACATAGCTAGCCAGCGGATCGGCACATAAATTAGCGCAGCCAT
>DOZZ01000325.1:23450-24923 GCA_003517725.1 Bryobacterales bacterium | reverse complement strand
ATTATAGGCGAATCGCATCACGGTGAACTCCAGCAGGATGAACCAGGTTCCCCGAGTCCAGAGAAACCGGGATAGCTGAGCGCTGGCGCGCTTGCTCCGCTGCCACCAAAGAAACGTCCCCATGCCAGCAGTGAACATAAAAACCGGCAAACAAAAATGGGTGATCCAGCGAGTGAAGAAAAGTGCCGGGGTGGTCCTGTCCAGGTCAGTCGGCGAGAACGACATGGCACCCGCGTGAAAGAAATCACGAACGTGGTCCAGCGCCATCAAGATCATGACGGACCCGCGAAGCATGTCTATGCTCAGCAGGCGAGAACCCTGCCTCAAGTTTGGATCCATCGAAGTCATTCATCCTTACATACAAAAAGCGCGGACACTACCGAACCATCACCCGCGGTAAAGCCCCTTCGGGGACGTCGCGGTTTTTTTTCGCGGCTTTGCCGTGAAAAAAGAGCTGCGTCCCCTCCCCACCGAGCCCGACGGCAGTGACGCCGATCTAAACTCCGCTACCGTGTTCTGTTTTCAGCGCAACACCGGCCGCGGCAATTCCTTAGCCCCCCCGAATTGAATAATTGATGCCGGTGGTTTGCGTCGGGTCCGTCAAACTGGAAGGCCCGCGCTGGCTACTGGTTCTGTTTCGCGCCGAACACGGAACCATCGGCAAAGTCCGGGCCTTCAATGAAGACTGCGCCATCGATGCCGGCGGCCTGCCCGTGATCTGGCTCGCCGGCGTAGGAACGCGCGAGAGCCTGGCGGAACTGGCGGCCTTGGCGCCGGCCCATGAAGACGCCCTCCCGGCGATCGCTTTCCACGCCGATGCCGAAGCCGGCCGCGTACTCGAAGCGCTGGCCGCCCCGGCTCAGAACGAAAAGACCCGCGAACGCGCTCTGTTCTGGTTGGGCACGGCGCGCGGTCGCGCCGGCTTCGAAATCGTGCGCCGTTTCGCCACCACCGACCCCAGCGATCATACCCGTGTTATGGCCTAGGATTGACATCCGTATTCGTCGCGAAGATACTCAAGTCCGCTGAGGTTCTTTTGGGAGTGGTGCACTTTTTAGTTGCGTTTGTCAAGGCTGCACAAAGATCGCGAATCTTTCAATCCATAAAGGAAAAAGGGTTTACAAAAATGTCGATGCTTTTCGGCTTAACGGTATTCGTGCTTTTGGTCATGCAGGCGTTCGGTGCAACGCTGGCAGCGCCTTCCCGATCCATCGCAGGTCCCGTGGATGTTATTTCACCGGGAGTTCCAGTCCCCAAGTTTGACCACGGCTTAACTGCTTCCTTCGGTCCCGCCTGCCATTACGCGCCCTGCACGGTCGGCCTTTTCTCGCCTTCGACAGGTAAACGGTTTGCGGTGAATCTTTGGAACGATACAGCGGGCACTGTAGCGGTGTATGATTTCGCCGTAAGCAGTAATAACATGATCGCGTTTGCCACGCGCAGAGTCGCCGGGCTAGCTGTTCCCGAAATCAG
>DOZZ01000325.1:11656-23249 GCA_003517725.1 Bryobacterales bacterium | reverse complement strand
TGGGCCCTCGGAGGAAAAGATTCAAAAGGTGAGGATGCGTCCGACGATTACAACGTACTTCGAAAGTACAGTGCGCCGGGAGGATCGCTGTTAGCGTCCTATCTCCCCCGGAGTAGTTTTCACACGCCTCATGAACCTGGGATAAATACCGGGGCGACGGGAGATTCACAACTCAGCGTCACCAAGACCGGGGTAGCTCTCTACAACGCGCCGACTGAGGAATGGATCGAAGTCGCATCCGACGGCACAATCGTCAGGCGAGAGTTGATCGCGGAAGCGAGTTCCCAGCTGGCTCCCCGCCGCATTGTGGTCACGGCGTCGGGGAAGATTGTGATCGCAAAGAACGGCCGCGGAACACTGTATTCCTTCGATTCCGGGAGCGCGGGGTACTCGAAAATCCCAAGCAGCGCCGCCGGAATTCTGGTAGGCGTGGACGGCGATCACCTGGTGTTTGCTCGCATGACTTCGAATGGTGGCGGCGGCCTTTTTGAATGGCGCCACGTCGAGTAACCTCGCGTTCAGGCCATCCGATTCTCAGGCTCGCAACACATCCCGAGTCTTCTTCGGCAGCTTCGACAGCACCGTTTCGTAGGCGCTTCGAAGCAGCGCCTTGACTTCGGCGCGAGGCAAATCAGCGCTCTCGGTCAGCGCCACCCATTGCGCCCTCGCCAGGTAAGGTGCAGGCACAATTCCGGCGCGCTCCGTCAGTTCCGCAAAGCTTTCGGGCGAGCATTTGAAAGACAGCCAGTGCGCCCCGGGTTCCAACGCCGCCACCGCGTACATCTTGCCCGCGATCTTGAACACCAGGTCGTTGCCCCACTGCACGGTCTCGGTGGAGTGTGGAAGCGAGAGGCAATGCCGGCGCACCCATTCGATTTCCATGCCTTAGTTTAATTGGCGCTGAATTTCGATCACCGTAACGCTCGACCTCGGGAACGCGTGAGTCCAGTTCTGCCCCGCAAGATTCTCGTGCGTCTCAACCGGCAGCACGTTTTCGGGCGCCAATTCGTCGTTCGCGGCGTAGATGTTGCTGGCGGCCAAGGTGGTGATTTTCGCGGCCGCCCCGGCGAATCCCGCCAGTTCCACCCTCGCGCGAATGTCTTTGTTCAGATGCCGATTCACGCAGAACAGCGTTAACTTGTCGCCGGCATCGTTCAACGCGGCGGTGACGTCCAGATACGGCACCGCGCCGATCTCCGGCAGCCGGTCGATACCCTGCGTCACGTCATACTTCTCGACCTGCGTCTGTATTTCGACAGGCATGCTGGCGTCGGCTGTCGAGAACATCCGGAAGGCCCAGTAGGCCGGCACGCCATACACGCGCCCGCGCTTTTTCCAGATGCCGCCGAACTCGATCAGCCCCGTCATATCGGACACGGGGACAATATCCGAGGTCCGCATCAGCGTGTTCAACATCCCGCCGGTGCAGATGGCCCCGCCCATATTGTTGAAGCCCGCGGAGCGCGCGTTCCGAGGATGGAACAGCCATTCCGTGAAGGCCAGATGCACGCGTCCGCGGTGCGCCGTGGTATCGATCTGCTGCTGCATCCGGCGCAAGCGCCGCTCGAGTTCCACCGGCAGGGCGAACGCCGCCAGCGCGATCGTGTCGGCGTCGGCATCCTTGCGAATCACGCGTCCGGTGCCCACCACGAAGTGCGTTGACAGCAAGTCAACCGTTCCCGGAGGGTTCGAGAGCTGCGCCGCGTTCCACTTCTCAAAATGATCCGCGTCCGCGCCGGTGCCGATCAGGCGCGCCCCCGCATCCACCTTTCGCACCGCCTCGCTGAACTCCCTGGTCTTCCCCGCGATGTACGGCTCGGTGGGATAGCCATGCTGGAAATTGCCCCACAACTCGTTACCGAGTTCCCAAAGCAGTCCGCCTTTGCCGTTGTTCCACTTCCGGTCCACGTAGCGGACCCACGCGGCCGCCTCGTCCGCGGTGCCGGTCCCAAGGTTGAGCGCAATCTGCGGTTCAGCGTGAATGAGCCGGCAGAACGCCAGAAATTCGTCGGTCCCGAACTGGTTGTACTCGGGCATGCCCCACGCCAGGTTGGTCATGCTGACCCGCTTGTCCATCGGGCCGACGCCATCGCGCCAGTGGTAAAAGGACGTGTAATTGCCGCCATAGCGGACGATCGGCGTCTTTAACTCGCGGGACAGCTTCACCATCTCCGGGTCCATCCCGTCCACGGCGTCCGCGGGCCAGAGCACCACCTGGTCCAAGCCCACGCGGGTGTTGTCTTTCGCGGCAATTACGAAGTCGGCGGCCTCGAGCGACGCCAGGCGGCCCGGCGGCAGGACCAGCTTGAATTCATAGCGCGCCCATTCCGAACCATGCAAAGAAATGTCGCCGCGCGCCAGTATCTCCTCGGGCCGGTTCCGCCGCCGAATCGAAATTTCAACGGATGGCGCGCCGCTAAAATGCCGCATGTAGATGCTGCCGCGATACTCGAGCACACGGTGCACGGGAAGATAAACTTCCTGGCGCACGCCGGTCTGCTCACTTCCGGGAAGCGCCATCAACATCAGCCAGCGGTAAGAGTTGGGCGCGTCGTTCCAACGCGGTTCATACCGCGCCCCCTGCGACATCTTCAATGGCTCCCATGGCAACGGCAAACTGATGTGAGCCGGGCGCAGGAAGGCGGGGTTGGCGTCGACTTTGCGCTTGACCTCGGCGGCATCCCAAAGGCCGTCTTCAAAGCTCGGGTTTTCGATGATCTGCGCCCAGAGCCCGTTGTTGATCGAGTTGCCGATCGGCTCCAGAAATGTCCCGTAGATACTGCGCGGAATTTTGTGCGTTGCCTTGTGGGCGGCATTCACCTGGATCAGCGCGTCCTGAGCCAGCGCAGAGATCAAAAGCAGCAGCCAATTCAAAATGCTCATAGCAAGACTGCGATTCTATCGGATCTCGCCGCCCGGCAGCCGTGACGCCGATGGTCCCTCTATCACCACGTGGGGCGGGCGTTCAGCCCGACTGCACCGCAAGGCGCTGATAGTCGCCTGGCGTGTGTTCTTGAGGATTGTCGGCCCAAGGCGCACTAAAAACGTGCCCCACAAAAACCCACTGCATTCGGTTCCTTCAATCCCGCAATATCCTACCTTCCTTTTCAGCCACTTGCACGCTCTCCATGGCCGAAGCGGCCCGCCCATTCCTTACGCTACAGGCAGGAGTCGATAAATGTACTTAAACGCCACCGCGGCACAACCCAATCCGCTCAACATCCGCCGCGGCCAGACTATGCTCGACCCGGAAACTCAGCCGATCAATTGGGTTTGGACCGCAAAATCACATCATAATTCGACGCCCTTCGCGGGCAACACTTGTACAAAACAAAGGGGAAGCCAGCGTTTCGTACCGCCGCAAATTGGCTTTGCCAGTGCACACTACAGTGCCCCCGATAAAGCTCAAAGCATGTGAAGCCCGCACTATCGAAAGCTCCATTGGATACAATTCGGAGATCTCAGCGTCTCGGAGCGAACGCGTCCATGTCGAACGAAATCACGCGCCGCGGATTTGTGCGCAGTACGGCAGCGGTCTCGGCCACCCTGGCCTTGCGCGGCCGCGTGCTTGGGGCCAACGATCGCATCAATACGGCGGTAATCGGCCTGGGTACACGCGGCTCCTGGCTGCTGCAAGGCTCGCTGCATCGCGCCAACGAAAAGAACGACGTCGCCGTCGTGGCCCTGTGCGATGTCTATCAGGCCCGCCTGTCGCGCGCCGCGAAAAAGGCGCCGGACGCCAAGACTTATAGCCATCATCGGGAACTGCTCGACCGTAAAGACATCGACGCCGTGATGATTGCGACGCCCGACCACTGGCACGCGCCCATCTCGTTGATGGCGCTCGAGGGCGGCCGCGACGTCTATTGCGAGAAGCCCATGACGCACACGCTCGAAGAGGCCGCCACCGTGGTGGCCAAGGTTCGCGAGAAACAGCGCGTGATGCAGGTTGGCGTGCAGGCCCTGTCGTGGGAACGCTGGCGCAAGGTCCGCGAGGTGGTTCAGGCCGGTACGCTCGGCAAGGTGGTTTCGGTCCAGGGTACTTACAGCCGTAACGATCCGAAGGGCGATTGGAACTGGCCCATCGATGCCGGCGCCGGGCCCGACGCGGCCGGCGACAATCACATCGACTGGAAGCAGTGGCTGGGCGCGGCGCCGCGGCGGCCCTTCGATGCCGATCGCTTTTTTCGCTTCCGCAAGTATTGGGACTATTCGGGCGGCATCGCAACCGACCTGCACTATCACATCGTGGCGCCCTTCCACCTGGCGCTTGAGAACCAGCATCCGGCGCGCGTAGCGGGCATGGGCGGGATGTGGGTCTATCACGATGGACGCGAGGTGCCCGACACGTTTCTCACGGCGGCCGATTATCCAGGCAAGTACTCCATGCTGGTGCAGTCGTCGCAGGTCAACGAGATCGGGCCGCTGATGCTGCTGCGCGGAACGCACGCGACCATGCATCTGGGCGATGAGTGGGAGGGACCGCAGGGCCGCAACACCAACATCGCCCGCGTCGTGCCCGAAACGCCCTTCCGCGACGACTTCCGCAAGCAATGGGGCAAAGACGAACTCGTGATCGAGAATGTGGGCAACGAGGGCGACCAGAAGCATATCGACAATTTCTTCGACTGCGTCCGTTCGCGCCAGCAGCCGAACTGCCCGGCCGATCTGGGCCACAAGGTCATGACCACCATCGATCTTTCCGTCCGCTCCTATCGCGAAAATAAAATCTTCCTGGTCGATCCGGCGACCGGTCGCATCGTGAAGAGCTGATGAGCAAAGTGAAAGTCGGCATCATCGGCTCGCAGTTCGAAGCCGACATCCACGCGGCCTCGTTTCAGATCATGCCAGAGGAAGCCGAAGTGGTGGCCGTGGCTTCCCCCACCGCCGGCCATGCTGAAGATCTGGCTCGCCGCTACGGCATCCCGCGCGTGTTCCGCGACTATCGCGACATGCTGGCCGAGCCGGATATCGAACTCGTGACCATAACGGCGCCCAACGCTCTGCACCGGCAGATGACGTGCGACGCCGCGCGGGCCGGCAAGCACGTGGTGTGCGAAAAGCCCATGGCCATGACGTTGGCGGAGGCCGACGAGATGATCGACGCGTGCCAGCGGGCAGGCGTCCTGCTGCTCTACGCCGAAGAGTTGTTCTTCACGCCGAAATACGTGAAGGCCAAGGAAATGGCGGACCAGGGCGCCTTCGGCAAGGTGCATCTGGTGAAGCAGAGCGAGAAGCATTTCGGCCCGCACAGCGCCTGGTTTTGGGACGTGGAGCGCTCCGGCGGCGGCGTGTGGATGGACATGGGCTGCCATGGCATCGCGTTCTGCTACTGGTTTCTGGGGCGGCCCAAAATTGAGTCGGTCTACTGCCAAATGGGCACTTACGTTCACCGCGACAAGACCGCCGGAGAGGACGAAGTCATCGGCATCCTGGAGTTCGCCGGCGGGGCGCTGGGTGTGGTCGAGAACAGCTGGGCGCGGCGCGGCGGCATGGACGACCGCATCGAAGTCTACGGCGACGCGGGCGTGACCTACGGCAATCTGCACATGGGCAACGCGCTGCCGACTTACAGCGAGCGCGGCTATGGCTATGCCGTCGAGAAGGCTCCGTCAACCAGCGGCTGGAGCTATCCGGTATTCGAGGAGCTCTGGAACTACGGCTTCCCGCAGGAGATGCGTCACTTCGCGCGCTGCGTGCGCGGCAAAGACTCGCCCCAGGCCACGGGCCAGGATGGGCGCGTGGTGCTCGAAGCCCTCTGCGCCGGCTATGCCTCGGCCGGCCGCGCATCGAAAGTGGCGCTGCCCTTCGCATGCCCCGGCTGGCAAAAGCCGATCGACGGCTGGCGCCGCGCATGACAATGCTCGATAACATACGGGGCCAGCTGACGCTGGCGGAAGCCGGCTTTCATAAACCGTGAATGCGCTCGGTGTGGATATAGGCGGCACGCACACGAAAGTAGCGCTGGTCGAGGCCACCGGCGCCGCCAACCTCGAGACATTCCCGACCGGCGCCGACCGCGTGCAATTGGTCGCGCGCATAAAGGATGCGGCGCGCCGACATGCAGAACCAGTTCGCGGCGCCGGAGTCGCCGTGGCGGGATTTCTGAATGCCGCGCGCGACCGGCTCAGCTACAACCCCAACCTGGAATGGCTGGTCGGCTTCCCTCTGCGAGACGCGCTGGCCGATGCGCTGGGCAGCCGCATCCTGCTCGAAGTGGATTCCAACGCGGCGTGCCTGGGCGAATATCGGTTTGGCGCGGGCCGCGGCTCCAAGCGCTTCCTGTGCCTCGCGGCCGGCACCGGCCTGGGGGGCGCCATGGTGGTTGACGGCGCGCTGCTCCGGTTCACCGGCGAATGTATCGGCGATGTCGGCCATGTCGTAGTTGATGCCAGCGGTCCTCCGTGCCCGTGCGGCGGACGCGGTTGCGCCGAGGCTCTGGTCTCAGAGCGCACCATCGTCGAAGCCGCCGGCGCGGGAGAAACGCTGCGCGACGTCATCCATAACGCGCGCCAGGGCCACACGCAAGCGGCCGCGGCACTATCCCAGGCAGGACGCGCACTCGGCATCGCGATGGCCTCGCTGGCGCAGATCTTCGCACCCGACCGCATCGCACTCGCCGGCGGACTGGCGGAAGCCGAAGAGCTGGTGATGCCCCAGGCGGAGCGCAGCTTTCAGGAAGCGGTCAACAGCGAAGCGCGAGCACAGGTATCCATCGTAAAGGCCGCGCTAGGTTGGCGCGCCGCGGTCATCGGCGCCGCCGTCCCGCTCATTTGAAGCCGGCCTAATCCGCGCGCAGGCATATCATCGGATCGATTCTAGACGCCCTTCGCGCCGGCAGATAGCCTGCCAGAATGGCAATCGTCATCAGCACCAGCGCCGCCGCCACAAACGTCAGGGGATCGCCATACGTGACGCCGAACAGCAGGCTCCTCACGGAACGTGCCAGCCCCCACGACGCGATCACGCCTAAGACCATGCCCACCGTCGTGAGCCCAATTGTGGGCCACACAATGCGGCTCTGCACGTCGTAGGTCGTGGCCCCCAGTGCCATGCGGATCCCAATCTCCTGCGTTCTTCGATTTACCGAATACGAGATCAGCCCGTAAATCGTCCCTCCTTTCGGCAGGTCCGGCGCAATGGGCCGAAGGCTCGCGTCCACGTTCGCAGCGAGCGCCGCAAAAGGAAGCGCCGATCGCACCACCAAATCCCAGGATCCATAGCTCGGACACTGCCTCATCGGCAGATACATCTCCGACCCGGAACTCTTCTCGAGCGCCATGTGCCGCACGTCGCCGACTACCCCGACGACCTGCCGATCCTTGCCGCACTCCGCTAAGACCTGGCGTAGTGGATCCTCCCGCTGGCCAGAGGCTGCGCGCCATCGTCTCGTTGACCAAAATCAGCGGCGCGCTGTCCGCTGTATCGCGCTCGGTCAGATCGCGGCCTTGCTTGAGGGCCGGCGCCCCAGGCCCGGTTCTTTCCGAGCGGCAAGGCGTCCGATAGGCCCGCTGCCTTTACGCCGGCCGTATCTCTTACGCGATGCAGCGCCTCGTTCATATAGGCAGTCTTCAGCGCATCTGTCGAATAGCGCGAGCTCGGGTCGATGCGCAGGGCCGCGGCACTGTGCGGCCTAAATCCCAGTTGCACGTCCAGCACCCGCACGAAACTGCGGATCAGCAGCCCCGCGCCCACCAGCAGAACGCACGCAAACGCGATTTCCGAAACCACCAGCGTGCTTCGCAGCCAGGCATGTTCATGGCCCGCGCTCGCGCCGCGCTGGCCCAGAGAGGCGTTCAGCCGCAAAGACGAAACCTGAAACGCCGGCGCGATGCCCAGCATCAGGCCGGTCGCTACCGCGATCAACAGCGTAAACGTAAGCACGCCGCCGTCTATCGTGACGCTGTTCAACAACGGAAGGTTGAATGCAGTCAGGTGCGCAATCCCGCGCGTCGCCGCAAACGTCAGCACTAAACCCAGCATGCTCCCGCAGGAAAGTAAGTTTTGGATGTAAAGAGTTCTGGCGTGGGTTTTCGCTGGTAATCTGATCGCCGGGCATGTCAGCCTCGGCCTGTGCGCGCGGCAGTCCCACGCCGGGCTTGATTCTTCCCACCAGCGCCAGCGTGTTGCCCCATCGATCGGTTTCCCCGCTCAGGGCGAAAGGATAGAACAGGTCGATGCGCGCGCCAGGAGCAAAGATCGCGCCGAAGTCGAACGAAGCCGGCAAGACTCCCACGATGGTCACGGGCGCATCGTCAAGTCTGACCGCCGTGCCCACAATCTGAGGGTCGGCGCCAAATCGACGCTCCCAAAGTCCATGGCTCAGAAGCGCCACGCGCGGCCCGTTCCATTTGCACTCCTCAGGTGTAAACTGCCGGCCAATCTGCGGCTGCACGCCCAGCAAGGGAAAGAATGTCTGCGAGACCGGGACGGCACTAAGGCGCTCCGGCTCCCCGCGTCCCGTAAGCTTGACATCGCCAACTCCGTAGAAAGCAAAATATCCCGCAATGTCGGAGAACGATTTGTTCCGCTCGCGAAGATCCAGGAGCCGCTTGACTTGCACTGTCTGCCCCGACATGTCACCGTCGGTGGGCGTCCTGTTGGCTATCCAGACCAGGCTGTTGGGGTCCTTTGAACGGTAATGGCCTGACCAGCAGGCTATTCAGAACGCTGAACACTGTGGCGCTCGCGCCTACGCCCAACCCGATGATCAGGATGGCGAAAATCGCGAACCCTCGTTCGCGATGCAGGGTTCGAGCCGCGTACCGCAAGTCCTGCAGAATGCTCTCCAAGGCCGGCCACCCGCGTGCATCGCGATGTTCTTCCTTTGACTGCTCCAATCCGCCCAGCCTCACCAGCGCTCGACGCCGCGCTTCATCGGGCGACATACCCGCTTGCATGTTTTCTTCGATGGCCAGTTCAAGATGGGTCGCCAGCTCGGCATCCAAATCACGATCCAGCTGTTGCTTATGGAGCAGTGAGCCCAGTTTGCGCAGAGGGGCGGTCATGCCTCGTCTCCCGCCGCCGGCACTGCCAGCACCCGGCTCATTACGTTCGCCAGTCTCCGCCAGTAAGCCATGCCGGCCGCCAGCTGCTTACGCCCTTGCCGCGTAATCGAATAATATTTGGCCTTGCGATTGTTATCCGACGTGCCCCAAGCGGCCGAAATCCAGCCCCGGTCTTGCAGCCGCACCAGAGAGGCGTAAATGGTGCCCTGATTCAAGAGAATCTCGTCGCCACTTACTTGTTCTATCCGCCGCGCGATGCCGTACCCGTGCAAGGAGCCCAGCGCCGAGAGCGTTTGCAGCACCATTACGTCCAACGTCCCCTGCAACAAATCAAGCTTAGATTCCTTCATGTGTGGCCACCACAGAAGCCTACCAGAATTCCTGTTGCATCACCACATAAGGTTTGCGTGGGGCGCCGGTCATTGCGTGGCCTGCGTGGTGAGGCCAACCGAACTGCAGCTCCAATACAACTCTCTGCAGAACCAAGGCGCGGCTGAAGGCTCGCCAGGTGGTTGCCGCCCGGACCGATGGCGGGGCTGGCGCACGGGGGTGACTTTGGTTGGCCTCACCACGCAGGCCACGCTACGCGATGACCTGCGCCACACGAGTTAAACGGAGAATTTGTAGGGTTTTGATGAGCCTTGCGTGAACTTCTATATCGGCAGCAACAGCCTGGCCACGCAATCGCTCCCGTCCTTGCGATTGTTCAGCATCAGGTCGCCTCCGTGCGCTTCGGCTATCTGGCGGCTCAGCAGCAGCCCGATACCGGAACCTTGCGGCTTCGTAGTGAAAAATGGGACGAAAACATTGCTTAGATTGGCCATACCTGGCCCATCGTCTTCCACCAGCAACTCAAGAGTTCTAACAACAACCGACCACGTATGCTGCGCGAGCGGCATGTATAACTCGGGGGCCGGTGAAGATGCCGGCGAATCCTGACGGACATCGCCCACCACCCCGACGATGGTCATGTAGTTCATGGAGTCAAATCCGCACGGCACTTGCTTGCCGATGGGGTCCTGATTCGGAAAGCTATCGCGCGCCAGCGACTCGCTGACGATGGCCACGAACGGATTCTCGTAGGAATCGGCGCCGGCGAAATCACGGCCATGCACCACCGGAATTTTCATCACGCCGAAATAGCCTGGGCTGGCCAGCCGAAAGCCCGCATGCGGCAGAGTCTGGCCGGGCCCGAAGATGTGCTTGCCGCGGACTGCGTAGAACCCGTCCGAACCATAGCGGCCCGTCGGCAACCCCATGGCCGCGCCGACGGCAACCACTCCGGGGATGGCGGCCAGCTTCGGATACAGATTTTTGAACTTGTTGACGGCCTGCAGCGACTGGGCCAGCCCGTCCGCGGGTTCATGCGCGTACATCACCAGCAGATGGTCGGTTCGGTAACCGAGCGGCGCTTGCGTCAACGCCCAGAAGCTGCGGAACAGCAGGCCCGCGCCGATTGCCAGCACGATGGAGAGCGAGATCTCCGCGATCACCACGGAGCTACGCAACCAGTTCGAGCTTCTGCCAACCACGCCACGGGTCCCGCCTTGCTTGAGAGCCTCACTGACGTCGGCACGGGCGGCCTGCCAGGCCGGTGTCATGCCGAACAGCAAGCTCGAAAACAGCGCCAGCAGACTGGCGAATAGCAACACCGGCAGGCTTAGATGAATCTCTTCGGCGCGCGGCAGGTTGTCTGGCGCGAGGCGTATCAGCAGATCGATTCCAACCTGAGCCAGGAAGACGCCCAGAAGGCCGCCGAGCACGCCTATCGCGAGCCCCTCAATCGCGAGTTGCCGGACGAGCCGTGAACGTCCGGCGCCCAGGGCGGCACGCACGGCGAACTCCCGTGCCCTCGGCGCGGCGCGCGCCAGCATCAGGTTCGCCACGTTGGCGCAGGCAATCAAAAGAACCAACGTCACGGCCCCCAGCAGCAGGAAAAGCGTCAGCCGGATGGAGCCCGTCAATTGTTCCCGAAGCCCTGTGATGCGGAAAGTCTTGTCCTTGTTGTCGGCCGGGAAAGCCGATGCCAGGCGCGCGCCAACGTTCTCCATCTCGGCCTGCGCGGCTTCCTTCGAAACTCCTGCTTTCAGTTTGGCGACCGCCCTGTAGTTGTACGCGGAGCGATTCAGGTTTTCGAGTTGGGAGGGCGAACTAACCCAGACCTCAGCGTTGCGCGGGAAGGCGAAGCCGGCTGGAAGAACTCCCGATATCTGGTAGTGCCGATTTTCGATGGTGACGCTTTGATTGACAGCCGCGGCCGTGCTTCCGAAATTGTGTTCCGCAAAGCCGGCGCTCACCACCGCCAGAAGAGCCTGATCCCCAGCCCCGAAGAGCCTTCCGGCGACGGTGTGAACGCCGAAGACGCGAAAGAAGTCCGGCCGCACGAACCACGCTCCGGTGAATGCCGCGCGATCCCGAAGCTGCACGCCGATCTCGCCACCCCAATAAACACTGATGGCTTCAAACACGCGGTTACCGGCGATGATGTCGGTCAGGTCTCCGCCGGTTAACCTCGGGATGGTGCGCGCCTCCTTCGTGAACCGAGTCCCGAGCGAAACGATGCGCCCGGCATCCCGGAACGGAAG
>DOZZ01000325.1:7778-11476 GCA_003517725.1 Bryobacterales bacterium | reverse complement strand
CGCAAACCGCGCAATGCGTAGACTATGTCGAGTCGCATGGGCTACTCGTAGCGAAGGGCGGCCATGGGGTCCACGCGCGCCGCGCGCCGGGCGGGGAACCAGGCGGCCAGCATCGCGAAGACGCTCATCGTCAAAGCCGCGGCGGCAACCGTGGCGGCATCCGTCGCCTTCAATTCATACAGCAGGCTCTGCACAAGGCGGCCCAAAGCCAGTGCGCACGGGATTCCGATAGCCAGCCCGATGGCCAGCAGCCATGCCGTTTCGCCCAGCACCATGCCGAGCACGGCACGGCTGCTCGCGCCAAGCGCCATTCGGATACCAATTTCTCCTGTACGGCGCGCAACACCGTAGGAGAGGATGCCGTAGAGTCCCACGCACGCCAGTATCAGGGCGAGGATGCCGAAGAACGCGGAAAGCCGAGCGATCAGACGTTCGCGGGAGAGCGTGTTATTCACGATCTGCGACATGGTATCGATGCTGACGACCGGGAAGTTGGGTTCCACTTCGGCGATTGCGCGGCGAATCTCCGGCGTGAGCCGGGAACCGTCTCCGGCGATTTTCACCGCCAGTTCGCCGTAATAGCCGGCTCTTTGGGCGACGGGAAAGTAGATCATATTGCGAGGCTTCTCGCGAACACTAACGTACTTCGCGTCTTTCACGACCCCAATCACCTGAACCGGTTTGGAGCCTTGCAGGAATTGGCGGCCCAGCGGAGACACTCCGGGAAACAGCGCCTTGGCGGCGTGCTCATTCAGAACGGCAACTTTCGGCGCGCTTTCGGTATCGCCGTCATTGAACACGCGGCCCAATACCTGACCTATCCCCATGACATCGAAATACGATGGGGCAATCGTGTTTCCATTACTCATTACAAGGCGGTGTGCGCCACCCGTGTCGCCCAGCGGTTCGATGCTGGAAGTCCATTGACTTGGCCCGAAGTTCATCTGTGAAAAGCTGGCGGACTTTACCCCGGGGAGGGCCGCCACGCGCTTTTCAATTCCCCGGTAGATGCCAGCGAGGCGCGGGTCTTCGTTCTTGTAACCCGAGTAATCCGTGTCGAGGTGAAACAGAAGGACGCCTTCGCGGTTGAATCCTGTATCGATCACCGCGAGGTTGCGCAGTGTTCGTAAGAACAGGCCCGCGCCAATCAGCAGCAACAGCGAGAGTGCTACCTGCCCGATCACGAGCGCTTTGCCGAGCGTTCCCCGTCTCGCCCCGGACGCACCTTTGCCTTCCTTCAGAGCTGGGTTCAGATCGACCCGCGTGGCGCGCAGGGCGGGCGCCAGACCGAATAGTATGCCGGTCCCGAGCGCGAGGGCCAGCGTAAATCCCAATGTGCGCGCGTCGGGCGAGATGGCCAGGGTCACCTGATCGGGTCCGCGTGACAGCATCTTCAGCAGCGCCTGGCCGCCCCACCACGCCGCGAAGACTCCGCCCGCCCCGCCCATCAGAGCCAGTAGCACGCTTTCGGCGAGCAGTTGACGGATCAATCTCCAGCGTCCCGAGCCAACCGCCAGGCGCACCGCGATCTCGCGCTGGCGCGTCTCCGCCCGCGCAAGCAGCAGATTACGGGCTACATAGGAGGATCCTTTGATCCGCTATCTGTACGAGTTCTGTCGAAACATAATTGTGCAAGAGATGTGTCGACCAGGACCTTGACGACGAGATTCGCAGCTATATCGAACTCACGGCGGCGGAGAAGGTGCAGCGCGGGATGCCCCAAGAAGAAGCTCTGCTTGAGGCCCGCCGCGAACTCGGGGGCGTTGACCAGGTCAAGGAGAGCGTTCGCGACATCCGAGTTGGAGTTTACGCCGATACACTTATCCAGGATCTTCGGTACGCTCTTCGGGCCCTGAAGAAGAATCCCGCCTTCTCGGTAGTAGCGGTACTTACCCTGGCACTTGGCATCGGCGCTAACACTACAATCTTTACGGTCGTGAATGGGGTACTTCTAAAGCCGCTGCCCTATCCCGAGCCCGACCGCCTTCTTATGCTTTGGGAACGGCAGCTTTCCGATGGCACTCTCTTTGCGAGACGAGTGACCTCCACGCCCGCCGGCAGTACAGGCCAGAAGGCCTCCCGATCCGTAAACCTGTAGACACTGTCCAGCAAGGTATCGATCCGTGACCACTCTAACTTCAGTGCAGATTGCCTCATATCAACAACCGACGCTCTGAAGCTAAAGCTGCACTGCAGCACCGCACGCGGTGCGTCAAGCCCGGGCCTGATCGAAAGGTCTTACCATGTGGGCAGGATGAAACTTGAAGAGTTGACGCCGCGCTCCAGGCAGAAGCAGAGAAGTGGCGGCGAAAGCCTATGAGCGTTCCTCCTCCCCCAGACCGGCCGCACGTCGCTTCTCTCGTCGAGGATTTTCGCCGTCACGGAAATCAGACCGCCATCGTCAGCCGCGCCGGACTGCGCCAGCAGCGGACGTCTTATCGGGATCTTGCCGATCTGGCCGAGCGCTTCGCCGCCGAGTTAAGCGCGCGCGGCATCAGCAAGGGCGACCGCGTATTGATCTGGGGTGAGAACGGAGCGGCTTGGATAGGCGCTTTCTTCGGCTGCATCCTTCGCGGGGTGATTGCCGTGCCCATCGATGTCGCCGGATCCACCAGCTTCGCCCAGCGCGTGGCGCAGGAAGTCGCTCCCAAGCTGGTTACCGGCAGCCGCGAGCAGCTTCGGCTTCTTGAAAGCGCGAGTCCGCGCCTTGCTTTCGAGGACTTCGCGTCAGCGCTGACTGTCGCTTTGCAGCCGGCCCCATTCGACGGAATTGCGGAGAGTGCTCCGGTGCAAATCGTGTTCACCTCGGGGACTACAGGCGAGCCTAAAGGCGTGGTTCACACGCACGGCAACATTCTGGCGAGCCTCCGCCCCATCGAGCGCGAGATGCGCAAATATCTGAAGTACGAGCGCATTTTCCACCCGCTGCGCTTCCTTCACACGCTGCCGCTCAGCCATGTTTTCGGCCAGTTTATGGGCATCTGGATTCCGGCCCTGCTGGCCGCCGAAGTGCATTTCGAATCGCAGCTGATCCCGGGCGACCTGGTGGCCAGAATGCGCCAGGAGCGTATCTCGGTGCTGGCCGCCGTGCCTCGCGTGCTGGAAGTGTTGCAGACTTATCTGCTGGGCCGCTTTGCGGATCTTGAAGGCCGCCTGAAGCGCGCCGAAGGCTTGCCGGCGTGGCGGCGCTGGTGGCTTTTTCGTGATGTGCACCGCGCGTTAGGGCTTAAGTTCTGGGCGCTCATCTGTGGCGGCGCCACGCTGCCGCCGCAGCTCGAGCATTTCTGGAACACGCTCGGACTGGTGGTCATTCAAGGCTACGGCTCGACCGAGACCTCCGCGCTGGTCAGCCTCAACCATCCGTTTCATGCGGCACGCGGCAGCATCGGCAAAGTTTTGCCGGGCCGCGAAATTCGCCTGGGCGCCGACGGCGAAATCCTGGTGCGCGGCGCAACCGTTTCGAATGCCACCTGGGAGCGGGGACAACTGCGCGCGCGCGCGTCGGATTGGCTCGCGACCGGCGATCTCGCGAGCGTTGACGATGCCGGCAACCTGAAGTTCCGGGGCCGCAAGAAGGAAGTGATCGTCACGGCCGCTGGTTTGAATATCTATCCTGACGATCTGGAAGCCGCCCTGCTGCGCCAGCCGCAAATTAGAGCCGCGGCGGTGGTCGAGACTGCCGGTCCGAGTGGCGGCGA
>DOZZ01000325.1:6696-7733 GCA_003517725.1 Bryobacterales bacterium | reverse complement strand
CGCGAGCTGGCCGAGTACCAACAGATCCGGCGGTGGGTGATCTGGCCGGATCCCGATCTGCCGCGCACCTCCACGGGCAAGGTGCTGCGCCGCGAAGTGGCCGCCGCTTTGCGCGGCCAGAAAGACGCAGCTACGCCCAGCGCCGGCATGCTCGAAGACCTGATATTCCGCATCACGGGTGACAGCGTGCGGCTTCCGGATTCCGCTCTGCTCTCCGAAGACCTGCACCTGGACAGTCTGGGCCGGGTCGAACTGCAATCCATGCTCGAGAGCCGCCTGGGGCTCGAAATCGACGAGGCCGCCTATCAGCAGGCCCGCACGCTAGGCGAGTTGAAGCAATTGCTGAGCCAGCCCTCAACATCCGCCGAAGGTGCGGCGACACCCGAAGCACCTCGCCAATACGTCTATCCGCGGTGGCCCTGGATGCGCCTGCCGAGCGCCATTCGCGTCATGTTCCTAGAGCTCGTTACGCGGCCTCTGGTTGCTTTGCTCGCTAAACCTCAGGTCCGTCGTGACCTGGACGAGACGCTCTCCGGGCCCGTGCTGATCGTGGCGAATCACGCGACCACGTACGATGTCCCGCTCATCCTTTCCGCGCTTCCCTGGCGTGTGCGGCATCGCGTTGCCGTGGCCATGGCGGGCGAAATGCTGGATGCCTGGCGCCACGCGCGGGGGCAAGCCAACATTTTCTTCAACCTGATCGCGCCGATCCAATACTTGCTTGTAACGGGCCTGTTCAACGTCTTTCCCTTGCCACAAACGGGAAACTTCCGCAAGAGCTTCGCGCATGCGGGCCGCGCCATGGATGCCGGCTTCCACGTGCTGGTGTTTCCAGAAGGACGCCGCAGCCCCGATGGTCTTATGCACTCCTTTCAAGCGGGATCCGGCATGCTCTGGCAGGAACTGCGCACGCATGCCTTGCCTGTCTATCTTGGAGGACTCGGTGAGTTGAAAGTGGGCCAGCGGAGATGGTTCCGCTCGAATCGCATCTCAATCCGCATCGGCAAGCTAATCCCCTTCAGCGCGGATCGCGACGC
>DOZZ01000325.1:0-6476 GCA_003517725.1 Bryobacterales bacterium | reverse complement strand
CCAGCCGCTTGATCCCGGCCCCATTCTCCAGACCGCTTTCGCTTTCTGGTCTTCCAAAGTTCTTCTCACCGCTGTTGAGTTCGGCGTATTCACCAAGCTTGGCGATCGCCGCGTCACCGGCCCGGACCTGGGCGCGGAGCTTGGCCTGCACCCGCGCGCCGTAAGCGATTTCTTCGACGCGCTGGTCGCCATGCGCTTCCTCGATCGCGAGGGCGATGGGCCGTCCGCGAAGTACTTCAATACTCCCGCCGCCGCGCTTTATCTTGACAGCACCCAACCTCGCTATGTGGGCGGCATTCTCGTCATGCTGAATGCGCGGCTCTTCAAATTTTGGAACGATCTACCCGACGCCTTGCGCACCGGAAGGCCTCAAAATGAGATTAAACATGGCCAGAAGGGAATGTTCGAGGAGCTTTACGACGAGCTGCCAAGGCTCGAACAATTCCTGGGCGCGATGACCGGCTTATCGCGGATTAACTTCGAGGCGTTTGCGGAGAAGTTTGATTTTTCGCGGTTCAAGACACTTTGCGACGTCGGCGGCGCGACGGGCCTGCTTTGCGTGGAGGTCGCCAAGGCGCACCCTCATCTGCGGTGTACTTCCTTCGATCTGCCCCCGGTAGAGCCGATCGCGCGAAAGCACATCGCGGCCGCCGGGCTGAGCGATCGCGTCGCCACGGCCTCCGGCGATTTCTTCAAGGACCCCTTGCCTAAAGCGGACATGATCACCATGGGCATGATTCTCCACGACTGGAATCTGGAGAAGAAGATGCACCTGATCCGCGCGGCCTACGATGCCCTTCCGTCTGGAGGCGCGCTGGTGGCCATAGAAGCCCTGATCGACGACGCCCGCCGTGAGAACGTTTTCGGCCTGCTCATGTCTTTGAACATGCTCATCGAGTTCGGCGATGCCTTCGACTATTCCGGGGCGGATTTTCGCAAGTGGTGCGGCGAAGCCGGCTTCCAACGCTTCGAGGTGATTCATCTCGCGGGCCCGTCGAGCGCGGCCATCGCCTACAAATAGTCGGCACGCATGGCCGGCATCCCGGCGAAATCGCCAGCGTGGAGAGGGCGCATTCCACGATCTGATATTATTTTCTCGCCGTTGTAAGGGAGCACCAAAAGCCATGCTGACGATCCGCGAGAAGTCGCAACTCGCTGATGTGAGGTAGTCGAGGTAGTGCTCCCGCGAGTCTCGGAATCTCACCGCGCGAGTTTAATGGACAGTCTTACCTACGGCCGCTCGCATGAACATGTCCATATCCCAGCGAGGACTCGAACCTGAAGCTAAAGGACTTAGAGATTTTGGCAGTGTAGATGCGTAATGTTATCAACGGCAAAGATTTTGGCTCCTCGAAAAACGTGGTATAAAACTACCTCTCCGTTCGTAAGGTATTGATTATAAAAGGGCGCGGTTTTCCTTGCACTTCTCTCCGTTGCGTCAACAGGTAAGCGGTCGTCCCCGCAAATGACTTCCCAAAAAGCCCACACACACTCTTGATCGTGAACTCTTACGTCCCCGAAAAATGGCGTATGCAACTACCTCTCCGCTTGCAACTTATTGATTACAAAAAAACCCAATGTTTTCCCGCGAATTTCTCCGGGGTGTCAAGTGCCAGGGCGAATCACCGAACGGTATGGATCGAGGGAAGAACTGAGTTGGCCAGAGCCGAAGGCAGCCGACGCGGCTTGCCGCTCCAAAACAGTGCCATCCAGCAATTGAGCCGGATCACACCTCGTCCTCTGCGAAGCGTTTCAGCGCCTGTTCATCGAGGATCGTAATACCTCGCGCTCTGGTATCTATATCGATCAGCCCGTTCTGTGCCAACCGGGCCAAAGTTCGGGAGACGACTTCACGAACCGATCCGATACGAGCCGCCAGTTGCTGGTTGGAGAAGTTGAGGTCATGGGTTCCCAGGGTCTGCGCCTCGGTGAGCAGAAGCCGCCCGAGGCGCTGACCTACGTCCTTGAGCGCCAGAGAATCGACCAATTCGGCGTGACGCCGCAATCGTCCGGCCATGAGCCGCAAGGCATTGAGCGCGATGGCTGGATTCGCGATGAGGAACCGCTGTACGTCGGCTTTACTGAGAAAGAGAATTTCCGACAATTCCTCGGCGACTGCAGTCGCGGGATAATTACCGTCGTCGAAAACGGGCACCTCGGCCAGCGTAGCCCCGGCACCTTCCACGTGAATCGTCTGTTCCCGACCCTTCGCGTTTACACGGAATGCCCGGATGGAACCAGAGACGATGACAAACAGGCCCCGCGCCGGTTCTCCGGCAAGGAACAGCATTTCACCCTGGCCCAACAGCCGGAATTCGGCAAGGCGTGCCAGCGACTCCAGGGTCGCTGGTGGGGAGCCGCTGAACAAATGACTACGGGCGAGAGCCGCGGCTTTTTGCACCACCGTCAAAGGCCGCAGATCAGGAGTTCGCGCTCCCACGCGACGATTCCGCAAAGCAGGTTCTGAAGCCAAGTCTCTTTTCTCTAACTGCGGTCGCCCGCGTTGTCCTGAGCAGCGACGAATTCAAGCGCCGGAGACGTCATCCGCTGCATTCTTCGAATCGTCGCGCTCAGGCTCATGCCCAGTGTACCCCTCACGAGACGAGAATCGACGTACGTGACTTAAGTCATTGTTTCGGCGCCCGCTGCTACATAAGCTGGAATTCAGGAAGAGAAGACCAATGGCCTACATCATTGCCGAGCCTTGCATCGGTGTGAAAGACACCGCGTGTGTTGACGCGTGCCCGGTTGATTGCATTCATCCGAAAAAAGACGCCCAGGCCTTCGAGGCGGAAACTCAGCTCTACATCGATCCGATGGAATGCATCGATTGCGGCGCATGCGTACCGGTATGCCCGGTTTCTGCGATCTTCAGCCTGGACGATCTCCCCCAGCGCTGGGACCGCTTCGAACAGATCAACGCCGATTACTTCGCCGTGAAGAACACCTGACAATGCCTGTAACGATTGGATCTAAGGAAAGTACGTTTGGCGACCCCCTCGGGCTGCTTTCGGACTGCCATCGCCGCATCGAGCGTTTCCTTCGAACCCTGTGGAAAATCATTGACGAGAAAGGAGGCCGATCGTTGGGCGGCGAATACCGGCGTTCACTGGAGGCAGCCCTTAAGTACTTTCGCGAGGCAGCCCCGAAGCACACCGCGGACGAGGAGGAAGATCTCTTTCCAGCCCTCCGGGGCGCAGGGCGAGCCCATGTTGAGCAAATCCTGAGCCGGATTGATGGGCTCGAGAATGATCACACCCGAGCGGACAAATGGCATCGCGAATGCGATGAAATCGGAAAACGGTGGCTTCGCGACGAGCATCTCTGTCTGCGCGACACGGCGCGACTCAGAACAGTGCTCCTGTTGCTTGCGACACTCTATCAATCGCATATTGCAATCGAGGAACGCGAGATTTTCCCAGTGGCGCAAACAACACTTTCAGATGAGGAGAAGGCTGCCATCGGGCGCTCGATGGCGGACCGGCGCGGGATTGCCTTCGGCGCCGAACGGCAGTTCACTGCCATAACCCCGGGATGAACCTTGTCCATCACTGGCTGTGCAGTTCAACGCCATGGCGACATGTGCTGAAACGGGAGATATTGCCATGGGTTCTTGCAGGCGTGCCGCTGGGGGAGGATCTCCTCGAACTGGGACCCGGACCCGGCCTGACCACGGATCTTCTAAGAGCCATGGTCTCGCATCTCACCGCGGTCGAGATCGACTTCGGTTTGGCCTCCCGTCTCGCCGGCCGGTTGAGGAATACGGACGCACGCGTCATTCAGGGCGATGCAACAGCGATGCCCTTTGCCGAATCCACATTTACGTCGGCGGCAGCTTTCACGATGCTGCATCATCTTGACGGACCGGCGCTCCAGGACCGGATGTTTCGCGAGGTTCATCGTGTGCTCCGTCCCGGCGGAACGTTCGCCGGGACGGATGGGCTGAACAGCCGGGCGATGCGACTGCTGCATATTGCCGATGTGTTCACTCCCATCGATCCCGCCGCGCTGCAGGCAAGGCTGGAAGAGGCGGGGTTCCGGGAGATCTCCGTTGACATGAAACCCGGCAGGTTCTGCTTTCGGGCCGTCGCCGTCAAGTAAGGCGACAGCAACGATTCGAAGAGCCAGCTTCGGCCTGCTCTGCTGACTGGAAAAATCACGCCTCGAACGCAACTTGTCCCGGTGCGATTGACTTAAGTCACTCCCAACCCGAAATTGACGCTGTACGCTGGACTCAGAGGTGGACCCATGGCTACAACCGCCGAACGAACCGTTAGCGAAATCGCGATTGAGAACCCTGCGAGCGCGCGCGTATTTGAATCACTGGGGATCGACTATTGCTGCGGAGGAAAGATTCCTCTCAGGGACGCATGCTTTAAGGCGAACGTGTCGCCGGAGAGCGTTTTGCGACTACTGGACAATTTAAAGGAAGCGGTCGGGCAGACAGAGCCGGAAAAGTGGGTCAACGCGCCCTTCTCCGAATTGACCGCACACATCGTCAGCGAGCATCACGACTATGTTCGAAGCGATGGCCCGCGACTGCTTGCGCTGCTGCAGAAAGTCAAGGCCCGCCACGAATGGGTGCATCCTGAGGCCACAACCATTAACGACATATTCGCGGCCCTGTATCAGGAACTTTGCATACACATGCTCAAGGAGGAACAGGTCCTGTTCCCCTACCTGAATTCAATGGATGCCGCCGTGCGGGCCGGAAACGCCGTGCCGCCCGCTTTCTTTGGCTCCGTGCGGAATCCGATCGAGCGTATGCTGGCGGACCACAATGACGCTGGACACTCAATGGCAAGGATTTCGACTCTGTCGAGTGGCTATCAGACTCCTCCGGATGGATGCCCGACTTTTCGCGCTTTGTATCACGGGCTCGCTGAATTCGAAAGCAATCTTCATCGGCACGTTCACCTCGAGAACAACATTCTCTTTCCCAGGGCGCTGGAGATGGAAAAACCGGGGAAATGACGACGGGCACGGAAAGTCCGTCCGACCGGGAACGAAAATTGCAGACGCTGGTGACGGCATACATTGTCACCGGTTTGTTCTTTCTGGTGCTGCCGGGCACGTTTCTGGGCGTGTGGAACCTGATCTCGATCACCAACCGCAAGGCGCTCGATCAGCTATCCCCGGCATGGCTGCAGGCGCACGGCCATGCGCAGATATTCGGCTGGATCGGGACTTTTATTCTGGGGATCGGCTTCTACTCCCTGTCCAAGATGGGCGAGCGGGCTCATTTTGCAGTCGCGCGCGGCTGGCTCTGCCTCGCGCTGTGGACGGCGGGACTGCTGATGCGCTGGTCTTCCACAATCACGGAATGGCATTGGCAACTTCTGGTTCCCATGGCCTCGGTGCTCGAACTGACGGCGTTCCTGATTTTCTTCCGGATGGTTTCACGCCACCGGCCACCGCGGAATTCCGGTGATTTGAAGCAGAAGCCGGAGGCATGGATGCTGATGGTAATCGCGTCCACGGCGGGTTTCCTGTTGACGCTGATCGCGAACGTCGCGCTGACCTCTTTCTTTGCCATGCGCGGCGAGGGCCCCGAACTCCCGCATGAAATCGATCAGCGAGTGCTGATCCTGGCTACGTGGGGATTTCTCGTGCCGGCGGTGTGGGGATTCAACGCCCGCTGGCTGCCTGTGTTTCTGGGACTCGGAGCTCCGCGAACCACAGGGCTTTTCACGGCGCTGGGACTGGCGTGGCTCTCCGTTCTGGCGGCGTTGTCCGGATATCTTGCGATTTCGGTCGCGCTGATGCCGATCGCCGCCGCCGTGGCGATTGAGGCGCTGCACGTCTGGGAACCCTCGCTCAGGCCGCCCAAGACGGAAGGTATCCATCCGGCCTTCCCGCTCTTTGTGCGGGTCGCGTATGCGTGGCTCGCCGTTGCATCGGTGCTTTCGGTCTGCGCTTTTAGCTGGGACCGGCATGGCGGCATCTGGGGCGCGTCACGCCATGCTCTCACGGTCGGCTTCTTATCCACAATGGTTTTTGCGATCGGCCAGAGAATTTTGCCCGCCTTTTGCGGGATGAAGGTATTGTTCAGCAAGCGGCTGATGCTGGCATCGCTTCTGTTGCTAAACGCGGGTTGTGCGTTGCGGGTCTCGGCTGAGATTCCGGCCTACGAGGGCATCATTCGGCAGGCGTGGCTGGTCCTGCCGGTATCGGGGGTGATTGAGATGATAGCCGTGACTTTGTTCGCGGCTAATCTTCTGCTGACATTTAACAAGCCTGCGGCGCATCTGAACGGCCTGATAGGGATCGGGCATCCGGCAGGGGCCTGAAGAAAGCAGCGGCAATCCGTCAAACAGAGGAATAGTAAACCAGGAACTCGAACCTTTCGCTTGAATCAATACAACTGATTCGGGCTCGGCCCGCAGGCCCCACTGCAGTTCAATGCACGGGTTGAGGGTGGGCACCGTGTGCGGAGTTAATCGCGAACAATAGCTCACCACCGTCGCATTTTCCGT
>DOZZ01000171.1 GCA_003517725.1 Bryobacterales bacterium | reverse complement strand
GGCCTCGGCCGTGAAACCGGGCGGACACGTGATTGTGGGCACGTTCGGGCCAGAGGGCCCGATCCGCTGCAGCGGACTGGACGTGGTGCGCTACGACGCCGATGCGCTGCACGGAGAGTTCGGGCCGCGCTTTCGCTTACTCGAAAGCTCCAAGTAACTGCACGAGACGCCGTTCGGTACCACCCAACAGTTTCTCTACTGCTACTGCGTCGTGGCCTAAGAGGCGTGCGTCATGCAGGGACGGTCCACCGTCTTTCCACCGGAACGCTCGAACGTGTTACGGCGAAGTTACACTAATTTCGTGGGTGACTTGGCTGCATCGATACTCGTGCTGGTTGTCCTTGGCGGAGCCCAGGCAAGGGGATCTTATGATGATCGAGCCTGCTCCCGGGCCGCCGACCTTTTAAAGTCAGAGTCGTTACGGGACAAGGCTTGGGGCGCCCACTGGGCCGCCGATTGTCAAATCACGGCACTGGCGGGGGATATCGGAGCGGAACTCGCACGACTGCGGCCTGATCAGCTCGCCAGGCTGGTTTGGGATTCCGAAGGGTTCTGGGTAGCGCGCGCGATGCTCGATGCGCTGATTCAATTGCGTCAGCCACTGCCGGCGCCTGTGCTGGAAGCGATCGCCCGCGGTTATCCGGCCGAAGCCAGCATCTTGATGCTGAGGAACGCGCCCGAAAATCAGCTTCTGCTGGCAGCCCTGCGCTCCCGTCCTGGCCCCGTGGAGTGGATCGCCGCCAGTAATGCGCTAGCGCGTATGCGCGCGCCAAAATTCGCCGCCACGCTATTGTCGGAGCTGGATTTTACGGACTGGGTCTTTGTCTCGGATACAGGCGAGGCATTGGCTGGAGGCATGGCCGGCAGCATTCTTGGCGGCTCGCCCACGATGCGTGTACCTTCCGGCTTTCCACCGATCGGGGTGTATCGTCTGACCACCCAAGCCGCGCCAGACAAGGAAATGGTAAGTGATGGCGAGATGCCTGTCTACATGCAACGAACCTTGCTGGAGCCGGGGGTGGAGCGCACGCTGCCCTGGCCCGCCGAGGGTCACTGCTGGCAGTGCCTGCGCATCGCATACCTGGCGGAACTAGGCCACGTCTCAAAGCCAGAAGTCGAGCACGCCGTCGAACCTCACACGTGGGTCAAGTGGACCAATCTACTGCAAGTCAGCGCGGCGATCACACAGGCATTAGGCGACCAGCAAAACGCTTTGCGGCAACTGGCCCGAGCTCTAACGGGGGCCGGCGCGCTGGCCCCGGCCGAACTGGACACATCGCTCCCCGTGGAGCTGAAGATCAACGATCAGCGCAGCGACCGGTCGGCGCCGCTACCCAGTTATCCGCCCGTACGCCTGGGGTTGCGCTAACTTTCCAGGGCAGCTTCCCCAACAGGGAGGCCATCATGCGGGTTTCCCTCTATTGCTACTGCGTAGTGGGGCCGGACTAGTAGCTGGCGAAAACCGGATTGAACCGTTGGTGCGGCTTGCTCTTAACGTAAGCAGCCACATCGTAGGCTTCCTGCGCCGAGAGCGTGCCAGGTTTGTTTTGCGGCATATTGTGCTGCACGAAAGCCGCCATCTTCTCGACGCTGTTCATGCCGGCGCCGTCGTTGTACGCGTCAGGACCCCACAGCGCGGGAAGAATGGGCGGCTTGCCCGCCCCGTCCTGACCATGGCATCCGCTGCATTGGTCGCGATACACGGCAGCGCCATTCCCGGCGTCCGGCGTGAGCTTCGGCAGCTTGACGAAGCCCCTGCCCGGGAAAGGCTTGCCCGAGACTTGCCCCTGAGAAAGCCAATGCACATAGGACACGACGGCGACCATCTTGGGGCTGTCATAGGGCAGCGGGCGGCCGCTTTCGCTGCGCACGAAACACTCTTCGACGCGATCCTCCAGCGTGATCACCCGGTTGGCGCGTTGGTTGAACATGGGAAACAGGCCGGATAAGCCAACCATCGGCGCCGCGTAAGGTTGCGCGCCGCCCTGGATGTGACAATCGCTGCAATTTTGACGATTGCCGACGAACTCCGCGGCGTATTTAGGCGTTTCGTTAAAGATCCGCATGCCGAGACGGATGTTGTCCCCGACCGGACCTTGCGGAATGGCCTTGGGATCTGGCGGACGCCACGCCGTGCCGTTCTTGTCCGTAAGGGTGCGGCTCTCGCGGACGGAACATGCCTGGATCAGCAGCACGCTGCAGGCTAGCACCAACACAGTTATGGGGGCGCCGGGCCGCATCATTTTTGAGCGCCCTGAACGGGTTGAAACCCTAACTGCCGGTAGATGGCCTGGGCTTCGGGCGATTGCAGGTACACCATCCACGCGCGGGCCGCCGCCTTGTGCACGGCACTGCTTAACACCCCTGCTGCGTAGGTGGCGACGGTATTGTGATCGGGCGGGATCTTGACGCCGGTGATCGGGTTCCCGATCTTCTCTTGAAAACGGACCTCGGAGGACCACACCACGCCGGCATCGGCTTTGCCGTCGAGGATGCGCATGGGCGTCTGCCGGTGATGGATCTGCGTCAAGACGGCCGAGCCATCACTTACTTTGGTTTGGTAAACCATCTTGTAAAGATCCTCACCGCCGGTCTTGCGGAGTGAGTCGCCGATTTGCCGCGCAACGCCTTCCCATTGCGGATTCGGCATCGATAGCCTGACGCCGACGCGGCCCAGATCGCTCAGCGAGCGGATGGCTTTTGGATTGCCCGCGGCGACCATGATTTCGAGGTCGCTGGTGGCGTAGTGGACGCTCCGTTCCACCTCGTGGTTTTGTTGCATGGCATCCACCACCCTGGCGCCAGCCGCGTAGATATCCGGTTGCACCTGCAGCGTCATGTTCCCGAGGGTCAGCGTATTGTGGTTCGCCATTTGCTTCCGGAGAATGCCGGGCGGCAGCGTTTCGTAGAAGATGTATCCACGCAGTTCCGGGTGCCGCGCTTCAAATCCCGCGATCAGTTGCGGCAAAACGAAAAACTGATTTCCCCCAATGAACAGAACCAGCTTCGCGCCGGCGGGATTGCCGTGCAGGTCCGGAACATTGTCGATATCGCGAACCGGAAATTGGTAGCCTTTGTCTCCAGCCGGATTATTCGCGGCATGGCTCCACGGCGGAATCGCCTGGGCCGTAAGAGCCATTATGGCTGCCAGTAGCATCATACTCTTCAGACCGTGATGTACGAGTAATGCCCTTCGGTTTGGAGCAGCGCAATGGCCGCCACCATGGAAGGCACCACCAGAACCCCAGGCACGGTGTGAGCCAGCATTGCATGCACCACCTGCTCGGGCGCTTGATCCAGCTTCAGACGCTTCACCAGCACCTTGGCTTGCTCCTCCATGGCAGTGTGACAACTAAGCAGGCGTACGCCGCGGGCTTGCAGTCCCTGAATGCTTTTGTCCTGAAAGGAAGAGGATTCGTCATTGGGGTCCTTCGACGGATAGCGGAGGTCTTTGCCCGCGGGACTGGGATAGAAGATATTGCGCGCCGCCGGAGCGCCGGTTTTGGGGTCATCGATTTTTAACCACGCGCCAACAGCATATTTTCCCCAAAAGAAATCATCGAAGTTCAGCATATTCACTGGTCCATGAAGGGCAGCCACAACCTGCATCTGGTTGACCGGAAGCCCGAAGCCGAAGTGAAGTCCATTGAGCGAATTCTTGATGTTATTCAGGAAGCGTCCTTCGGTGATCTGCACCACGTCATAGGCCTGTTTGATACGGGCAGGCGATTTCAGCAGGACTTCGAATTCCGCCGCCTTCCAGTCGGCGCGCTGGTACACCAGTTGGGCTTTAGCGCCAGTTTCGGTGGCCGCCACGGCCGCGAGTCCCGCGAGTGAATTGAGGCAGAGGTTCCTTCGGGTAAGTTTCGTCATGAATTTTCCTTTCGATTCTTCTTCTCTGGTTTAGGCGCACGGTTGGCGCG
>DOZZ01000265.1:3113-3748 GCA_003517725.1 Bryobacterales bacterium | reverse complement strand
AATCCTCAAGAACACACGCAAGGCAACCAGCTGCGCCATACTGTGCAGCGGGCTGAAAGCCCTTCGCAGGCTGAACGCCCGCCCCACGTACCGACAGAGGTCCATTGCGCGAAGTTTTTTCGGACCCTGCGTGTCCCGAGGGCTACTTCCCGCTCTTCCGACGGAACGCCGCGACGGCCGCGACGGCAGCCTCAGTCGGCGCGGCGTCGGCCGTCTCCACCAGGTTCAGCAGCGCGGTCAGCGCCTTGATATTCTCGCCGCCACGCATCATCGAAACAATCGTCGTGGCCAGTTGGAACTGCCGCGCCAGCCCTGCCGGCGAAGTCTTCACGCGCGGATCCATCTTCAAAGTAAGCGGCTGTGTATAGCTCCGCCCCTCGACGGTCAATCGCACCCGGTACTGGCCGGGCAGCGCGATAGGCCCCAGCGGTTCGCGAGGCGTGTCGCCATAGATGGCCGAGATCGGGTAGTCCCAATCGGCCGCTGCGGGCGGCGGATAGTGCAGGTCCCACACGAAACGCTGCATCCCCGCCGTAGCCGGCAGCAAGCGCGGCGGGCGCACCCAATACAGCGGGACATTCAGCGCGGGATCGATCGGCGGAGGCTGGTCGGCGCTCGAATAGCGGCGCACCAAG
>DOZZ01000265.1:1422-2992 GCA_003517725.1 Bryobacterales bacterium | reverse complement strand
CGGCCAGCTGCCGCAGCGGCGTGATGTTGTCGAGAATCCAGAAGCCGCGGCCATGCGTGCCGGCCACCAGATCGTCGCCATGGATCACGACGTCGCGCACCGCCGTCCGCGGCAGATTCAACTGCAGCGGCTGCCACGCGTCGCCATCGTTCAGAGAAACGAACACGCCAATCTCGGTGGCGGCAAAGAGCAGACCAGCGCGCCGCGGATCCTCCTTCACGGCGTTCACCACCGCGTTGGCGGGCAGGCCCGCAACCGTCTCCGTCCAGGTTTTTCCAAAATCGCGCGTGCGGTAGATGTGCGGCCGCAAATCGTCCAGCCGGAAGCGATTCACCGCGGCATAGGCAGCGGCGGCCCGCGTATGCGATGCCTCGATCATCGAGACTTTACTCCACGGCGTGAGTGCCGGGGGCGTGACGTCCGTCCACGAAGCGCCGCCGTTACGCGTCAAGTGGATCAATCCGTCATCGGTCCCCGCCCACAACGTCTGGATGTCGTGGAACGAGGGCGCGAGCGTGTAGACCACGCCACGCCGTCGGCCTTCGCGCGGCACCTGATCGCGGAAGGTGCCCACGCTGGCCGGCGCCTCCCAATCGGGGCGCGACAGGTCGGGGCTGATCACCTGCCAGCGTTGGCCGCCATTGACGGTCTTGAAAACCACGTTGCCGGCGAAGTAGAGCACATGCGCGTCAAGCGGCGAAAACAGCAGCGGCTCAGTGCGCAGAAAGCGATAGCGCGGGTCGGTTTCGGCGACCGGCCCCACCTGTTGCACCGAGCCGGTGTTCTGGTCGAAGCGCGAAACTTTGCCGCCGTAGATCAGGTTCGGGTGTAGCGGGTCGGGCGCCACATAGCCATACTCCTCGACGCCCACGGGGTGCCAGTCGCGAAAGCTGATCTCGCCGTAGTCGCTGCGGCTGGCCACGCCGGCCGAACCGCTCTCCTGCTGGCCGCCGTAGACCCAGTAGGGAAACTGGTTATCGGTGATCGCGTGGTAGAACTGCGCGGTCGGCTGGTTATACCAACTGCTCCAGGTCTGGCCGCCGTTGACCGTGAGCGTGGCGCCCTGATCCGAGCCCAGGATCATGATGCCGGGGTCCGTCGGATGAATCCAGATGGAGTGATAGTCGTCGCCGCCGGGCGCGCCCTTGATGGCCACAAACGTCTGCCCCGAGTCCAACGATTTATAAGTCGAGGTATTCGCAACGTACACAATCGCGGGATTTAGCGGGTCGACGCGCACGCCGGCGAAGTCGGAGCCGCGGCCCCAGATGCGCGTCTCGGTGTTGATGCGCTGCCAGTGCTCGCCGGCGTCGTCGCTGCGGAAGAGCCCGCCGGTCTTGGCATCGACCAGTGCGTACATGCGCTTACTGTTAGAGGGCGCGATGCCGATCCCGATACGGCCCAAGCCCTCGGCCGGGGTAGGCAGGCCGCCGGTGAGCTGGCGCCAGGTCGTGCCGCCATCGGTCGACTTAAACAGGCCGCTACGGGGACCGTCCCACTCGCCGTTTTCCCAGGGACCCTGCCGGCCGGCCCACAGCGCTGCGTAAATGGTGCCGAAGTCGGCGGGATC
>DOZZ01000265.1:0-1267 GCA_003517725.1 Bryobacterales bacterium | reverse complement strand
TGGAACGGTAAACGCCGCGCTCCGGGTTAGGTCCATAGGGATGGCCCAGCACCGCGACAAAGAGGCGGTCGGAGTTAGCGGGATCGACCAAAATCGCGGAGATCTGCTGGCCTTGGCGCAGGCCGAGGTGCGTCCAGGTAGCGCCGGCGTCGGTGGAACGGTACATGCCGTCGCCAACCGAGAGATCAGGGCGCTGCAGGCCTTCCCCGCTGCCCACGTAGACGATGTTGGGGTTCGAAGGCGCGACAGCCAGGGCTCCGATGGATTGCGTCGGTTGGCTATCGAACAGGGGCTTCCATACACGGCCGTAGTCGGTGGACTTCCAGACGCCGCCGTTATTGACGCCAATGTAGCAAACGCCGGGCTGGCGCGGCACGCCGACGGCAACCGGGGTGCGCCCGCCGCGAAACGGTCCGATCATGCGCCAGCGCAGGGCCGAGTAGAGCGATGGGTCGACAAGTTGCGCGCCCAATCCGCCGGCGGCGAGGATTAGTGCGAGCAGACGGAGGGCAGAGGCCATGAGCAACTATTGTGCTACATCGTCAGGCGGGAAATTAGGAAAAAGCACGGCAAGGGACCGGTCGAAACCGGTCCCCCGGGTGAGGAGAAATCGGTGCGGAAAACGCAGTTAGAACGTGAAGCCGATCATGAAATCCCCTTGATTCCGCACACTGCGAAACGAGGGCAGTTGGAGCGCCGTGGAACCCCAGTGCGTGTAGCGGATTTCGGGCGAAATCCGTATCGGGCCAGCCTTCAGTGTGATGCCGGCGCCGAGGACGCCGCCGGTCGTCGTGGGGTTCGTCAGAAAACCGGGATTGTTGGACAAAAAGACGTGCCGGAAACTGACGCCGCCGTCAATGAAGGGACGAATCGGACCGGGCGTGATCTCCCATTTGGCCAGCAGTGGAAATTCAAGATTGCGGGCCACATCGTGAATCGAAGCGGTGGTGCCGGCCAAGCTGAAGTCGAAACTGGAGCGGCGATAAAGCGCGTCGGCCTCGACCGAAAAACGGCCGGGCAGATGAACCTCGAGAGTAGGACCAATGATGTAGCGCTGGGTCGTGGGATGCGTCGCGGTGCCGTAGGTCAGCAGACTTTTGTAATCGTAATAGGCATCGTTAAGCGGAATGCCGCCTTTTACGCCAAAGGAGATTTGGCTCAAGCCGATGGAGGAGAACACCAGAAGCAAAGGTAAAACTTTACGCATACTCCGACAGATGCGCCCCGAGCCGGGGAGGTTGCGGCATGTAACAGACGTTATGTATGG
>DOZZ01000046.1:19053-22555 GCA_003517725.1 Bryobacterales bacterium | reverse complement strand
TACAAGAAGGTCGGGCGCGCCCGGCGGCTGGTGGTCGCGGGCTGTTTGGTCGAGCGTTATCGCGGCGACATCCAAAAAGACATGCCGGAAGTGGATGCCGTGATCGGGACCAACGAGATCGACCGGATCGTCGAAATCTGCGAAGGCGCGGAAAGCGGGGAGGCCGCGGCTGCCGAACCTTACCTCTATCACGACCTTACACCGCGCATACTCGCGACGCCGCGCCATTTCGCTTACGTCAAGATTGCCGAGGGCTGCGACCATCCCTGCACCTTTTGCGTGATTCCGCATTACCGCGGTGCATTTCGCAGCCGGCGCTTCGAATCGGTGGTCAGCGAAGTCGGGCGGCTCTTCGGACAGGGCGTGCGCGAAGTGAACCTGATTGGCCAGGACACCACCTGTTTTGGCGAAGATTTGGGCCTCAAGAATGGGCTGGCCGATCTGTTGAGCCGGCTGGCACAAATCGAAACGCCCTTCGAGAAGTGGATTCGCTTCCTGTACGCCTATCCCAATCGCGTCACGCAGAAGCTGCTCGATACCATTGCGGAGCACGCGGCGCTGGTGAAATACATCGATATGCCGCTGCAGCACGCCAGCGCGCCGGTGTTGAAACGAATGAAACGCGGGGCATCCGGCGACATTTTCCTGAAGCTGCTCGAACGCATTCGCAAAACCATTCCAGGCGTCACCATCCGCACCAGTTTTATCGTGGGCTTCCCTGGCGAAACGCAAGGCGATTTCGACGAGCTGTGCGACTTCGTCAAAGCCGCGCAGTTCGACCGGATGGGCGTCTTCTCGTATTCGGATGAAGATACCAGCCAGAGCTTCGCGCTGGACGGCAAGGTGGACGGCCGCACGATCTACAACCGCAAGCGCACGCTGATGGCCCTGCAGCGCAAAATTTCGGCGCGCCGCAATCGTGCCATGATCGGCTCGGAGCTGCCGGTGCTGGTGGAAGGCCTGTCGCCCGAAACGGACCTGCTGTGGCAGGCACGGCTGTCGACGCAAGCACCCGAGATCGATGGCGTCACCCTGATCAACGACTTCGAGGGCGACGAGCCGCAGCCTGGGCAGATCCGCATGCTGCGCGTGACCGAAGCTCAGGATTACGACCTGGTGGGAACGCTGCTGCCCTCGCCGGAAGGCGAAAGCCTGCGCCCGCGCCTGCAACCCGCGCTCTTCAACATTCAGCCGGCGCCCTCGTTCGTGGTACCGAACCAGATTCCGGCGCGATGAAGTGTCCGATTTGCAGCCGCCCGGTGAAGCGGGACGAAGAAGATTTTCCTTTTTGCAGCGCGCGCTGCCGGGAGGTCGACTTAGGCAACTGGGCCATGGAAAAGTACGTCATCACTACGCCCTTGCCTTCGCAGCCGGATCCCTCCGATGATGAAGAGTAAGTCGGCGCGTTGGATCGCCCTGTGGTTCGGATGCGGCCTGTTTCCCATTGGACCGGGCACGGTGGGTTCGCTGGGCGCGCTGCTGCCGGCGTTTCTGCTGGTGCGCTACGCCGGCATGCCGCCGTGGAGCTTCGCGCTGCTTGCGGTGGGGTCGTTATGGCCGGCGATTTGGGCGGCGGATGTGACGGCCAAGGCCATGCAGCGCAAAGACCCCAGCCAAATTGTGGTGGATGAGGTGGTGGGGCAGTGGCTGACGCTGGCCGGCGCGTTGCGGCTGAATTGGCGCTCCTGGCTGGCGGCTTTTGTGCTGTTTCGCCTGTTTGACATCTTGAAACCTTTTCCGGTGCGAAACTTCGAGAAACTTCCTGGTGGGACGGGCATCGTGATGGATGATGTTGGTGCCGGCATCTACGCCGGGCTTGTCTTATGCGGGCTTGGATGGTTCAATTTTTATTGATATGGCTACACGGAAGGACGCCGCTAACGGCCGTCCGCAAATCTCTCAAGTAAGTCCCGAGGCAGCCATTGCAGGCGGCGAGTTGCAGATCCATGGCAAAGGCTTTGCCGCCACCGAGCGGCCCAGCGTGCAGATCGGCGACGTCGCGGCGCCGATCGTCATCGGTTCGGACTCCTTCGTCATCGCCAAAGTGCCGGAAGACGCATCGGCCGGCGGCCTGGTGGTCTCGAGCGGCGCGCAGCACAGCCTGGCGTGGACCTGCGATATCGGCGTCAGCATCGCCGAAAATCTGCATCCCGTCACCAGCCCCGCCATCGACCGCCTGGGCAACGTCTTCAGCACTTTCAGCGGCTCGCGCGGCCAGAAGGTGCCGGTGGCGGTCTTTAAGATCGACCTGAACTTCAACGTGAAGCCCTTCATCAACGATCTGATGAATGCCACCAGCATGGTGTTCGACGCCGACGGGCTGCTGTATATTTCGAGCCGCTCCGAGGGCGTGCTGTACCAGGTGACGCCCAACGGCAGTATGTCGATCTTTGTCGAAGGCATGGGCGTGGCAACCGGCCTGGCGTTCGACGATGAGGGCAACCTCTACGTCGGCGACCGCAGCGGCACCATTTTCAAGATCAGCCCCACGCGCCAGATATTTGTCTTCGCCACGCTGGAGCCTTCGATCTCGGCCTATCATCTGACCTTCGGACCCGACCGCTATTTGTATGTCACGGGTCCCACTACGTCCAGCTTCGATTGCGTCTACCGCATCTCGCACGAAGGCGGCGTCGAGACGTTCTATCGCGGGCTGGGACGGCCTCAGGGCATGGATTTCGACGAGCACGGCAACCTTTATGTGGCGGCCTCCGTGGCCGGGCGCAAAGGCGTGGTGCGCATCACGCCGGAGCGTGTCGCGGAGCTGTTTCTCTCCGGCCCGCAGATCGTGGGCCTGCAGTTCAGCCCGTCGCGCGCCATGGTCGTATCCACCACCAGCGCGCTCTTCCGCGTGGACGTCGGGATCAAGGGCCTGCGGTACGTCTGACGCCGCGATGAACGCCGAGATTATCGCGGTTGGTTCGGAATTACTGACGCCGCAGCGGCTGGATACTAACTCGCTGTATGTCACGGCCGAACTGAACAACCTCGGCGTGGAGGTGGTCGCGAAGTCCGTCGTGGGCGACGATCGGGAGCGCCTGGCGGAGGCCGTGCGCCGCGCCCTGCTGCGCTCGTCCATCGTGGTGCTGAGCGGCGGCCTGGGCCCCACGGAAGATGACGTGACGCGCGAGGCCGTGGCGCTGGCCATGGACCGCCGCCTGGTCTTTCGCGATGAGATCAGCGAGCAGATCGAAGCCCGCTTCCGGCAGCTGGGCCGCAGTATGCCCGAGATCAATAAGCGCCAAGCCTATGTGCTCGAAGGAGCGGAGATTCTGCCTAACGATCGCGGCACCGCGCCGGGCCAGTGGATCGATGCCGAGGGCCGCTTCGTAATACTGCTGCCGGGACCGCCGCACGAACTTAAGGCGATGTTCGCCAAACACTGCGTGCCGCGCCTGGAGCGCCGTTTGCCGCGCCAGATTATCCGCACTCAGATCTTTCGCGTCGCGGGTATGTCGGAGTCTGACCTGGACCAGACCATCGCTCCCATTTACACGCGCTA
>DOZZ01000046.1:7358-18921 GCA_003517725.1 Bryobacterales bacterium | reverse complement strand
TGCGGCAGCGAGGCGGAGGCCGGCGCGCTGCTGGCCGAAGTGGGCGCGCAGATTGAACTGAAGCTGGCGGATCGCATTTACTCGCGGGGCGGTGAAACTCTGGAAGCCGTGATTGGCGACTTGCTGCGGCGCCAGCACGCCACGCTGGTAGTCGCCGAGAGCGCTACCGGCGGTGGTTTGGCCGAACGCGTGACGCAGGTGCCCGGCAGCTCGGATTATTTTCTGGGCGGCTTCGTCGTCTATAACCGGCGCATGAAAGTTACTGTGCTGGGCATTGATGAAGCCCTGATCGAGCAGTATGGGCCGGTTAGTAAAGAGGTGGCGGAACTGATGGCCAATGCCGCCCGTTTGCGAAGCGGCGCCACTTACGCGCTGGCCATTACGGGAAACGCGGGCCCCGGCACGGACGGTCCGCGGGCGCCCGCCGGGACTATCTTTGTGGCGCTCGCCGATGCCGCCGGAGCGAGTGTAATACACCGCCAGTTTTTCGGCGATCGCGCGCGCGTCAAACAGTTTGCCGGGCAGATGGCGCTCGACATGCTGCGCCGCCGCCTGCAGCGAACGGCCTAAGTCTCCAAAATAACCTGAGCCATGGCGAACTCCTCCGTATGAGTTAGCGATAGCCAGATATTGGCAACGCCCAACTCATCCGCCACTGCCCTGGCGCGCCCGTGCAGCTGTAGCGTGGGGCGTCCTGTCTTCAGGTTAACCACTTCGAAATCGTGCCACCTCACGCCGCGCCGCCAGCCTGTGCCGATGGCTTTCATCCCGGCTTCCTTTGCGGCGAAGCGCGCGGCATAACGCTCAAAGCGGTTTGCCTTCGAGTCCGCGTAAGCCATCTCGCGCGGCGTGAAGACACGCTCCAGAAAACGCTTTCCGAAGCGTGTCGCGGCGGCCTGAATCCTATCTACACGCGCCACGTCCAGACCCGTGCCGACTATCATGGCCCAAACCCAAGCTCCTACGATTTTTCCTGGGCAGCCTGATTCTTGCGGTGTTCGGCCCACCGGCGCTTTTGGGCGGCGGCGATTCGCTTGCGCGCCTCGGCGCTCAGAGTGCGGCGTTTCTTCGGCACCGCCGTTTTCGCGCGGCGCACGTGATCGGTGACCGGAGCAGCGCTGGAGCTGCTTGCGCCCGCCAGCGTCTCGCGTATTTCGCGAATCTTCTCGTCTATCTTCAATTTTTGAAACTCGTAGCCAACCAATGCCATTTCTAACATGGTGGTGTCTTGGTTGCTTTTTGATCGTGCCATTAGCTCTCCTGAACAACCATAACATAAGAGCTATTCATGCTTACGCAACAGATTGTAGCTTCTAACTACGCGAGTCATACAGTCCGGCGCGGAGATCCCGCGACCGCGGTCAGCGGACCAGCGGCGCCAGACACTGCGCTATTTTGTCGACCAGTTGCGCGGCCGAAAAGGGCTTTTGCAGAAAGCCGCTGAAGCCTTTTCCCGCGAATCGTTCGGCCAGGCTCGCGCCGGAAAAGCCGCTCGACAGAATCACGGGCAGTTCGGGGCTGGCACGCTTGATGTGGGCATAAGTTTCCTCGCCGCCCATCACCGGCATGGTCAGGTCGAGCAGCACCAGGCCGATGTCGGCGGGCGCCGTATTAAACAGGTCCAGCGCCATCTGGCCATTTTCCGCGAGCACCACGCGGTAGCCTTTGGCGCTCAGGGCACGCTGCACCACGGACCGCACCGACGGCTCGTCATCCACTACCAGAATGGCCTTCCCGCCGGCCTCCGGAGTGGCCGCGGCGCTAACGGGCGCTTCCCGCGCGGGCGGCCGGCCGGGGGGCAGCAGCACGCGGAAAGTAGTGCCGGCGCCGGGCTGACTCTCCACTTGCAGATAGCCGCGATGGCCGCGCACGATTCCGAGCACCGCCGCCAGGCCCAGCCCGCGGCCCTGGAACTTAGTCGTAAAGAACGGATCGAAGACGCGCTTGCGCGTAGCCGCGTCCATGCCGGTCCCGTTGTCACGTACCGTCAGGCAGATATACGGCTCCGGCGGCACGGGCTTGCCAAGGTAATCTTCATTGCCGGCCTTGCTCTCGAACAAGCCGGTCGAGACATGCACCCAACCACCTCGGCGCTCTTCCAGTGCCTCGGCTGCGTTGATGATCAGGTTCATAACAATCTGTTGCAACTGACCGCTGTCGCCCTCAACCGGGGGCAGCCCCGCGGCCGCCTCGATGCGCAGTTCGGCCGTTTTGGGGATCAGATTCTGAACCAGCCTGGCGATCTCCTGAACCATTTGCGACAAGTCCAGAGGCCGAATTATGAAGCGGCCCTTGCCGGCGTAGGCCAGCAGGTTCTGGGTCAGCTCGGCGGCGCGCTCCGACCCTTTGACCACTTCGCTCAACGCCTGGTATTCGAAGGAGCCGGGGAGCGCGTTCTCCAGCAGCAGACTGGCGTTGCCCAGAATCCCGGTCAGCAGGTTATTGAAGTCGTGCGCGACACCGCCCGCCAGCACGCCGATGCTCTCGAGCTTTTGGGTTTCCCGCAGTTGCTCTTCCTGTTGCTGGCGCTCCGCGAGGTAATCGCGCATGTCGTACTGGCGGCGGCGCGCGCGCAAGGCCGAGTGCAGCGCGGCCAGCAGCGTTTCAAATTGCACCGGCCGCTCGAGCAGCGTGATGTTGCCATGCGGACCGAATAGTTGCCGCATGGACTGGCCCGGCGCGCGATCCGCTTTCCCGTTGCCGATCATCACGATAATCGGAATATCGGACCACGCCGGCTGTGCGCGAATGGATGCCAGCAGCACCGGCGTATGCGCGGGCAATAACGCCTCTTCGGTGAACAGCAGGGCGCCGGTTCCGTCCCCCAGCCGGCGCGCCACGTCGATCAGATCCGGCGCGATTCTTGCCCGGATCCCGGACTGAGCCAGAATCTCGCTGGTGAGCGCTGCGTCGCGGCCGACCGGGGCCACCACCACGACGCACTGCTCCAGCGTTTTCACGAAAGCGGATCTCCGCGCTTCGCGAGCAGCGGGTCCGGACCCCGATACACTGGAGTGCCGCTCAACACGCCTTCGAAGTCCTTCAGCGGCGCGCCCACCGTGGGCCCTTCGGCGGTCAGTTGCAGCTCTCGCACGGTGCGCTCATGGCCGCCGTCACGCTTTTTGACCACCGAGAGAGCCTGGCGTATGGCTCCCCCCGTTTCGAAGTAGCGGAGCAACACCACGGAGTCCGCCAGATAGCTCACATCGACCGGCGAAGCCATGGCCGAACCGACCAGGCCGTGTTGGGCCACCACCAGGAAGGTGAGCACCTGTTGCTGTCCCAGGTACGTCAGCAACTCGTGGATGTGCAGCAGCAGAGCCTGCTGGCTGGGCATGGCGTTCAGGTAGCCGTTGACGCTGTCGATAATTACCATCCGAGCCTTGTCCTGGGTGACAGCTTGGCGCACCAAATGGGCAAATTCGCCCGGCGACAATTCGGCGGGATCAACCTGGTTCAGCGTGATGCGTCCGGCGGCCACGTGCTTCTCAACCGGCAGGCCCGTGCGTTGCGCGCGGCGCAGGAAAATGTTCCGATTCTCCTCGAAGATGTAGACCGCGACCTTCTCCCCGCGCTCCGCGGCGGCGCAGGCATACAGCGTAGCCAAGGTGGATTTGCCGCAGCCGGAGGGGCCCAACAGCAGTGCGCTGCTGCCGCGATTGAGGCCGCCTCCCAACAGCGAATCCAGCTGGGCCATGCCGCTGCTGACCAGTTCCCAGTTCTGGGGCGAGTCTTTGCCGGCTTCGGGAAGCTGCGGATACAGGTACACGCCACCGCGGCGGATGGCGAAATCATGATCTCCCTCGCGGAACGCGAGCCCGCGCACTTTGACCACGCGCAACTTGCGGCGGGGCGGGCCGAACTCAGCCCAGCGGCTCTCGAGAGCCAACACGCCATGGCAGATACTTTGGAGCTGCAGGTCATGACCCTCGATGGTGTTGTCGTCGAGCAGCAACACGGTAGTTTCCCGTTTTGCGAAAAACTGCTTGAGCGCCAAAATCTGCCGCCGGAATCGCAACGAGTCATGGGCCAGCAGGCGCATTTCAGAAAGCGAATCGAAAACGACGCGCTTCGGGTTAACCCGTTTGACCTCCTCGAAGATCAGATTCATGGTCTTATCCAGTTCCACTTCGACGGGATGAAAAATGGTATATCGCTGCTCCGGGTTGAGCTTGTTTTCCTGCGCTTGCAGCTCATAAAGCGAAACCCCGTGCAAGGACCAGCCATGCGACTGGGCCACGCTCTGCAGTTCGTCTTCAGTTTCCGACAGCGTGATGTAGAGACAAGCCTCGCCCAGCCGCACGCCTTCAAGCAGAAACTGCAGCGCGATGGTGGTTTTTCCAGTGCCCGGATCGCCCTCCAGCAGGTACAGGCGATCGGCCGGAAATCCGCCGCACAAGACTTCATCCAGCCCCGGAATACCGGTTTTCGCGGTGGACCGCTGCTGCTGTGTCGTTTCGCTGGGAAGCATAAGTCTCCTGGGAATATCTGCCGGAACTGGAACGCAGTTCGACTCTACTGTAGCGAACTGCGTAAGTTCCTGTCCGACACGGCCCAGGGCGTAACAGCGGTGGTGCTGAACGCCTCGACCCCTGGAATTAATCCCATGGAATAATACGGCATGCTCCGACATGCTTTCGCGCCGCTGCTGTTGACTTTCGCGCTGAGTGCTCAGACTTTGCCGCCCGAAGCGGAGCGGCAACTGGCGCGCGATATCTACAAAGAGATGGTGGAGATACAATCCGGGTTCACGACCGGCGCCACTACGCCAGTGGCTGAAGCCGTGGCGGCGCGCCTGCGCGCGGCTGGCTTCCCGGAGTCCGATATCTTCGTCGGCGGGGGCATCCCCAAGAAGGCCAATCTGGTGGTGCGCTATCACGGGAGCGGGGCACTCAAGCCCATTCTGCTGCTAGCTCACACCGACGTGGTCGAAGCCAAGCGCGAAGACTGGAGCATGGACCCTTTTAAGTTCCTCGAGCGCGACGGTTACTTCTATGGCCGTGGCACCGGCGACGACAAAGCGCAGGCGGCCGTGTGGATCGCCAACCTGATCCGCTACAAGCGCGAGGGCTTCAAACCCGACCGCGACATTATCGTGGCGCTCACGGCGGATGAAGAAGGCGGCGGCCCTTACAACGGCGTTGACTGGCTGCTCAAAAACCATCGCGCCCTGCTCGATGCCGAGTTCTGCCTTAACGAAGGCGGCTGGGGCGAGATGGCCGGCGGCAAGCGCATTTCGAACGATATTCAGGTGAGCGAGAAGTACGTGCTCAACTTTCGCTTCGAAGTACGCAACAAAGGCGGCCACAGCTCTATGCCGGTGCCGGACAACGCCATCTATCATCTGGCGGGCGCACTCGACCGTTTGGGCCGCTTTGGCTTTCCCATGAAGACCAATGACGTCACGCGCGTCTACTTTGAGCGCATGTCGAAGATTGCCAGCGGCTCCGCGGCGCACGATCTGGCGCTTGTGGCGCAAGGCTCGCAGGACGCCATGCAGCGGGTAGCGGCGATGTCGCCAGCGTGGAACGCCACGCTGCGCACCACTTGCGTGGCCACGCAACTTGAAGGCGGCCATGCCGTGAACGCACTGCCGCAATTGGCGGCGGCCACGGTCAACTGCCGCGTGCTCCCGGAGGATTCCGTCGAGTACGTGCAGAGCACTCTGCAAAAGGTAGCGGCCGACGATCAGGTGAGCATGCACCTGGTCGCGGAGATGACGAAGGGGCCGGCCTCGCCCATGCGTCCCGATGTGCTGCAAGCGGTAGGCAAGGCGACCGACACCCTGTGGCCCGGCGTACCAGTGCTACCGATGATGTTGATGGCCGCCACCGACGGGCGCTATCTGCGCGCCGTGGGCATTCCAACCTATGGCGTGCAGGGCTTCTTCATGGATCGCGACGATATACGCTTCCACGGGCGTGATGAACGCATGGGCGTACAGGCGTTCTTCGAAGGCCAGACGTTTCTCTACAACCTGGTCAAAATTCTCTCCCAGCCGGCGGCGCTACACTAGAAGCGGAGGGATTTATGAAAGCTGCATTAAATGTTTTGATGCTGGCGGCACTGCTGGGCGGTTCGGCCTTCGCGGCTGAAAAGACCTGGACCGGCTCGATCAGCGACAGCAAGTGCGGCGCCAAGCACATGGCTGGCGAGCACGGGGCCAAGATGTCGGCCCGCGACTGCACCGAAGGCTGTATCAAGGGCGGCGCGAAATACGTTTTCGTCAGCAAGGGCAAGGTCTATAACATCGACAACCAGGACTACGCGGGTCTGGCGGAACACGCCGGGCATACCGTGAAACTGACGGGCGAGATGACCGGCGACACCATCAAGGTCTCGAACGTGGTGATGCCCGGAGGCAAGAAGAAAAAAACCTAGTCACTTCCCGGCTAGTTAAAAGGTGCGGCGTCGACCGGCAGTTCCGATCGGCGCCGCGTTTTTTTATGTGGTGCCCGGGGCGGGACTTGAACCCGCACTTCCGTTGCCGGAAAACGGATTTTAAGTCCGTTGCATTAACCTGTAAGTAACTGGCACAGTTATGGTTACATTCTGGAACTGTGAAACTGTGTAAGGAACTGTGTAAATTTCGCCCTTTTGAAATCTCTCGCCAAACCCGCATCTTACCAGCCATGTAAGCCGCGCCGCCTGGAGCCTGCAATTACCACGGCGTGTCCCCCTTGACGGATCGGCTTGACATACTCAAGTAATCTATTGAATACTTTTATAGTGGGTTTGCCAGTACAGGCCCGCAACGGGAGATTCAACACATGGAAAACGTCGATGTCGAGACCCTGCAAAAATGGCTGTTTATCGGCTTTGGCGCGACGGCGGATACGCGGTCGGCGCCCTGCTCGCCGGAAGCCTCGCGGACGCCCTCGGCGTGCGATGGGCTATCGGCGCCATCGGCGCTCTGACGTTCCTGTCGGGCGTAATTTGTGGCGACCGTCATGTATGAAACACGTCAACGTAAGGGTACAACGGTATGAAAAAAGATCTTTACGAACAACTGGCCCGGTTGGGCAAGGCAGTCGCCACCGCAGCCAGGCTCGAATTGCTCGATCTGCTCTGCCAGGGGCCGCGAACGGTCGAAACCCTCGCACGCGAGGCGGACCTGACTGTGGCGAACGCGTCGCAACACCTGCGCGTCCTGCATGCCGCGCGGCTGGTGGAAACCGAGAAGGCGGGCCTGTTCGTGACATATCGGCTGGCGGATGAGTCTGTCTGCGCCTTCTTCCAAACCCTGCGATCGCTCGGGGAGAAACGGCTCGCCGAAGTCGATTCGATCCTGCGGCAGTTCAGGGAAGCGCCGGATTCCCTGGAGCCGGTGGAGAAGAAGACGCTGGTGAACCGCATCCGGAAGGGCGAAGTCATCCTCCTCGATGTTCGTCCCGAGGAAGAATATCGGGCCGCGCACATTTCGGGCGCGATTTCGGTGCCGCTGAAAGAATTGACCGCGCGCCTCTCGAAGCTCCCGCGCGGAAAAGAAATCGTGGCTTATTGCCGCGGTCCGTACTGTGTGCTGGCGGTTGAAGCCGTAAAAACGCTTCGCGCGAAAGGCTTCCGGGCGATGCGGCTGGAAGACGGCGTTCCAGAATGGCGTGCGCAGGGTTTTCCGGTTGTCGCCGGCGAGGAACCGAGATGAATTTCAGACGTTTCCTGTCAGACGGGCGTCGGGCCACCAAGGAGAAAGAACTATGGCTTCAAAAACGGTTGTGATCCTCGGCGGCGGCGTGGGAGGCATTGTTGCCGCGAACGATCTGCGCCGGAAGCTCTCCGCTGAACACCGCGTCGTGCTCGTGGAACGAAACGCGGAGCATGCCTTTGCGCCGTCGTTCCTCTGGCTGATGACGGGGGATCGCAGGCCGGAGGACATCCGGCGGCCCCTGACGAAGCTGCTGCAGCAAGGCGTGGAATTTGTTCATGGCAGCGTGGAGGGACTCGATCTTGCCGGGCAGCAAGTCGCGACGACGGCCGGAAATATCGGCTATGACTACCTCATCGTCGCTCTCGGCGCCGAACTCGCGCCGGAAGCGGTCCCTGGCCTGAAGGAAGGCGCGGAGACGTTCTATACCTTTGAAGGGGCGGCGCGACTGAGAGACGTTCTTGCGCGGTTCTCAGGCGGGCGGGTTGCAGTCGTGGTCGCCGCGATGCCCTACAAGTGTCCGGGCGCGCCCCATGAGGGCGCAATGCTCATCGCGAATTACTTGCGGAAACGGGGCCTCTCCGCGAAAAGCGAGCTGCACCTGTTCACCCCGGAGCCTCAACCAATGCCGGTCGCCGGTCCGCAACTCGGCGCGGCGGTCGAGCAAATGCTTCAGTCGAAGGGCATTCGCTTTCACCCGCTTCATGCGCTCACGACGGTCGATGCAGATGCTCGAACTCTGCGCTTCCAGCAGGGCGAGGCGTTCCCCTACGACCTGCTCGTGGCGATTCCGCCTCACCGGCCGTCTGCGGTTCTGCGCGATGCCGGGATCGCGAATCCGGCGGGCTGGGTCCCCGTCAACGCGCACACGCTGGCGACGCAATCGGAAAGGGTTTACGCAATCGGAGACGCGACGGCCGTCTCGATCCCCGGACGATGGAAGCCCGATGTCCCGATGATGCTGCCGAAAGCCGGGGTCTTTGCGCATGCGCAGGCGGAAGTCGTGGCCGCGCGGATCGCCGCTGAAATCTCGGGCAGTCAGCCGCGGAGCGAGTTCTGCGGGGATGGGTATTGCATGCTGGAGGCGGGAGAGGACCTGGCCGGTATCGCCTACGGCAATTTCTTCGCCGAGCCCGCGCCGCTGGTGAATCTGCGGCAAATCGGGAGGGCCTGGCACATCGGCAAGGTGCTGTTCGAGAAATGGTGGCTCACGCCGCCGGGCTGGAAGCGCGAGTTCTACGCAACGCTGCTCAAAACGGGCGGTAAGGCATACGGAATTCCGGTCGCGATCTAGCACCACAAGGAGCGCAATATAAATGAAATACGTCTTTATCCTGAACGACCCGCCGTATGGAACGGAGCGCAGCTATAACGGCCTGCGGCTGGCGAACGCGCTGGCCAAGACCGAAGGGAACGCCGTTTCGGTGTTTCTCATAGGGGACGCGGCGTCGTGCGGCGCGAGCGGCCAGGTCACGCCGAACGGCTATTACAACATCGAACGGATGCTGAAAACCCTCGCCGCGAAGGGCGGCAAGATCGGTGTCTGCGGGACGTGCATGGACGGCCGCGGTCTCAAGGCGGAGGCGCTGGCCGAAGGCGCGCATCGCAGCACGCTCGACGAGCTGGCCGTATGGACGCAGGACGCGGAGCGGGTAATCGTTTTTTAGGGAAGCGGGCATGGGCAAGGAGACGGCGATCCGCCCCGAGGCTTACGCCCGCTGGCGGGAATCCGAATTAGGCGCGCGGACGGAGTCTCTTGAGAAAGAAGCCGTATTCACGCTCGCCGGCAACCTGGCCGGTCTTCGAGTCCTCGATGTCGGCTGCGGTGACGGCGCCTATCCAATTCATGCGGCGCGATTGGGCGCGACGGTGACGGGCCTTGATATTTCCCCGGCGATGCTCGATGCGGCGCGCCGGCACGCCAGCGCCGCGGGCGTGTCCGTGGAGTGGCGCGAAGGTCGCGCAGAGGCGCTCCTCTTCGAACCGGCGTCGTTCGACGTGGTCATCGCCGTGACTGTTCTCTGCTGGGTGACCGACCGCGCGGCAGCGGTCCAGGAAATGGCGCGTGTGCTGCGGCCCGGCGGCATCGTCGTGATCGGGGAACTAGGGCGTTACAGCCTCTGGGCCTTGGCGCGGGAAGCGCATTTCTGGACAACGGACGAACTTCGCCATTTGGTGCAATCCGGTCATCTGGAATTCGGCGCGGTGCGCGGAGGCGTGTACTATCAGCCGTCGCGGCTGGTCGCGAAGTGGCTGGTGCCTCTCGACAGCTTGTTGTCCAGAATCAGCCCGGTCGGCGCGGCGTTTCTCTGTGTTCGGGCGGACAAGCCGTCTCCCGGTTCGGCAAGGGAAGGATTGGCCACGTCTTCGTTGCACTCTTCATCCTGACGATCACGGCGGAGAGATTGCCCGACAGTTCAAAGGGAATTTGCCCTGCGCGGAATGGTGCCATCCCCTACGCCGAAGCGGGATCATGGTGACCCGCCGTCTTTCGGCTTCGAAGCGAGGGCAAAGAAAAGTTGGTGCGGGCGGAGGGACTTGAACCCTCACGGACCTTGCGGTCCAACGGATTTTCATACCCGTCCACGGCTTTCGCCGCCGCCCACCGCTTTCGCAATGGGGTTTGGGGTCTGGACTATCCCTTCACCATGTCCCGGACGGTTCCGGGATGTTAGGTGCTGCCCGTCTAGTCTCTACACCTTCCCGGCCTGACTCGGGCCGGGCTTGGCTCGGGATCGCCATGTTACAGGGTTCCCCGACTTTGAGCAGCTCTGCACCGCCGGTTTCCCGACGAGCACTCAAGTTCTTTCGCTTAAGTCCGATGCGTCTGCCGATTCCGCCACGCCCGCACGGTTTCAAAGGTAGCACGAAACAACGGCTGACCCGATCGGACTTTTAAGTCCGTTGCGTCTGCCGGTTTCGCCACCCGGGCCTGGGGCCGAGTCCCCAACCGTCAATTCTACCGCCTGGCGCCCGGCATGCTTCGCAATCCTGTAAATTGACTGGTAGTGGCGGCCCTTTTGGTGTATGCTTTTTCAAGTATTTCATTGCTAATTTAGTTAACGGTAACGCTATTAAAGCAGGAGAAACTTGAATGAATCGGAGATTATTGGGGCGATTCGTGGTGCTTTTTTGCGCCGCAACCTTGTGCAGCGCGAACACTATCACATTGTTCAATTCCGGCACGAACAGTTCCGATGTGGCGCTCAGCGGCAGTAATGGCACGGTCGATACCCACTACTCGGTGGTGGAGACCCTTCAGAACGCGGTGACCTATTTTCAGGCTGGTTACTATCCGGAAGATGCTACGGCCCGCTGGATTTCGGAAGCTGCCGATGGCACCACGCCCACCAATCCCGCTACTTTCCGGCTCCTGTTCGATCTCACTGGCCTGAATCCCGCGACCGCCAATCTTACGGGTAACTGGGCGGCCGATAACTGCGGCCACGTGGCCCTCAATGGGGGCACTTTGGGCGGCATAATCCCGTTCTGCAACACGGCCACATCCTTCAACACGCTGACCGCCTTTTCCTTCAATTCGGGTTTTGTTTCCGGAGTGAACACGTTAGATTTTATTCTCAGCAACACGGGCGGAGCGGGCGCCTTACTGGTGAGAGATCTTACCGGTACTGCCAATGCACCGGGTGAGAGCAGCATTCCCGAACCGGCTACGTGGCTGCTGGCCGGGTCGGCGCTGGCCTGTTTGGGATTGCGGCGAATGCGTCGCTAGCTAGCTCGTCATCGGCGCGGCCGAATCGGACCGTATGCTAATTCACCGGGGCCTACCACCATGGGGCGCGTGGGCGCCGCTGCACATCAACGCCGGTGGCAACACCGCCTTCCCGGCGCTCTAACAAAGCCAGCGCTGGTTCCACTCGACGTTCCAATACACCTTCGCGGTGCCGAGCGGCTCGCATA
>DOZZ01000046.1:0-7184 GCA_003517725.1 Bryobacterales bacterium | reverse complement strand
ACGTGACCGTGAATGGGCAGTGCCGTCATCAATGGCCTTGAAATTCTATAGCGCCCAAATCAACGCTAAAAGAATGGTTTTTGAGTTGGCGACGGAAGAACAGCCTCCTGTCAGCCAGTACGAATATTATTAATAACAGTTAATTCAGAGTGTATTCATTTGTAATTTGTTGCGGGCGGGCACCTTGGGGACAATAATGTATTGTTTATCACATTTATGCGTCTTACTTTTGCGTTGCTCTGTTCAACGGCCGCGTGCCTTGGGGCGATCACTGGGGTTACGGTAACCGGCGTTACCAATACCCAGGGGGTTATCTCCTATACCGCGCCCGACAGCAACGCCTGCAAGGTCGCGGTGAGTGAAAATGCCTCGCTGAGCCCGTTGGCCAACGACGTGGATCCCGCCAAGTTCCAGAACGCCAACCTCGATACCCGTAATGCCGCACTGGTGCGATCGACAGCCCGCACTTTCGTGGTTGGGAAGCGGATGGCGCAAATCGCACTCGACAAGGTGCGCTACTCGCGGGCGCTGCAAGCCAATACCGCGCACTATTTCTCGATCACCTGCCCCAGCACCGGTGACACGTATCGCGGCACTTTCCAAACCGCCAATATCGCCATGGGCAGCACCTTCAGCGAGCCCGAGCCGGTGGACCCTCTCAACCCCGGTGAATACGCGTGGCCCACGCTGAGCCTGACGGATCGCAACCAGGTTATCAACGACCCGCAGACCGGCGTGCAGATCAAGCGGCTCTCGCTGCCGAAGGATCGCGTGATTACGGTGGAGCACCAGAGCTTCGCGATGGCGCGCACCACCGGGTGGGCCAACCCCCAGAATGCCCTGAACGCCACCGACACCGGCGCGGCGGCCACGGTGACGGCGGACAACGTCTCGGTGCTGCAATTGCTGCCGCAGAACAACGGGTACTTCGGGTACATCAGCTTTTTCAAAGGCAGCCACGGCGCCAATCAGATCTACCTGAACTGGTTTCAGACCACCGTTCACGCCTCCATCAACAACACGTCGTGCAACACCATGAACATGGACGATTGCAAGCTGGTAGTGTGTCTGACGGTTAACGGCGTCAGCTGTTACAACGGCGCGCAGCAATGGGAGCAGCCGCTCAGCACCACCGACACGGCCTACACCTTCGGGACCCGCACCGCCATTGACCTGTGGCAGATGGCCGGGTCGCGGCCGGCGAACGGCGCCGAGGTTGCCACGCGCCTGGGCACGGTCTCATGCGACGGCAGCACTGCCGTGAGCTATGCCGGCGGCGATTTTTTCGGCCCGCATTGGACCACCGGCAGCACCATCACGATCAACGGCTCGGATTACAAGATCAGCGGCGTGATCAACACACGGGCGCTGCAACTGCAGAGTGCCTGCCCCTCGACCAACGGCTCGGCCGTGGCGTACCAGGCAACTAACTTCGGAGTGCTGCTGCGCAAGAAGACCACCAGCGCCGACATTGTGTCGGTGCAAGCGTCCCAAGTAAATTATCAGACTGGAGCGTTCCCTTTCTGGGACTACACCGGCGCTTACGATATGTGCAGTGCGACGCCCGTGATCGGCGCTTCGGGCAATCCGGGATTTAACTGCGCGACGTGGAACGGCGGGTCTATTTACTGGGTGGACGGGGTGACCGCGGAAGCGCACCTGTTCGCGCGCAATTTCAACCCGGCGCAGAGCGGCTGTGGACAAAACGACTCCATCATTTTCGACTCCACCAATCCCGACATTTTCTACTGCGGCGGCGCGCAGGGGCAGCAGCTGCGGTATTTCGGCAACCATCTGGAGCCCACAGGAACGTTGCAGCCCGGCAGTTTTCAGGAGTCCGAAAACCTGCCCGCTTGCGCTAGCTTCGACGCCACCACCAACCTGCCGCCTAACCAGCCCTGCATCGTCTACTCGGCGTTGCCGGGGGGCGGCGTCACCTTCGCCACCTTATTCAGCGCCTTCGACCCCACGTTCCAGGCGGATCGCTTTTTGAGTCCTTATCTGGCGGGCGTCGAGAACGGTTTGCTGGTTTTGAGGATCTGGCGCGGCGGCAACAACTCGATTGCCTGGACCGCGCTGTTCGACCCTTACGCCACGGCCAATAAAGAACTCAATAACGCCGGCTGTGTGGGCGGCGGGCTGCCCGGCTGCGTTGTCGCGGCGATGCCGTCCTGGAACCGCCCGCGCGCCCGCTGGTGCACGCAGAAAGCTAATAACCCGCTGTACATGCCGGGATGGATGGCCATTGGGCCGTACCTCTGGGGCGACGCCAGTGACACCCGGCCAGGCGAAGGTCCCTACATCTCGACGGTCAACGATGGAACGGCGCTCACCACGACGTCGAACACGGCGGGCGGTCTGAACCCGTGTCCGTCGAATGCGCTGGGCGTCACCGGCATGCAGTGCACTACCATCACGGTGGATGGAGAACCGCGCGATCCATCGCCGTGCACCACGTCGGCGGCCGCCTGTGGCGGAGCCGTGGAGACGGGTCTGCCGGGCGAGTTGGGGGCGGCCCAGGTGGGCGACTACTTCACTGTCGGGGCGGCTTCTCCGAGCGAGGAGATCATGATCTTACTAGCCAAGGGCGGCTCCAACGGCACGACCTGGACATTCCAGCGCGGAGCCAACGGCAATCTGCTGTCGAGCGCCGCCAATCCCCAGCTCTTCGCTTTCTGCAACAGCAACCCGCAGCCCCTCCGCTACGCTGTTGCCGGCGGCGACTGGTATTGGGACTACACCGACGATCCGCATGGCTACAATACGGCCGGCGGTACCATCCTGGGCGACAACTACAGCATCAACGCACATTTCTATTCGCAAAACGGGACCATGGCCAGCGGCTACACCACCGATTCGCGCTGCGCCAACAAATGGGGCTCGGAGTGTTATCAAACGCGGCTGTTCGGTTCGATTCCGCAGATGGTCAGCACCGCGCCGGCCGGCATTCTACAGGAGAATCCGACGTTCAGCGGCAAAAGCAGTCCGGCCGATCCCAACCACGTGCAGGTGCATCCGGCAGGAGCCGGGCTCAGCGCTAACGCCAGCCAGCGTAACTATTTTTTCGATGGGAGGCCGTTTAACGGATCGAACCTGTCTGGCTCCGGCAGTGGCGAAGGCAGCGCGCCGGCGGTACTGGTGGCGGGGCAGCTTTGGAAGTTCACCGCGTCCCAGCTGCCGAACCTCGATCGCAAATTCAGCGCGACCTACGCCTTTGCCGGCCAGAAGCCGCTCTTCGACGTCAGCGCACCCAACAGTCTACTCGGGTCCACCGCCGCCGACGCCTACAAATACTGCGTCGCGAATTTGTCGGGCGAGTGCGTGGCCGGATCGCAAGCGGGCGACGTGTACGTCAACGCGCCGTATATTTCCAGGCCTTACTGCAGCTCCCCGGGACAGGCTACCGGGCTTCCCGACGAATTCGATCTCTGCATCGGCAATAACGCAATGGTGTTTAACTCGATCCTGCAACTGGGACTGAACTGGATAGACATGTCGGGCGCGCATCAGCGCGTGCTCACCAAAGGCCTCTCGCGGAGCCGCGTGACGCCGCCCTTCTGGCACGTCCACGCGCTGCCTAGCGGCAATTGGTTCTTCGCCAACGCGAACTATGCCGACGATGTCGGCGACCAGGTTCTGGCGGTTAAAGTGCCTCCGGTGCCGCCCAACGATGGGGTGGATGGTATTGACCGCTCCGGATACCTGCCCGTGATCGTCACGGTGCCCCAAGCCGATCAAAAGATCGCGAACCGCGTGACGACCGCGACCATCGAGTTCGGCTACGAGGAGTTCGGCGCCGGAGCGGACAGCATGTTCTATTGCTCGTCGCGCCAGGAGAACTGCGAAGTGGGGCCGGCCACGTCACCGCTATCGATCGACCCGGTCAACCCTTATTTTTTCAGTACTACCGAGGCCGGCAAGCTGGCGGGCACGGCGTGCCGCAACGGCTGCCAGATTGGCGTTCCGGGCCTTTCGCAGCACGTAATCTACGGCCGCGCAAAATATCGCACGAACACGGGGAAATTGTTGGCGTACTCGCCCGTATTCGTGGTCAGCGTGCCTTGAAGTTGGACGCCGCACGCCAGTTCTCGATGGCTTGCCGGCAGAGCCCGAACAGCTCGGGCTCGCGCTCGATTTCGATTTCGATCTTCAGCCAGTAGAGATCCACGCCGGGCAGCAGGCTCTGGCAATCGTCGCAGAGATTGATCAGGTCTTTTTGCGTGGTCAACATGACCCGTGCGCCCGCCGCGCGCGAGCTGTGCAACAGCCGGCGCAACTGGCCCGGCGTATAACGGTGATGGTCATCGAAAGCGAAGCGTTCCACCACTTTGATGCCCAGGCAGTGCAGCGTGCTCCAGAATGATTGCGGATTGCCCAGGCCACAGAAGGCAACCACGGGCTGGCCGTCGAAGCTGCCCGCGGGGCGCTGCTCCCCGCTGCCGAAGCGCACCCAAGTGCGTCCCACGGTACGGCTGCGGTAAACCGGAGCAAGCGGGTTGATCTGCCGCAGGCGCCGTTCGATAGCGGTCAGGTTGACGGCCGACTCAGTCCGCGTCAGAACCAAAGCGTCGGCGCGCGCAAGGGCCGCCAGCGGCTCGCGCAAGCGTCCAAGCGGCAATAGCCGGCCGTTGCCGAAGGGGTCCAGCGCGTCCACCAGCACGATATCGAAGGCGCGCGCCAGCTTGCGGTGCTGGAAGCCGTCGTCCAGCAGCAACACGCCGGGGTGAAATTTTTCTTCCATCAGCCGGCCCACGCCAAAGCGCTGGCCGCCGATGCCCAGCGGCGCCACGCCGGACTGCAGAAAAATTTGGGGCTCGTCGCCGGTGTGGGTGACGCTGGCCCGCGCGCCGGCGGCAAACACCAGCGCCTTATGGTGCGAAGTGCGGCCGTAGCCGCGCGACAGGATAGCCGGAGCATGGCCCGCGGCGCGCAGGCGTTGCGCCAGGTGCAGCACCAGGGGCGTCTTGCCGGTGCCGCCCGCCGATAGATTGCCAATGCTGATGACGGGGGTGGCCAGCGCAAGCTGACATCGCAGGTTGCGGCGTGTATTGAGCACGCTGCCGGCGCGCCACAGCCACGTCAGCGGGGTTAAAAAGACGCGCTGCGCCAAGGTCGGATAAGCGCGGGGCACGATGGTGGTAAGCAATTGTTCGGCGGCGCTGACGGCCCTGGCCGCCGCCCCGCGCGCCACGCCCGAGCGTTCCAGCGCGCGCTGTCCCAGGCCGCGGTCCTCGATGGCGGCAGCTAAAGCCGGCGCCAGTTCGCTGCCGTCTTTGATTGAAACCAGAGCCGAGTTGGTCAGAAAATCGTCCGCGATGTCCTGAAAATTCTCGAGATGCGGCCCCACCACCATAGGCCGGCCGCTGAACGCCGGTTCCAGTATGTTGTGGCCGCCGCGTGCCGCAAGCGTGCCGCCCATGAAGACCGCGTCGGCCAGCTCGAAGAGCGAGCTCAGTTCACCGAGTGTGTCAAGCAGCAGCACCGGCTCCTTAGAAGCGACCTCAAGCCGCGAGCGCCGCGCGAACGGGATGCCGGCCGCCTGCAGCTTGCGCGCGACGGCCTCGAAGCGCTCGGGCTTGCGTGGCGCGATAATCAACCGCCACTCCGGCAATTGGCGCCAGGCCGACAGCACGATATCTTCTTCGTCGAAACCGTCGCCGGCGCAGGTACTGGCCGCAATCCACAACGGCGTGGACTGCGCCATCACCCACAACCGCAGCGGCGAATCGGGCGGCAGCGTGCCCGGCTGCAAATCGTATTTCAGGCTGCCGGATACCGTGACGCGTTCCGGCGTGGCGCCCGTCGCGATAAAGCGTTCCCGCATGGTCTGGTTCTGCACCAGGATCATGTCGGGAAAGGCCAGGGCGGATTGGAGGGCCACGCGCAGCTTGCGGTAGCGGCTTGCCGTATGATCCGAGATGCGGCCGCTGACCAGCATCAGCCCGCAGCCGAAGCGCTTGGTCTCGCGGAAGAAATTAGGCCAGATCTCAGTCTCGAGCACCATCACCAGCGACGGCCGGACCATGCGCAGCGCGCGCCGCACGGCGAAGGCATAGTCGACGGGCGCGTAAATAATCGCGTCCGTCAGGCTTCCCAGCTTTTGTTCGGCCAGCGCCCGGCCGGCCAGCGTGGATGTCGAGACGACGATGGGCAGGCCCGGCAGTTGTTCGCGCAGCGCGTGCACCAGGGCCACGGCCGCGAGCACTTCGCCGACCGAGACTGCGTGCAACCAAATCGCGCCCGGCGGAATCAGCCTGATAGAGGCAGGCAGGCGGCCCAGCCGCTGCAGCATGCTGCCGCGGTAGCGCGCGTCGCGGACACATCGGATCAGGAAATACAATATGACGGCGGGCGCGGCCGCCGCCTGCAGAAAGCGGTAAACAAAATAGATGCCCTTAGCTCTCAAGCACGCGACCGTCGTTAAGTTGTTGCTGATCGTGAGTATATCCGCCGCGTATGGCGCGGACAAGGACGCTGGCGTGACGTTTCGCCCGGGCCCGGTCGAATCCTACGCGCATCGCCAGTCGAGCGAGCACGTGACAGTCGCGGCTGAGGAATTCGAAACCGACGAGCAGGCGCGCCCCGCCTTCGGCAAACACAATCCCTACAAATACGGCGTGCTGCCGGTGCTGCTGGTGGTCAAAAACGACACCGGCAAAGCTCTGCGCCTGGACCATCTGCGCGCCGTCTACGTGATGCCCGACAACACGCGCATCGAGAGCACGCCGGCCGGCGAACTGCATTCGCTGCACGGCGCGCGCCAGCCCAAAGTGGTGAACTCGCCGCTGCCCGGCATCGGGACCAGGACCTCGCGCGGCAAGCAGCCGCTGAGCCAATGGGAGATTGAGGGCCGGGCGTTCGCCGCGCGCGTGCTGCCGCCCGGCGAAACCGCCAGCGGCTTCTTCTATTTCCAGAGCGGGCGAAAACCTGGAGCCACGCTGTACCTTTCGGGTATCCAAGAAGCAGCCACCGGACGGGATCTGCTGTACTTCGAGATTCCGTTGTCGTGAAGGGCTGTCTCTCAGGAACTGCGGCCGACGCAAGCTCTTATTGAACGCTTTTGGAAGCCGCACCACACAATTTTATGAGCCTTCGTGGGCCGCGGGACCTGCTTGCCCGGCCAGAAAGCGGTCGATACGGTCCACCGCAGCCATCAGATTATCGAGTGAGTTGGCATAGCTGAA
>DOZZ01000276.1:18120-18497 GCA_003517725.1 Bryobacterales bacterium | reverse complement strand
TACGTGCACGATCCGAAGGCCCCGTATAACTGGGTGCGCGTGCGCATGATCGGCGGCAAGTCGCTGTTTTGGGCGCGCATGTCGTTCCGCCTGAGCGACTACGAGTTCAAGGCCAAAGACCACGACGGGTTCGGCGAGAACTGGCCCATCGACCACGCCGAGCTGGCGCCGTTTTATTCGCGCGTGGAGCCGATCTTCCACGTCGCCGGGCGCAAGGAGGGTTTGAAGCAGCTGCCCGACGGCGTGTTCCAGGAAGATAATTCGCCGTGGAGCGAAGCGATGAACAACTTCATCGCGGCGGCCAAAAAGAAAGATATTCCCGTCACCAAAATGCGCCGTTCGCTGGGCGAAGGGCAGTTCGCCAGCTCCTTCAACCT